>CBFHMY010000133.1:0-1080 GCA_965657055.1 uncultured Aliarcobacter sp. | reverse complement strand
TTATATGTACCAGGAACAGGAACACTCTTACCTAAACTTTCATTATTAACTCTATCGTATTGACCTGCTGGAACAATCCAAGTAAGTACTGCCATAAATATAATTAGTCCAAAAAGTATGGTATATGCACTTGGGAATTTTGATTGTATTGTTTCCACTACACTTGACTTACCTTTAGGTTCTTGGGATGTTTTATTTGTTGAATTAAGCATGCATAAATCCTTTTTTTATTTTTCTTTAGGACTTTGATCGAACAAGAAATTGAATGAAAGACAAAATCCACAACTGCCTTTATTTGGTTTTCATAACTCTTTTATGAAACTAGTTTCTACTAATTTAATTTTATAATATAATAACTTATTTTATACTTACGGCTTTAAAATTTAGCAACATATACTTAAAGTATAATTTTTATAAAAATGGGAATTTATTGTAAATGGCTTATATTTTGTGGAAATTAATTGATAAAAAATAAGTAATTTTATAAAATTTTGTCTAACATTTTCTAAAAGGGGTATTTTCAATCTAATCAATGATATAAAATCTCTTGTAATTTTACATACAAAAGATAAAGTAGTAGAAATAACACAATTGAAGGTAGTAGCTCCTCCAATTGTTAAAACTTCATTTGTCCAAAAATTATAAAAGTATAATCAAAGATATTAAAGTAGAATTTTGAGTATTTAAAAACTTTTATTTTTGTTTAGGTCTAAAAGGTTTTATAACTTCTTCATTACAAACTAAAAATGGACCTTCCATTAAATCAATACAATATGGAATTGCAGGAAAAACTGCATCTAAACACTCTCTTATTGATTTTGGTTTTCCAGGAAGATTTACTATTAGTGAACTTCCTCTAAGCCCCGCTGTTTGACGTGATAAAATTGCAGTTGGTACAAATTTTAAAGACTCAGCACGCATTAATTCTCCAAAACCTGGCATCATTCTATCACATACAGCTTCTGTGGCTTCTGGAGTTACATCACGTGCTGCTGGTCCTGTCCCTCCTGTTGTTACAACTAAACAACATTTTTCATTATCAACTAAGTCTTTCATAGTATCTTCAAGAGTTTTTTGATC
>CBFHMY010000132.1:0-1132 GCA_965657055.1 uncultured Aliarcobacter sp. | reverse complement strand
TAGCAACAGGAATGGTACTAAAAAAAGAGTATGGTTTATTAGAAGATGAAGAATTTAGACAAAATTGTTTTATGATAGATACAAATGTTCAATTTATTTCTAAAACAATTGATAATTTTAGGAATTTTATTGATAATGATAATAGTAAAAAAATATTTGATTTAGAAAATACAATAGATAATTTTTTAAATTTAATTGGAGCATTAATAATTAATGATCATATTACCATTATATTAGATTTAGAAAAAGATATAAAAATTGATGGATATGAAAATGAGTTAATTCAATGTTTTATTAATATTTTTAATAATTCAAAAGCTGCTTTAAATGAAAAGAAAATAGAAAATAAACTCATATTTATATCAACTTCAACTTTAGATGATAAAGTAATTATAACAGTAAAAGATAATGCAAAAGGAATATCAGAAGAAGTTATTAATAGATTATTTGAACCATATGTTACAAATAAATATCAAGGACAAGGAATAGGCTTAGGTCTTTATATTACATATAGTTTAATAGTAGAGAGAATGAACGGAACAATTGATATATCTAATATAAATTTTACCTACAATGATAGAAAATATAGTGGTGCAGAAGTAACAATTACTTTACCAGTAGAAATAGAATAAATTCTTTAAAACTCACATTCTAAACTTTAGAATGTGAGTTTTATCCTAATTAAATTTATAATAAAGAGTTGATTTTATCTGTAATTGTTTGCTTGTTTGCAGAACTACCAATCATTTGATCTACAACTTCTCCATCTTTTAAGAAAATTAGAGTTGGTATTGATCTTACACCATATTTAACAGTTAAGTCTTGTTGATCATCTGAATTTACTTTACAAATTTTTGCTTTTCCATCAAAATCAATTGCTAATTGATCAATTACAGGTGATAACATTCTACAAGGTCCACACCATGTAGCCCAAAAGTCTAGTAATACTACGCCACTTTTTATTACATCATCAATATTTTCTGTTGTTACTTCTATATATTTACTCATCTTATAATTTCCCTTCGTTTTTACCTAAGTACTCAGCAACACCAGCAGTAGAAGCTTTCATTCCCTCGTCACCTTTTACCCAACCAGCAGGACAAACTTCTCCATGCTCATTTGTAAATAACAT
>CBFHMY010000131.1:0-1837 GCA_965657055.1 uncultured Aliarcobacter sp. | reverse complement strand
ATACAGTTAAATACTTTTCTCCATAATGTGTCAGCTTTATCATTAAATACAGCCTCCATAATAGCCATTACTTCTTCTGTCACAATTTCTTCTTCTTGCTCATCAGTTACAACTGGAATTCCTTGTAACATTCTTAATGTATATTGAGTATTTGCAACTGTTTTTGCATTTGATTCTCGTGTAGGAATACCAAATGCTTCATCTCTTGTTTTTGTAATGATTTTATCAGCTCGCACCATTGCTGCAATTACAGTTGAAGTATTAATTAATGACTCTGAATAATCTTTATTTGAAGGAAACGCTCCCATCCATTGGTGATAAACTAGATTAATCATTGCATCACCACATCCTATTTGTTCTGCATAATGTTTTGCCATTTTTCTTAAAACATTTGCTGTTACTATATCTTGAATCATTGATCCTGTTTGAGAAAATGATACTGAAAAAGATTTTACTCCTTCTTCAAGTGATAAAAGCATTTCACAAAGTTGAATAACAATAGTAATACAAGGTGGTACTAAAGTTGCTGTTAGTGGTCCAAATGATTCTCTATTAATTGGTTCATTTAGTTTTGAATAGTTTGCACAAACTCTTTCTACATATTTCCAATACATAAATGCTTTATCTAAAGGAAAGTTTTTTGAATATGGTAAAAGATATGTAATTGGACCACCTTCAATTTCAAAAATACCAGAAGCTAATGCTGTTTCAATTAAAAGTCTAGCATCAGGTGTCCCATGTCTTAATGAAATTGGTTTATCAAAATGAGTCATCATTTTTCTAGATGTTCTATAACCATGATTTACAAGTGGATAACCATTTAACATATCAACTTCATTTTCTTCTGAAAGCTTTAGCATTTTTGCAGATGTTGCATAGTCATTTAATCTTGTATTTGAATCAATAGTACAAGGTAATACATCAACATTTGCTTCATTAAAAAATTCATACAATGAAAACATTTTTTTATAAGTTGGAAATCCACCTCTTGGTTGAACTAACATCTTTTGTTTGTTCTTAAAGTGATGAGAAATAAATAGATTTTTTGAAGCGCCTTTTATAAACTCTTCAATTTCTGCAAAATCAAAATTATCTGCATACTTATTTTGAACGATTATATTTCGTTCTTCTTGAAGTAAACTCAATTTCTCTCCTTTAAATATTTTTCTAATTCATCTAATCCTGTGTTTAAATCTGTTTGGTGAAATACTAAATCAAATCCATAATTTTTAAACTTTGGTACAAGAACACTTGCGTCTCCTTCACCAACTGCTAAATTACCACCAATCATAAATACTACATCTTTTAAGTTTTTATATTTAGATTTCAAAATACCTAATTCTCTACACCAACCCTCAGCTTCACCATTTAATGAAGAGATTAATAATACATCTGCATTTGTTTCAATAACTGCATCTATAAATTCTTCAAGATATGTATTAACACCTAAATTAAATACTTCAAATCCTCTTGCTTGTAATGATATATCAATAAGTCTGTTTGCAACTACGTGAATATCATTACCAACTACGCCTGTAACTACTTTCATATTTTCTACCTAAATTTACTAGATTTTATTTGTTTTCATAAAGTGGGTGATTTTATCTAAAATAGAGTTATAAATTGTTTATAAGGTGTGCAAATGGAGGGTTTTTATTTTGTTATTTATAAAAGAGAGAAGATTCTCTTTTATTTATTTGTTGCTACGTCAAATTTACCAATAGCGCAAGAAACGAAGCTTTTCGCAGTTGTTGCTGCTTTTTCAAAGCCACTTAGTTCATCTGTACTTAGAGGATAACCTAAATTTCTAAGTTTTAATTTTAAAGCTTCGAGGTTT
>CBFHMY010000130.1:0-1912 GCA_965657055.1 uncultured Aliarcobacter sp. | reverse complement strand
TTTAATTGCTAAACATGCTGATTTATTTAAAGAATTAGGTGTTAACTTCAACAATGGTTTAGGTGATTTATACTCTAAATTAGACAAAGTTGATGCAGCTAAAAAAGCTGAAATCGAAGCTGATATTGCAGCTGTTTATGCATCTCAACCAAGACTTGCAATGGTTAATTCTGCTAAAGGAATTACAAACTTACATGTACCATCAGACGTTATCGTTGATGCTTCTATGCCTGCTATGATTAAAGGTGGTGGGAAAATGTGGAATGCTGAAGATAAAGAAGAAGATACAATAGCAATGATTCCTGATAGATGTTATGCACAATCTTTCAAAGCTGTTATTGATGACTGTAAAGCAAATGGAACATTAGATGTTAAAACAATTGGAACTGTTCCAAATGTTGGTTTAATGGCTCAAAAAGCTGAAGAGTATGGTTCACATGACAAAACTTTCCAAGCTTCACAAAATGGAAAAATCGTTGTTACAAATAAAGCTGGAGAAACTGTATTTAGTTTTGACGTTGAAACAGGTGATATTTTCAGAATGTGTCAAGCTAAAGATGCTCCAATTCAAGACTGGATTAAACTAGCAGTTACAAGAGCTAGATTATCTAATACTCCTGCAATTTTCTGGCTAGACCCAGCAAGAGCTCACGATGCTGAAATGATTAAAAAAGTTAATAAATACTTACCAAATCACGATACATCTGGATTAGATATTTCTATTATGACTCCTGTTGATGCTACTTTAAAATCATTAGAAAGAATGAGAGCAGGACTTGACACAATTTCAGTTACTGGAAATGTTTTAAGAGATTATAATACTGACCTATTCCCAATTTTAGAATTAGGAACATCTGCAAAAATGTTATCAATCGTTCCATTAATGCAAGGTGGAGGATTATTTGAAACAGGTGCTGGTGGATCTGCTCCTAAACACGTTCAACAATTTGCTGAAGAAGATTATTTAAGATGGGATTCTTTAGGTGAGTTCATGGCATTAGCTGCTTCTTTTGATCACTTAGGAAATACTCAAAATAATCCAAAAGCGAAAGTTTTAGCTGATACATTAGATAAAGCAACTGGAACATTCTTAATCAATGACAAATCACCATCAAGAAAATTAGGTGGAATTGATAATAGAGGTTCTCATTTCTACTTAGCTATGTATTGGGCTCAAGAATTAGCTGCACAAACTGCTGATGCTGATTTAGCTGCTGAATTTGCTCCAATAGCAAAAGCTATGACTGAAAACGAAGATAAAATCGTTGCTGAATTAGTTGCACCACATGGTAAAACTGTTGATATGGGTGGTTACTACTTACCAGATGATGCTAAAACATCAGCTGCTATGAGACCATCTGCAACATTAAACGCAATTATTGGATAATTTCCAATATTAAAAAAATAAAAAGAGAAGATTTTCTTCTCTTTTTTTCCTATTTGTTCTACCTCAATTTACCTTATCACAAAATATAAAATCTTCTTACATATAAAATAAAAACTAAGAGCGAAACTGTTATAATTTTAGTATATAAAAATTTTACCTTTAAAGTATTAAATTAAAAGGAAAATAAGGAATAAAAATGAAACAAACATTCGAAGTTTTAAACGTAAAATGTGGTGGTTGTGAAATACTTACAAAAGCACTTAAAGATTTGAAATAATGTATAATGAAACGATTACATACTATAGTAAAACACCACCAAATAAGTGAGTTTTAGAAAACCCAGATGTTTCATTTTGGGAGGAAAATAGAACTTGTTGAGATGATCTGAAGGTATATATTATTCTCGAAAATAATGTTATAAAGAAATGGTCATTTGAGTGAGATACAGCAATTATTACTACTGCGTGTGCGAGCGTGTTTGGTGAGAGTATTCTTGGGTTGAAAGCTCAGGAAATATTTGAATTA
>CBFHMY010000129.1:0-2168 GCA_965657055.1 uncultured Aliarcobacter sp. | reverse complement strand
ATATTACCAATGATATTAGCTGAACTTGCAAGTGCTGATTGTTCAAAAGTAGACTGTAAAGATTTCATTGCCTCAACGGTTGCTGTATTTGCATCAAGAGTAGATAATTGTAACTGTGTACTAAGCATTGAAGCTGAATCAACTGTATTTGTTGGATCTTGAAGTTTTATCTCCGTAAGCATTAAGGTAATAAAATCAGAACTTCCTAATGCGTCGTTACTAACAGCTGTTGTATAACTATTTCCATATGCATCTGTCGCTGAGTTTGTTGTTACAGAACTTGTTGTTGCCATAATATACTCCTATATTATAAATAATACTAAATTCTAACTTTTATAAGTAAATATAGGGTATAGAAAAGTAAATAAAAAGTAAATATTAAATTACATTTATAATAGAAATATATTATTGATTAACTAATTTATACCCTACTCCTCTAATTGATATTATATATTTAGGTTTTCTAGAATTTTCTTCAATTTTTGATCTAACACGTCCTACTAAAACATCAATACTTTTATATGAGCTTTCATATTTGATTGAATCAACATTAGAAAGTAATTCTTGTCTTGATATTACAAAACCACTCTTTTGAATCATATATTGTAAAATAAAATATTCTGCATTAGTTAATTCAACTAAAACATTATTTTTATAGATTTCCATTTTTGATTCATCAAAAGTAAAAATTTGTTTTTTATTTAAAGTATCGTATTTATCACTTATTTGGTGATTAGATCTTTTTAAAATTGCTTTTATTCTTAAAATCAATTCTTGCATATCATATGGTTTTGACATAAAATCATCAGCACCATAAGAAAAACAAGCTATTTTATCACCTAAAAATGCTCTTTCCGTTGATATAATAATTGGGGTTTCATAACGTAATCTAATTAATCTACAAACTTCTATTCCATCTATATTAGGTAAAGATAAATCAAGTATAATTAGATTAAATTTTTTAAGTGCCAGAGCTGAGATTCCTAGCTCTGGTGTTTCGTAATTAGTAACTTCGATATTATATTGTCTTAAATATTTAATTAAAGTATTAGCAAATTCAAGATCATCTTCTATCATTAATATATTTATCAAAATTACTCCCTGTTTATATTTATAAACATATTATATCAATATAAACAAAAAGTAACAATACTAAACTAATATTTCTCTATTTCCTTTAGCATTAACTTCTGATAAAATACCTGATTGCTCAAGTTGTTCAACTATAGTTGCAGCTCTATTGTATCCAATTCTAAGTCTTCTTTGAATGTATGAGATTGATGTTTTTTTCTCTGTTAATACTATTTCTTTTGCATCTTCATATAATTCATCAAATTCTGTTAATTCTGTTGTATTTGAAGAGCTTAGTGAACTTTGAGTATTTCTATCTTTTATAAAATTCATATCATACTCAACAACTCTTTGATCTTTTAAGAAATCAACAACTTTTTCTATTTCAGTTTCGGTTGACCAAGGAGCATGAATTCTCACAAGTCCAGACATTCCAGGAGGTGTGAATAGCATATCACCTTTTCCAAGTAATGATTCAGCACCCATAGAATCTAGAATAATCTTAGAATCTATTTTTTGCCCTACTTTATAAGATAATCTACTTGGTAAATTTGCTTTAATAAGTCCTGTTACAACATCAACAGATGGTCTTTGAGTTGCTACTATTAAGTGAATTCCACTAGCTCTTGCCATTTGTGCAAGTCTTGCAATTGAATACTCAACATCTTTTCCACTTGTCATCATTAAATCCGCTAACTCATCAATAACTACAACTATATAAGGCATTGTGTCATAACCTTCTACTTTTGCTTTATCATTATAGTTTTCGATATTTTTAGTTTTAGTTTTTGACATTAATGTATAACGTCTTTCCATCTCTGAAACCATATTTGCTAAGGCATTTATAGCATCTCCTGCTTTTGTAATAACAGGAGTTAAAAGATGTGGAATGTCGTTATACATTGAAAATTCAAGCATTTTTGGATCAATCATTACAAGCTTTAAATTATCTGGTGAATTTTTATAAAGCAATGATAATATCATTGAGTTAATTCCAACAGATTTTCCAGAACCAGTAGTTCCTGCTATTAACAAGTGAGGAAGTTTTTTAAGGTCTGTAATAAATGGTTTTCCAACTATATCTTTTCCTAAAATCA
>CBFHMY010000128.1:0-2328 GCA_965657055.1 uncultured Aliarcobacter sp. | reverse complement strand
GTTAATCCATGCATTGAATAAAACTTTGCATTTGCAAAATATTTTTCAAGATCTTTTATCATTTTAGCAGTAACATTTCCACCTGAAGAAGTAATAATTCTTACATTTTTTAATAACTCAGCACTTGGAAGTCTATGTTCATCTTCATCAAACATATCTGATATATTAATTGGCATTAATGGTAATACTGTAATTTTATCATTTATAATATGGTTGAAAAAATCATTTGGCAATACAAATCTATGAAGTGCTAAAGTAGCTCTTTTATATAAAGAACAGAAAATTTGATTTAAACCATAATCAAGATTAAATATTAAAAGTCCTGAAATTACATCATCTTGCTCTAAATGTAAATATTGAGATACAACACGTGCAGAATCAATTAAATTTCTATGTGAAATTACAATACCATTTGGTTTTCCACTTAATCCAAAAGAGTAAGTAATAACAGCATTTCCATGACCGCTTACATCACAAGAATATGGTTTATTATAATATTTATAAATCTCTTCAAATGATGGTAAATCTTTATGGCTAGTTTCATATGAAATTATATGTCCATCAAATTTAATCTCTTCAATTGATTCAAGTTTAATTTTATCTGTGATAATACATTTAATATCACAATCACCAATAATATATTCAACTTGTTCTGATTTCAGTAATTTTGTTAAAGGAACAAGTACATAATCAGTAGATAAAATAGCTAAAATAGCTATAACTTGGTCTATTCCTTTATTTGAATAAAGACCAATTCTACTTCCTTTTGGAAAATTAAGCTCAGCTAAATAGTATGCTATTTGATTTACTTTAGTAAAAAGTTCACCATAAGTTAATTTTTCATTTCCAAAAACTAATGCAGTTTTATTTGGATTTGATACATTTGCATCTTCTATTAATGTTCTAATACAATTAATTGACATATTTTCCCTTTTTATTGTTGTGTAATACCAAGTGTCCAAATATCATAATTTGAATCCATGATGATTGATGGGTGAATATCCGAAGTTAAAATCTTTTTATAGAAAAATGAAATAATATCTTCAGCTTCTTCAAAACTTAATACTTTTGTTATACCACCTGTTAATACAATTGATTTTAGTAGATTTAACTTTAATTTTATATATAAAGGATGAGCTTCAGAAACTTTATATAAAACTAAGAAAATTGCTAATTGCATTAAAATTCGTAAAGATTTTGGTGAGTCTTCATTAAAAATATTCTCTGTAACTTTTAAATGTGCTAATAATTCATAAACAAATTCATTGTTTTTAGCAGCAAAGATTAAAGATTCTTTTGATTTAAAAACACCAAGTTTTTTAAATACCAATCTATCATATTCATTTTCAGTTACCATATTATCAAATGATAAGTCTTTAGAATAGTGAATATCTGTAGTAGCTCCTCCAATATCTATTAAAATAAATGGATTAACAGCTGCAAATTTGCTATCAATTAATGGAAGAGTTTTATTTACAATATATGGAGTTGAATAAATCTGATTAGATGTTAAATTATATAGATGTTTAATATCTTCTTTACCTTCAATATCAGCTTGATAAAGATTTGTTAAATAGTTTTTTAAAGGCTCTTCTACCACATGAAGTTTATTGTTAATAATATTTTCTATGATTACTAAATTTTCAATTTTTGAGCTTAAATAATCTCTGTCTTTAACAGTTCCAGCAAAAACCACATTTGAGTAGTTTAAGTTAGCTAAATAGTTAAATAGTTTATCATCAAATACGCTATCAACACTATCAATTCCACCAACAATTATTACAACATCAATTAAATCACTAGGAATTGAAGTTGTATCTATATCTTGATATAAAACAGTATTTATAATATTAATACCTGAGTTATAAGCGATATTTGTTGCAAATTTTAGTGAAAAAGAGTTAGTAACTCCAATAATAAGTGTTGTTAATCCACCATTTGCCGATGAACAAATAAATACTTCATCTTTTTTAAACTTAGTTATAGTATCAGAACATTTTGATATTAGATCATCATAAATATCTTTATTAAAATCTCTAAAATGTTGTTCAACTTGATTATTAGCACAAACTTTAAAATAAGTACTTCCAATGTCTATTAATAATTTATTTTGGCTCATTGCATAATTCCTATATCATGAATAATATCATTTACTATTGATGAAGCATCTTTGTTTAAATCACATTGAGATTTTTCATACTCAAAACATCTATCACTTATTGGAAGATTTCCTTTTTTAATGATTCTAATGTTTTTATTTTTATCTCGTACAGTTACGACTTCATTGTGATTGATAATATGAGGAGAATATGGAACATCTATAATTCC
>CBFHMY010000127.1:1551-2437 GCA_965657055.1 uncultured Aliarcobacter sp. | reverse complement strand
TTTAGATCAAACAAAAAACTATGAAGCTGATATCGGATTTGATAAAACTATTGGATCTTTTAATATTAGACCAAAATTATTCTATTCAGTATTAAAAGATTATATATATAATACTTCTTATAATTCAACACCCACTACTACTGTTACAAGATTTGATAATGTTGATGCAAAAGTATATGGTTTAGATATATCTGGATTCTATTTTATGACAGAAAATTTATCACTTGATTATGGAATGGCTTATCAAAGAGGTAAAAAAGATGGTGATTATGCAGATAAAGATTTAGCAGAAATCCCACCATTAAAAGCAAACTTAGCATTAAATTATGAACAAGCAAAAGCTAAATACACAGCTGAAGTTGTAGCTGTTGATAGTTGGGATAGTTATGACAGCTCAGCAAAAGAGCAAGAGTTAGCTGGTTATGCCGTATTTAATTTAAAATATACAAATCAACTACATAAAAATATAGGTTTAACTCTTGGAGTTGATAATCTATTTGATAAAGTATATAATTCAACAAATACTTATCAAGATATTACATATGCAATAGTTAGTTCTGAACGAGTACTATTTAACGATCCAGGAAGATATGGATATGTAAATTTAAAATATAGCTTCTAAGCTATATTTTAATCAAAATCCATTCTAACTTGCGTTTGTCCAGTTGTTCCAAATTCATAGTCAATTTGTGTTGCTATGGCTTTAAAATCAATACCTTGAACTACTTTTAGTCCTTTTAAAATCTCTTTTTTACCACTTATTAATTCTTTTGATTTTATACCATGTGAGATTGATAAACTAGCTTCCACAAATGCTGATAATTTATCACATTGTTTTAATGCAAGCCCATCTATTGCATTGTATCTATCTGAATTATATTTTGAT
>CBFHMY010000127.1:0-1544 GCA_965657055.1 uncultured Aliarcobacter sp. | reverse complement strand
CCACAAATGCTGATAATTTATCACATTGTTTTAATGCAAGCCCATCTATTGCATTGTATCTATCTGAATTATATTTTGATACATCTTCTACAATCTGAATTTTATCTTCATAAATTTTATTTTCAAACTCTTCTTTTACACCATCATAAAGTCCAAGTATATAAGAAAATTCATCATGTAAAATATCTGGAATATTTGGAAGAATATCATCTTCAATTTTCTCAATTTCATACTCAGCTATGATATCTGAAAGCTCATCTACACAGTATTTAACAGGTGTTATAATATCTCGTGTTAAAGCTTCTGGTAAATCATGAAATAGGGCTGTAAAAAAATTATTTTGTAATCTTTTATCACAAGCATTAACTTCAATAGAGAAAAAGTATCCAAAAATTGCAACTGTTAACATATGTCCTAAAACTGAAGTCTCAGGAACTCTTGGTGTTTGTGCCCATCTTTTTTGAAATCTTAATCTTCCACTTAGATCTATAATTTTTGCCAGTTTTTTATTTAGTGCAATTTTTCTTACACCAATTAACTCATAATAATCTTCAATCTCTTCATCTACACTTTTTTTAACATCCTCAATATCATTTAAAAATTGACTTGTTTGATATACAATTGAAAACTCCCATTTAGTAGCTAAATATGAAGCAGCTTTTAGTATAAATCTCTCTTTTTTATACATTTGAGGATTTTCTAAATACTCTTGAAATTTTTGTAAAAAGTTTCCATTATCTATATCTTTTAATGAAGGAGCAAGTTTTGATATAACCCATGAGTTAATCTCTTTTGATTTTTTTTGTAAGGCTTTTCTAAAAACATCAGGTCTTATATCTGTTACAACAACACGTCTTAAGAATTCAAATATTCCAGCTTCTATTAAGTGAGTATAGTTTATATCTTTTTCAAGTTTAGCAATAAAATATGCAATTATAAATTTATGGGCTTGCTTATCTAATTCAACAAGCTCAACCATTCTTGGATAATCATTCCATCTTTGAATCGAAGCAGATGTAAATATATAATCAATAATTCTTGGATTAATCAATTTTTATCCTTTGGTTTTTTTTCTGAGTCATCAAAAAACATCATTTTTTTACCAAGTAACATTAAAGATACTATTGCAAACATCATCAAATAAACTTGCCAATCACTCATAAATATGCCTTTTAATTTTGTTTGATTATCTCATAATATTGATAAATAGGTACTTAGAATAAATTTGAAAGAAATTTGATGCAAAAAGAAAAAACAGATGTATAATTTCAAAAATTTTCTTAAGGAATAAAATAAAATGTCAACTTTGACAATAAGCAATTACACTTTAAAGCACTTTGATTTAAAAGCAAAAGCTACTATGGATGAGTACCTAAATTTAATAAATGTAGATGTTAGTGATTATACTTTTGCAGGGAATTATATTTGGCTTTCAACAGCTACTGGATTTTATACAATAGTGAACGATACTTTTTGTCTGTTTATTTTAAACTCAGGTGAGTTAACAATGCTTTTACCTCCTATTGGTAAAAAAGAGAATACTT
>CBFHMY010000126.1:0-2677 GCA_965657055.1 uncultured Aliarcobacter sp. | reverse complement strand
AATATTCAAGATAATCAATCAAATATAACTCACTACCAGGATACAATAATCTGAATACTAATTGTTCCACTACTATTTTTCTTCTGCCTAATATGTAAACTCATACTAAAATTGTAGCAGATTTTAGACTATGAGACACACACTTTTATGAATTTTATAGTCTATAAAGCCCTTTAATAAGGGATATCACTTTTAGAAAAATTGGATTTTTGGTAAAAATGAGAAAGTCAGGAAATGGCTAAAACAGTTAGAAAATCAAAAAACAAATTCTTTACTAAAAAAAATGGAATCTTCAAATGAAGATTCCATTTCAAATCCTTGGTAAATCAAAAAGACTAATAATCTTTTGATTTTCTCATTTGTAAAAGTTCTTTTTGAACAGAGATATTAATAGCTTCATTTGGATCAAAATCCAAAGAATAGTTTCTTCCATCATAATCAACAGAATTCAAAATAATTTTCATAGCTTCAAGTCTAGCTTTATGCTTATCATCACTTCTTACAATATGCCAAGGTGCAGCTCTTGAAGTTGTTCGTCTAAGCATTTCATATTTTTTTTCAGAAAATTCATCCCATAAATCTTGTGCTTGCATATCAACTTCTGAAAATTTCCATTGTCTTAAAGGATCTACAATTCTTCTATCAAATCTTCTTTTTTGCTCTTCTTTAGAAACTGAGAAATAAAGTTTAATTAAAATCATTCCTTGTCTTACTAAATCTTGCTCAAAATTAACAACATCTTCCATAAAAATTTCGTGTTCTTCAGGTGTACAAAATCCAAAAATAGGTTCAACCATAGCTCTATTGTACCAAGATCTATCAAACATAACTATTTCTCCACCTGTTGGAAAATGTTCAATATATCTTTGTAAAAACCATTGTTTTCTTTGAGTATCACCAGGTTTTCCAAGAGCTACTATTCTATAATGCTTATTATTCATATATCTAGTAATTCTTCTAATAGCTCCACCTTTTCCAGATGCATCTCTTCCTTCAAAAAGAATAATCATTCTTTTATTCTCTTTTTCTAGATAATTTTGAAGTTTTATAAGCTCAATTTGATACTTTTTTAAAGCATCTAAATCATGTATTTTTTGAATTCCTTCAGCTAAAACTTCTGGCTTTAACTTTTTATAATCACCTAATAAAGCTTTAAAAAAATCATTTTCTTCTTTGAGTTTTGCTAATTCTGCATTATCTTTTGTTGGCACTTTTTTTTCCTGTACTACAATTTTTTCTTCTGGTTTTTCAATTACTGTTTCAATTGCTTCTTCAATTATGGAATCTTTGAACGTTTGCATTAAATCAAATGCATTTTTTACACTCATTTTATCTCTTAAACTATAACCTAAAACTTTTACATATCTTTTTTTATCATGTTGAAATCTTGTAATATATTTTTTTCCATATTTGACATGTGGTTCTTTAGAAACGTATAAGCCACTATAAGTTGTCATTTCAAAATCACTCAAATTCATTAAGATAGCCTCGCAAATTTATTATCTTGTTCCATATTTTCTATTTCTTCTGTACCCGTAGTTAATATTTCATTATCAATTTCAAATAAATTATCATCTGTTTTATTAGTATAATTTACATTTGATAAAATATGTTTAATACAATTTAATCTAGCTTTCTTCTTATTATCACTTTTAATTACAGTCCATGGGGCGATGTCTGTATTTGAAGCCATTAACATTGAAAATTTAGCAATTGTGTATTTATCCCAAAGATTTTGAGATTCTTTATCTACAGGAGAAAGTTTATACTGTT
This sequence comes from uncultured Aliarcobacter sp., assembly GCA_965657055.1. Lineage (GTDB taxonomy): Bacteria > Campylobacterota > Campylobacteria > Campylobacterales > Arcobacteraceae > Aliarcobacter. The sequence continues at coordinate 904 of CBFHMY010000126.1, read as the reverse complement.
TTAAAGGATCTATTTCTCTTTTTTTAAATCTTTTTGCCTGCTCTTTTTTTGATACTGAAAAATAGTATTTTAAAAAAATTATGTCAGATTTAACTAACATTTTTTCAAATTCTGGAACTTCTCTTAAAAATTCATGATGCTCTTCTGTTGTACAAAATCCCATTACAGGTTCAACACCTGCTCTGTTGTACCAAGATCTATCAAACATTACTATTTCACCAGCACTTGGAAGATACTTTGTGTATCTTTGAAAATACCATTGTGTTTTTTCAATATCACTTGGTTTTTCTAAAGCCACAACTCTAGCACCCCTTGGATTTAGGTGTTCTGTAATTCTTTTGATAGTTCCACCCTTTCCAGCAGCATCTCTACCCTCAAAAAGCATAAGAACTTTTAATCCATTATCTTTTACATAATTTTGTAATTTTAAAAGTTCAATTTGAAGTTTTGTTAATTCTCTTTCATAATCTAAAGTTTCTTTTCTAACCCAGATCTGAACTTTTTTACTACCATCTTCTTCTTTTTCTTCTAACTTTTCTCTTTTTCTAGTTTTGTTTTTATAGTCATGTTTTACTGATTTTTCTGTATCTATAACTTCCATATCTGAAAATTCATTATCAATAATCTTTCTATCTTGCCCCATCTATTCTCCTATGAAAGTCTTACTTTATAGTCATTATATCCAAAGTTTTTTATAATTTGATAAGATTCTTCATTATGTTTTACAACAATTGATGGTAACTTTACACCATTAAATGTAGTTGTTTTTACCATTGTATAATGTATCATATCTTCAAAAATGATTTTATCTCCAACTTTTAAAGGCTCATCAAAAGAATAGTCTCCAATAATATCACCAGCTAAGCAAGTATTTCCACCAAGTCTATAAGTATGTTTTTTCTCA
>CBFHMY010000125.1:0-2925 GCA_965657055.1 uncultured Aliarcobacter sp. | reverse complement strand
TATGAACTTCTCCTCCGAACTCTTCTTTTGCAAGTATTGCTTCATGAAGTCCTGAAGCACAACACCCTTTTAGATATTTTTTACATAAATCAAAAGTTGACCAAAGAGCAAAACCCTTTAGTGCTAAAAGAATACTAACGTCTGCTTCATCTTGAATTCTTTTTAGAAGTATTAAATTTTTTTCTAAAAGTTTTTCTTCACATACATAACTTGGACTTGGTAGTTTATCAAAACTATCTACTATTAAATTATTTGTCTTCAAGTGGCTCAAAATCCTCTTTACTTACACCACAATCTGGACATTCCCAATCATCTGGTAAATCCTCAAATGCAGTTCCTGGTTGAATCCCTGAATCAGGATCACCTATTGCTGGGTCATAAATGTAATCACATATGGTACAAATATATTTTTTCATCACAAACTCCTTATTATTGTTTAAATTAAGAGATTTTTTTCATAATCAAGGAGGAAGAGAAATTTTACAAAGGAGTTTACATTAGTAAATGAGTTTGTAAAATCTTCTATTCCAACGCTGAGTATGGAAAAAAGAATTAATTTATAGTTCTAGGATTTTCCAAGGAAGACCTTGAGTCATCAACTCATCCATAAATGGTTTTGCATCAAACTCTTCGATGTTAAATACACCTTTATTTTTCCAAACACCTTTATAAAGTAATTTAGAACCAATCATTGCAGGAACTCCTGTAGTATAACTTACAGCTTGCGCTCCTGTTTCTTTGTAACACTCTTGGTGATCACAAACATTGTAGATGTAAACTTTTTTTGCTTTTCCATCTTTGATACCTTCGATGATACAACCAATGTTTGTTTGTCCAACAGTTCTTGGTCCTAATGATGCTGGATCAGGTAATAATGTAGTTAAAAATTCAATAGGAGTAATCATCATTCCTTTATGTTCAACTGGCTCAATACCTAACATTCCAACATTTTGTAAACAATTCATATGTTGAATATAAGCATCTCCAAATGTCATAAAGAATCTAATTCTTTTTAAACCTTTGATGTTTTTTACAAGCGATTCTAACTCTTCATGATATAAAAGATATGAAGGTTTTACTCCAATTTCTGGATAATCATGATCAACTCTAATTTCAAGTGGAGTTGTTTCAATCCATTGTCCATTTTCCCAATATCTACCATTTGCAGATACTTCTCTTAAGTTGATTTCAGGGTTAAAGTTTGTTGCAAATTTGTAACCATGGTCACCTGCATTACAATCCATAATATCAATAGTGTGAATTTCGTCAAATAAATTTTGTTGAGCATATGCACAAAATACTCCAGTAACACCTGGGTCAAAACCTGAACCTAATAATCCCATAATTCCAGCTTCTTTGAATTGATTATCTCTAGCCCATTGTTCTTTATATTCAAACTTAGCTTCATCTGGATGCTCATAGTTTGCTGTATCTACATAATCAACACCACATTTTGTACAAGCGTCCATAATTGTTAAATCTTGGTATGGTAGTGCAACATTTAATACTAACTTTGGATTAACTTTTTGGATTAATTTTACTAATTCATCCACATTATCAGCATCAACAGAAGCTACATCAATTTGCACACCTTGATTTTTTAAAATATCAGCCGCTATTGATTCACATTTTGAAACTGTTCTTGATGCTAATGTAATCTTTTCAAAAGTGTCGATGTTCATTGCACTTTTTACAGTAGCTACTCGACTTACTCCACCTGCTCCGATAATTAAAATACCTTTTTTACTCATTATTCACTCCGATATATTTTTATATATTATTGTACTATTTTTAAATATAAGAATGGATAAAACAGTTTTAAATTGGGTTTTAGTAACATATTGATTACAATTAACATTCTTTTAATAATTTGTTTTGTAAACTTCGTTTTTAAGTTATGGGGATGACTTGGTATCGATTAGAGCAGTGAGTATAAGTTGCATGTCGGCCTGAACATGCCGTTACGCGGTTCATTTTTTTTAGACGCAAATAATACAAATTACGCTCCAGCTTACGCAAAAGCTGCGTAAGTTTTAAAAACTTACTGACTCGCCTTCGGGCTTGAGTCTTTTGGAGACTGACACTACAGATTCTATCTATGTAGATAAATGTTGGTTCACACTAGATAGATTATCTTTGGGGAGTTGATTGAAACTCAAGGAGAAATTCCAAATCTTAGCTTTATGATTGCCTGGGGAGTTGAGCTGTTGTAAAGTGAAATTATTCAACTCTGCTAAGCATGTAGACGCTTATGTGAACTGTTTTAAGACTGCGGTTCGATCCCGCACATCTCCACCAATACTTAAAATCATAACTTCCAAATTCATCTAAAAAGCTCAATTGTATCGAGCCTCAATATTCTAAATCGTTCTATACAATTCTTATCAATTTTAATACTTTCTAAGATTTTTTACGGTAATCTTGACGGTACTAAACAATTTATTTAAAAGTGATACCGTAAAAATGCCAAAAGTCGTAAAACCCCTTACTGATAAAGAAATTAAATCATCTAAACCAAAAGAAAAAGAATATAAATTGAGTGACGGACAAAGTTTATATTTAGTTGTAAAAACAAATGGTACAAAATTTTTCAGATATGACTTTACTTTTGAAAATAAAAGAAAATCTATGAGCTTTGGTGTTTATCCTGATACATCATTGAGTGAAGCTAGAATTTTAAGAGAGAAAACAAAAGAACTTCTAAAACAAAAAATAAATCCTATTATCGATAAAAATATATCAAGTGTAAACAGTGATAACACTTTCAAAAGTATTTCTGAAAAATGGTTATCTAAAATGAAAAATGAATGGGAAGATTCTACTTTAAAAAAAGTTGTAAATGTAATGGAGAATCATGCTTATCCTTACATTGGAAATAAACCTATTGAAAATATAATAAGAACTGATATTTTAAATATCATTGAT
>CBFHMY010000124.1:0-3013 GCA_965657055.1 uncultured Aliarcobacter sp. | reverse complement strand
AATTATATTTCAACATATTATATGAATTATAGAGAGTTTGAAAAACCAGAACCTATAATTGCAATATTTCTTCCATTTTGTTCTGGTTTTTCAAACTCTCTATAATTCATATAATATGTTGAAATATAATTTTCAATTCCACCTACATTTACAGGAGTGTGTTTTTTATTTAAAATACAATGTCCTTCACAATGTTTTTCATGGGGACAAACAAGTGAGCAGATGATTGATAAAGGATTATTATCAAATACCTTTTGTCCAGCTTCTTTTATATCTCCACTCAAAAAAAGTCTTATCATTTCTGCTATTGGCGTACCTACTGGGCAACCAGTTTGGCATTTTGGTTTTTTACAGTCTAGACATGTTTGTGCTGAATTTATTATGTGTTGCATTGCATTCTCTTTAAAAATTATTTATGTTTAAATTATAACAAATAAATTAAATTTTTAAATTAATTCAAATCAATAAGTTCGTTTTATATATACTTTCTATGTTAATTGAGTATAATGCGAAAAATTTAATCTAATTTAATAATTAGAAGTTATAATTAAACTAGCTATATTTGAAGGATTGTGATGTCGTTGATTAAAAAATTAATTTTGTTGTTAATATTTTTTATTGTTCTTAATATTTTTTCTATTTTTGAGTTTGATTATAAGAGTTATTTATCAGATAACGAAAGTTTAAGTACACTAACAAGTAAAAATGATGAAAAAGATTTTTTAAATCAATTAAATGACATTAAAAATAGAGTTTTTAGTTCATTTGATGATGAACAAAAAGAAGTTAAAGCTCTTAATTTAGAACTAATTAAAAAAGATGGTCTTATTGAAATGAGTGGATCATTTGCAAATGAAAACGATGCAAAAAAAATCGCAGATATTCTTAATATTAATCGTGAAGGTAATTATCAATATGATGCAAAGAGCCTTATTGAAAAATCTTTATTAGATGATTTAGTTTTATTAGTAACGCCTTTAAAAGATTATTTCACAGATAATTCAAAATTAACTGTAATTAATAATCAAGTTTTTTTATCAGGAGAATTAACAGATCCAAGTTATAAAGATTTATTAGATTCAATTCTTTCAAGAGTTAAAATTGATTTAAAAACTAATATTACTCTACCTCAATCTGAATTGAATCATGTGGATAAAGTAATAAGTAAAATGGAACATGTACTTGATAATAAAGTAATAAAAGATGATAAAACAAATACATCTTTAGTTGCAGATAATAACTCTAAAATAAAATCAGCTAATGTGGCACCTACTTTATCAAAGAAAAAGGATATTCAATCAACAATTAATAAGCTTTTATCAAGTAAAAAAATTAATTTTGAAAGAAGAAGTACAAAAATAACGGAAGATTCAAATATTGTTGTTAAGGAAATTGCAAAAATTTTGGAAGATAATCCAAGTTTCAAAATTGAAATTGCAGGACATACTGATTCAAGAGGTAGTGATTCTTTAAACAAGCAAATATCTCAAGATAGAGCTTCAAGTGTTCGTGATGTATTAATTTCATTAGGAATAGATAAAAATCGAGTTACAGCTGTTGGTTATGGTGAAGAGTTTCCAATAGCAGCAGATGACGAGAATGGTCTATCAGAGATTAATAGAAGAGTTGAATTTAATATTTTAGGAGAATAGTTTGATGTTTGAAATTGCTTCATTAATTGTAGTAAATTTATTTATTGCTGCAATTATTGGTTTTATTGCAGGGTATTTAATTGGAAGGCCTAAAAATGCCAAAATTGATTATATTGATAATCCTAATAGCATAAATAATGACAATAAGTCAGATGCTAAAGTAAAACCTGCCATTAATCCTGTTTTTCGTAAAAATGCACAAGTTGATTATAAGCCTTTAGTTTTAAGTTCTCCTAGATTAGTTGGTAAAGATAATTTACAAAAAATAAAAGGTATTGATTCTATTATAGAAAATAATTTAAATAATTTAGGTATCTATCATTTTGATCAAATATCAAAATGGTCAAATAAAAATTGTGATTGGATAGAAGAGTTTTTACATTATCCAGGTTGTGCAAAAAACAATCAATGGATAGAACAAGCAAAGATTTTACAATCAGGAAAAGAGACTATTTATAGTCAAAAAATAGAAAATGGTGAAATAGCAGATTAAATTAATCTGCTATTTTCTTTTTTAGTCTTTTATTCTTACAACATATCTTCCAACAGCTTTTCCTGCTAGTAATAATGAATATGCATCTTTAATTTCATTTAATGTAATTTCATTAGTAATACTATTTAAAGTACTAATTTTCCATTTACTTGCGATTTTTTCCCAAGCAGCTTGTTTTTTCTCTAATTTACATTCAACTGAATCAATTCCAATTAATCTTACTCCTCTTAATATAAAAGGGAAAACATTTGTATTTAATTCATGTGATGATGTAAGTCCACAACAAGTCGCCACTCCATCATATTTAATATATTTTAATGCATTAGCTAATACTTCTCCACCAACAGTGTCAACTACACCTGCGTATTTTTCACCCATCATTGGTTTTTTTGCTTCTTCATTAAATGTATCTCTTAAGATTACTTCACTAGCCCCAATTCTTTTTAGGTATTCAGTTTTTTCTTCTTTACCAGAAATTGCAATTACATTAAATCCAATTTTACTTAAAATTGATACAGCAATAGATCCTACTCCTCCTGTTGCTCCTGTTACTAAAATACTTCCAGATTCTGGTTTTACTCCATTGTCTATAAGCTCATTAATACTTAATGCAGCAGTTAATCCAGCAGTTCCAAAAGTCATTATTTCTTTATCTGAAATAGAATCAGGAATTCTAGCTACCCAAGATGCTGGTATTTTTACAAATTCAGCATGGCCACCATTTGTATTCATACCCATATCATAACCAGTTACTAAAACTCTTTCTCCTACTTTAAATATTGAAGAAGTTGATTCATATACAGTTCCTGCTACATCAATTCCTGTAATATGTGGGAAATTTCTAGTAACCCCTGGATTTCCAACTGAA
>CBFHMY010000123.1:0-3158 GCA_965657055.1 uncultured Aliarcobacter sp. | reverse complement strand
ATTTGAGCCAGATGCTGTTGTCTTCCCAAGACATGAACAAGATATTTCAGATATCTTAAAATATTGTAATGAACACGGAATTGTTATTGTTCCAAGAGGTGCAGGTTCAGGATTTACGGGTGGTGCACTTCCTGCAAGTGGAGGAATTATTCTTTCTCTTGAAAGACATATGAATAAACTACTTGAAATTGATATGGAAAATATGGTAGGAGTTGTTCAACCGGGACTTATTAATATGCAATTTCAAAAAGCAGTTGAAGAAGTAGGCTTATTTTATCCTCCAGATCCAGCTAGTGAAGAGTATTCAACACTAGGTGGAAATGTAAGTGAAAATGCAGGTGGAATGAGAGCTGCAAAATATGGTATTACTAAAGATTATGTAATGGCACTAAGAGCAGTTCTTCCAAATGGAGATATTATTGTTGCTGGTAAAAAAACTATCAAAGATGTTGCTGGTTATAACACAGCAGGAATTTTAATAGCAAGTGAAGGTACATTAGCAATAATTACAGAAATCACTTTAAAATTAATTCCAAAACCAAAATTTAAACAAACTTATATGGGAGTTTTTCCATCAGTTGATACAGCAATGACAGCAGTGTTTAAATCACTTGCAGCTGGAGCAAATCCAGTTGCAATGGAATTTTTAGATGCACTTGTAATTAAAGCTTTAAAACAAAAATTTCCTCAAGTTTCACTTCCAGATAATGCAGGAGGAATTTTAGTAGGTGATGTTGATGCTAGTTCAATGGCAGAAATTGATTCGCAACTTCAAACACTAAAAGAATCATTTGCAGCAAATGGTTCAACAGAATTTATAATAGCTAGTGATGAAGAAGAAGGTAAAAAACTTTGGTTTGCTAGACGTAATGCAAGTCCTGCAACTATGATTTATGGAACAAAAAAATTAAATGAAGATATTTCAGTTCCAAGAAGTAAATTACCAGTTGCTCTTGATGGTATTTATAAAATTGGTGAAAAATATGGTTTCCAAGTTCCTTGTTTTGGACATGCAGGAGATGGAAATATCCATGTTAATGTAATGGTAAAAGATAAAACAAATGAAAAAGAGATGGAAGATGGTCATAAAGCTATTGAAGAAATTTTCCAATATGTAGTTGATTTAGGTGGAACATTAAGTGGTGAACATGGAATTGGTACATCAAAAGCTCCTTTTATGCATATTGCTTTTACAGAAGCTGAAATGAATCTATTTAGAAATATTAAAAAAGCCTTTGATCCAAATAATATTTTAAATCCATTTAAAATGGGACTATGATCATTCAATGAATGAGATAGATAATAAAGATAGTTTATTTAAAAAGGTATTAAAAGTTATAGATTCATTTTTTAATGATGATACAACTTATTATGCAGCCTCACTAAGCTTCTTTACTATCTTTTCTATTCTTCCTATTATTGCTTTATTAATAGCTTTTATTTCAAATTTTTCTGAATTTGAAAGCTATTTAGAAATTTTCACTTCATATGTTTTTAATATAATCAACCCTACTCACTCCACTGAAATAATTGACGCACTAAAGAACTATATATCAAATTCAAATAAACTAGGTTTATTAGGTATTGTTTATATGTTATTTGTATTTATAATGTTTTTTAAAGATTATGAATATATTGTAAATAAAATACATAAAGCAAAAAGAAAATCAATTCATATTTCTTTTTTATTTTATTCTGTTTATTTAATAGTTTTACCAATTTTATTTATAGCTTTAAATATAGTTATGTCTATATATAATAACAATTTACTAAATAATATATTTTCATACGTATTTGCATGGCTAATATTCTATAGTTTATTCAAATTAAGTGTTAATAAAACTATAGATAATAAAGCTGCTTTAATCTCATCATTTGTTACATTATTTGTTTTATCTGTTACAAAAAATTTATTTGTCTATTATGTTGTTTACAATAAAACATATACAACAATTTATGGCTCTCTTGCGACTTTGTTATTTACATTTTTTTGGATTTATATTTCATGGATTATTTATTTATATGGAATAAAAATGTGTCATAAATTAAATATAAAATATCTTATAAAAAAAGATTAATAATTTTTGAGTATAATACCTTATGAATAAATTATTAATACCTATCTTATTTTTTGTAAATAACTGTTATGCTAATACAAATGAGGAAACTAACAGTTTATCTTATCTTGAAACAGCCTTAGTTAAAGTAAATAAAAATAGTAGATATGCTAAGCCTATACTTATAAATTCACAAAATAAAAGACAAAATAATTTACTATCAAAAGTTCCAAAAGTAAACAACCAATTTAATTTATTAATAGATTCCCAAGGAGAAAGAGAACTAAAATATATTTTTGAAAAACCATTAAGAAACAATAATTCTCTTATAAATTTTGGAATATCTTTTAAAGATAAAGCATATAAAAATATAGATTTTAAAACTAGACTTGGGTTAAAGCTAAATAATAAAATAAATCCGTTTATTCAATTAACGACAAATAAAACTTGGAAAAATATATATGGTGTAGATTATGCTTTTGGTCAAATATTAAAAAAATCTGTAAAGAAAAAAGCAGAGTATAGAAGTTATTTTAAACTAGATAGAAAACTAAATGAAAAATACTCTATACATAACTACAATGAATCCTACTGGCAGAATGCTGAAGTAAATTATGTAGATATAAACTCTTCACTTTATCTAAAACAAAAATTAACTAGAAAAAGTAACTTGATATATAAAATTGGTTTAAAAGCTAATGATTCAGAAGGTAAACAAGAAATAAAGAACTATGGAATAAATATAAAATATAAAATAGCTATTCTCTAATAATATACGAATCAAGATTAGTTAATCTAAAAAAGAATAACTCCAATCCGTAAAACCCCTCCTAAAACCCAAAAAAACAATAAACCCCATAGTAAGAATAAGCTAAATAAAAAAACCTCCTACAATGGAAATATAGAGAGATTATAAGTAATCTTGAATTGTAAATGATAAATTGCAAATGATAAAACAGTAATTAGTGTATTGGTGTATTAGTAATTAGTAATTGGAATATAAGTAGCAAAAAATAAAAAAGTAAAATCAATAAAGATATTAAAAAAAGCGTAAAAAAAAAGCTTCTACCTAAAAATACTTCTGAAAGTATAAATAAGTAA
>CBFHMY010000122.1:0-3317 GCA_965657055.1 uncultured Aliarcobacter sp. | reverse complement strand
TTTATGATGTATTATCATATATTGCATATCATAAAGAAGTAGTGCCAAGATTAAATAGAGCTACAAAAGCTAGATTAAAAATAGTAAATTATGATGAAGGTAAACAAGAGTTTTTAGATTTTGTTCTTAAACAATACGTTTCTAAAGGTATAACTGAATTAGATGATGCTAGATTAAATGATTTGTTGATTGTAAAATATAACGCTATTGATGATGCTAAAAAGAGCATTGGAGATATAAGAACTATAAGAGAAACATTTGTTGGATTTCAGAAATATTTGTATGAAGAGATTATTGTAAATAATAATTCTTTTGAACAGAGTTTACAAGTAGCCGAACCTGCAGCTACTTATAACTAATATCTGATTATTTTAATTTATAATCAGATAATTTAGCGAATTTATAACCTTCTTTTTTAAGTTTTTCAATAGCTCTTATCATACCTTCTCTTGTTTGTGATTCTGGATGATTAAAATGTGCGATAACAATATCGCCATTTTTAGCTGATAAAAATGCATTTTCAACTTGTTTAGCACTATATGTTGCTCCTGCATCTCCTAAAATAGAAAAACCAATAACTTGATGTTTTAATTTATTTGCAATTTTTACAGCAACTTCATCATAATAAGCAGTTCCTGAACGGAAATAAACTGGTCTTTTATCTGTAATTGATTGAATTTTTCTAGCATTTTGCTCTATTTCATCAACAACTTCTTCAACATTTGCAGTTCCTGCTAACCCATAAGCTGCTTGGCCACTTACAGATGCTGGTTTATGAGCCATTCCATGATTTCCTATTTCAAAAAGAGGATTAGCTGCTAATTTTTTAAATGTTTCAAGATTATTATCAATCCATCTTGCATTTATAAATAGAGTTGCAGGGATTTCATTTTTTTCTAAATAAGAAATAAGTTTGCTGTCATATGCCATTCCATGAGGACTTCCACATGCATCTAAAGTGATTGCAATTGTTTTTTGTTTTGATATTAATTGTGTTTTTACACCTTTAACATTTTCTCCCCATTCTTTTGGAGTTTGCTTTTCAAATTGTTTAACTATAGATTTTTTTAATGTATCATAGTCATCTTTTGCTTCTGCACAGTATGCATTTAAAGATAGCAGACAAGATAGGGCAAAAATAATTGGTTTTTTCATGGTGTTCCTTGGAAAAATTTATAAGGGTAATAATACTATATAGATTATTAAGAATTGATAGCAGACATGAAATTTTAATTTTAATTTGCTATTATTACAATAAGATATAAAAATAATAATCTAAAGTAATATACTAAGGAATGACTTATGAATGAAGAATTTAACGAATATTTTAATAGACAAATAAAACTTTGGGGACAAGAAACACAAGATTCTTTACAAGGTAAAAAAGTAGCAATTATTGGAAGTGGTGGATTAGGTTGTACTTTAGCTATTGCACTTGGAGCTTCTGGAATAGGGGAGTTTTCATTTATAGATTTTGATACTGTTGGTGTTCATAATATCCATAGACAAATAGGTTTTAAAGTTGGAGATGATGGAAAATATAAAGCAGAAGTTCTGAAAGAATTAGTAGAGTCAAGATGTCCATTTACAAAAGTTACAGCTTATACGGAAGGTTTTGATGAATTTGCTAAAAGAGGTTTGGATTTTGATTTAATAATAGATGCAACAGATAACCTTCCAACGCGAGCAGCAATAAATGAATATTGCATGAAAAACAATCAAGCTTGGATTTATGGTAGTGTTGAAGAGTTTCATGGACAAGTTTGTTTCTTTGAAAAAGCATCATATGAAGCAGTTTTTCAAATAAATGATAGAAAACCAAATGGAATAGCATGTCCTATTGTTATGCATATAGGTTCACTTCAAGCAAATTTAGCACTTAGATATCTTGCAGGTCTTAGTGTAAAAAAAGATGTTTTATATTACCTTTCATTTGATAGTGAAGGTGCTTTAAATACAAAAAGATTTAATTTACCTGTTGCATAATTATAGATTAATAAAAATAATATAGGATTTAGATGTTACCAATTGAAACTTTACTTGCTTTTTTTTCAGCAGCCCTTTTATTAGCTTTAGTTCCAGGGCCTGATAATATTTTTGTTTTAACACAATCAATATTTCAAGGAAAAAAATCAGGTATTATGGTAATGTTTGGTTTATGTACAGGGCTTATCTTTCATACTTTAGCTGTTACTTTAGGTGTTGCTGTTATTTTTCAAACATCAGCGCTAGCATTTACGATCCTAAAAATTATCGGAGCAGGATATTTATTGTATCTTGCATGGCAAATTTTTAAAGCTCCAAGTGAAAAAATAGATACTAAGAATAATAAAATCATCGATTATAAAAAACTATATTATCGTGGAATTATTATGAATATAACAAATCCAAAAGTTTCTATTTTCTTTTTGGCTTTTTTACCACAGTTTACAAATCCTAATTTAGGAAGTGTCTCTTTTCAGATGATATTATTAGGTGGATTATTTATTCTTGCCACTATAATAATTTTTGGAATGATAGCTTTATTATCAGGAACATTATCTCAAGTTTTTAATAAATCTGAAAAATCTCAAATGATACTAAATAAACTAGCTTCTTTTGTATTTGTTGCACTTGCAGTAAAATTAATAACTACTAAACAATAATCATATAACCCAATTTTAAGCCCCTTTTAGATACACTATCCAAATTTTATAAAAATATATGTGGGGAATTTTTATGCCAAAAAGAGAAGATATAAAGTCTATTTTACTTATTGGTTCTGGACCAATTGTTATTGGTCAAGCGTGTGAGTTTGATTACTCAGGTACTCAAGCTACTAAAACGCTAAAAGAACTAGGATACCGAGTTGTTTTAATAAATTCAAATCCAGCAACGATCATGACTGATCCTGAGTTTGCTGATAAAACATACATTGAGCCAATTACAGAAGCTGTTGTTGCTAAAATCATTGAAAAAGAAAAAATTGATGCTATTTTACCTACAATGGGTGGACAAACAGCACTTAATGTTGCAACTTCAATGTATGACAAAGGTATGCTAGAAGGTGTACATTTCCTTGGAGCTCATCCTGATGCTATTAAAAAAGGTGAAGATAGACATCTTTTTAATGAAGCAATGATTAAAATTGGTATGGATTTGCCAAGAAGTGCAAATGCATACAGTGTTGAAGAGGCTATGAAAGTAGCAAAAGAAATTGGTTTCCCTGTAATCTCTAGAGCTTCATTTACCCTAGCAGGTGGTGGTTCTGGTGTTGCTTATAATATGGAAGAGTTTAAAAAACTTGCAGAAGCAGGTATTGATGCATCTCCTATTAA
>CBFHMY010000121.1:0-3615 GCA_965657055.1 uncultured Aliarcobacter sp. | reverse complement strand
TTTTGCTTGTGCACTTGTAACTTCTTTATTTTGTGGATTAACACTTGCTGTATTATTTTCTATTTTTGATTCAAGTAAAGAACCATTGTTTATAAACTCTTTTAATTGATTTGTAAGGCTTGATAAATTTTGTGTTTGTGATGTATTTAAAGTATTACTTAAATTTTGTAAAGAAGATGTAAGTGTTTTTAAATTATTTGATAACTCACTAGTACTTGAACTTTGAAAAGTCTTTGTAAGTAATTCATTTACTTGCTTTGCTTGTGGTGTATCAACATTTTTTACTAAATTTTGTATTTGATTTAAAATATTTTCAATTTTGGCATTGGGGGTTTGAGTCATTTTTGATTCTAAAAAAACACCTGATTTACTTATTTGATCTTTTAAAGTACTTGCATCCATTTCTTTGATGTTTTTTAAAAAACTCTCTATTTGGGGTTTGAATTTTTGTAAATTTTCATCTTGTGAAATATCATCCATCAAAGAACTAAGGTTATTTGATACATTTCCCATTTCTTTAAAAACTGTAGAATTTTTTAGAATATTTTCTATTGTTGCATTTGATTTTGTTCCACTTTTTAAGCCATCAAATAATTCTTTTATAACGTCTTTTACAGATGTAGAATTATTTTTCAACATCTGATCTAAGCTTTTTGAATCGGCTTCTTTTAAAACCTCTTTTAAAACTTTGTTATCATTTGGTAATAGTATATTTAATGATGTATTATTTGAAACTAACATACAAAAGTATAGCATATCTAAATGCTTTATAAACACTTTTTTAGTTATAATTTTTTTATGAAAAGAAGAAAATTTATAAAATTTACCACTATTACTGCTTTATTGTTCTCATCAAATATTATTATTGCAAGGGATTTCTCAAAAGATTCATTATTGATTTTAGATGAAGTTTTAAATATTATATTTCCAAAAACAAATGTAATGCCTAGTGCTGAGGAGTTTAAAGCTTTAAACTACTTAGTTAAAAATATTTCCCATAAAAGTTTTGATAATGATGATAAGGTTTTAATAATAGATGGAACAAAGGATTTTCAAAGTAGTTTCCCAAAATTTTTAAGTTTAGATAAAGAAGAAAAAAAAGAACTTATTTTTTCAATAATAAAGAAGAGTCAATATGCTAAATCATGGATTTCAAAACTTTCATATTTTGGTGTAGAAGCTATGTTTAGTGATCCTTTATACGGTGGAAACTCTAATCAAATAGGATGGCTTAGTGTAAATCATAATATTGGATATCCAAGACCATTAAAGCCTTATGGAGAAATAATATGATTTATGATGTCTGTGTGATTGGAAGTGGAGCAGGAGCTGGTCCTATTATTTATGAACTCAGTGGAAAAGGTTTGAGTGTTTGTGTTTTAGAAAAAGGTGATATTTATAATGAAAAAGATTTTTCAAAAGATGAAATAGCTTTTGTTAGACGTCCAATTTACACTCCAAATTTAAAAGATGAATATCACACTATTGAAGAGTTTGTAGAGGGCTCTTGGCAAAAGTTTCCAACATATGAGACAGGTTGGAGTTTTTGGAATGGAAATCTATTAGGTGGTTCTTCCAACTTTATGAGTGGTTATTTTCATAGATTAAAACCAAATGATTTTAAATTAGCATCAGTATATGGAGTTCCTAAAAACTCAAATATAGTTGATTGGCCTATATCTTATGATGATATGGAAAAGTACTATGAAAAGGTTGAAAGAGTTGTTGGCGTTTCAGGTGAAGTTCAAGAATATGAATTTATGGAGCCACGAAGTACAAAAGATTTTCCATATCCACCATTACAAGAGAATAAAATAGTAAATCTAATAGATAAAGCCTGCAAAGATTTAAATTATAAAACTATAAAAACACCAAGGGCAATACTAACAAAACAAAAAGGACATAGAAATCCTTGTTATTATTCAAATTATTGTGGTTCATATGCTTGTTCAAGTGCTGCAAAAGGAAGCTCAAGAGCTTCATTAATAAAAGATGCATTAGCAACAAATAACGTAAAAATAATTCCAAATGCCTTTGTAATAAAACTAGAAACAAGTAAAGATAAAAAAATAAAATCAGCTATTTATTTAACTAAAGAGGGAAATAAAAAAGAAATAAATGCAAAACTATTTGTTATAGCAGCACAAGCAGTTGAAAGTTCAAGACTTTTATTAAATTCAAAAGATGAAAACTTTCCAAATGGACTTGCAAATAATAGTGGAAATGTAGGAAAAAACTTTCTCTCAAGTAGTGGTGGGATAATAAGTGCAAGCTTTGATGAATCAAATTTACCTTTAGAAGATTTATTAGCTTCAGGACTTTTTGTAAATAGATCAATTATGGATTGGTATTACACAAAAGAGTTTAAAGGTGGAACGATTGATATGCTTTTTGAACATGCAAATCCTATAAGAAGGGCATCTTTTTTAAGATATGATGAAAATGATGACTTAGTTATTGGTGAAAAGTTACAAAATAGTATATTTGAAAAATTTACTAAAACTAGAACTTTAAATATGGAGTTGTTTTTAGATTGGACTCCAAATGATAATTCCTTTATAAGTATAGATGAGAAATTCAAAGATCAGTATGGAATTCCTGTTGCAAATATTAGAATAGGAAGCCATCAACAAGATCTTAAAGCTGCAAATTTTATAAAAGAAAAAGCTGTAAAAATATTTGAAAAAATGGGTGGGAAAAACATAGTCTCAGATATTTCATCACTTCCTTCTTCTAACTTACAAGCAGGTGGTTGTAGATTTGGAAACAATCCTAAAACTTCTGTTTTAAATAAGTATTGCCAAGCACATGAAGTAAGTAACCTTTTTGTAACAGATGGAAGTTTTATGCCAACGGGTGGAAGTGTACCATTTACCTGGACTATATATGCAAATTCTTTTAGAGTTGCTGATTATATAAAAGAAAATTTTGAAAATATAATTATTTAAATAATTTTTTATTAAAGCTTGGCTATTATCTTTTATTAAATATAATTGGAGATTTTTTATGAAAAAAATAGTTGTTTTTTCTTTTTTAGCCTTAAGCTTATTTGCAAGTGATGAGTATATTCCTGTAAGTGAGTTATCACATAGTAAAAAACAAGAATATAACTTCGTAAATAAAACTAATATAAACAAAGCACTTGAAGAACAAACTCAGACAACAGCACCACAAGAAAGTGATGATGTAATTGCACCACTAGAAAAGCTTGAAGTAAAAGAAACAAAAGTAAATATTTCTGAAAATACAAAAGAGAAAAAAGAACAAAGAGGAGTAACCGATTTTTTTTCATTTCTATAAGTTTTTTTTTACGATAAATAATCTCCGAAAAAAAGTAAATATTGCAAATAATTAATATTATTGATAAACCCAAATACCATCTTCACCCTTTACAACAGCAATAGTTTCTGGCCCAACACTTCCTGTAAATGTTTGAAAAGTAACTACATATTTTTGAGCAATGACAGCATTAGGACTTAATCTGTTTAAAACGGCAGCAACAGCCTCTAAAAGCATATCGTCATTCCAGATATTTGTACCAGCTGCTCTTCTATCAAAACTAGAAAAAGTACCTAAGTTTGACGCAGGATTTGGGTATATATTTGCAAACTCACC
>CBFHMY010000120.1:0-3775 GCA_965657055.1 uncultured Aliarcobacter sp. | reverse complement strand
TGATGATTTAACTATAAATGGTTTTGAAAGAGAATTTCTTCAAGTTCTATTGAATATACTTAAAAATTCTATGGATGCTTTAGATTCTATTAATACAGAAAGATATGTTTTTATAGATATTTTTAAAGAAGATTCAAATCTAGTAATAAAAATAAAAGATAATGCAGGTGGAATAAAAGAAGATATTATCAAACGTGTTTTTGAACCATATTTCACAACTAAACATCAAAGTCAAGGAACAGGAATAGGACTTTATATGTCAGAAGAAATTATAACAAAACATATGCAAGGGGAATTAACTGTGCAAAATGTAGATTATGAATTTGAAGGTAAAAGGTTCACAGGAGCCATGTTTATTATTACTTTGCCAATGAGTGATTGATTTATAATTTTACATATTGAGCTTATTTTATATTATCCTATGCTATTAATTTTTTTATTTAAAAGTAACATAACTTTAATTTAGATAAAATGGCAAAAATTAATAAAAATTAGGACTTTATATGGCAATTTATACATGTGGACACACAACTCCTGATTCAGACTCTATCTGTTCAGCGATTTCATTAGGATATTTATTAAATAAAATTGGACGAGAAGCAATTCCTGCACGTCAAGGTGTAGTTTCTCCTGAGACTCAATTTATTTTAGATAGATTTGGTTTTGAAGCACCATTATTAAAAACTGAATTCGCAGGTGAAGAACTATTTATTACAGATTATTCAGATAAAGGTCAAGCTCCAGCTGATATTGATAAAGCAATAGTTGTGGGAATTGTAGATCATCATAAATTAGGTGATATTACAACTTCTACTCCATTAGAGTGTTGGATTAGACCAGTTGGTTGTACAAATACAATCGTAAAAGAAATGTATGATTATCATAAAGTTGAAATCCCTGCAAATATTGCTGGAATTATGATGTGTGCAATTTTATCTGATACTGTAATTTTTAAATCACCAACTTGTACTGAAATTGATATTAAAGCTGTTAGAGAATTAGCAACAATTTGTGGTGTTGAAGATTTTGGAGCACTTGGAATGGAAATGTTCAAAGTTAAATCAGCAGTTCAAGGAGTTCCTGTTAGAGAGTTGATTTTAAGAGACTACAAACCATTTGATATGCATGGAACAAAAGTAGGTATTGGACAACTTGAAGTTATTGATTTAGCTATCTTTGATAGTGTAAAAGATGAATTACAAGCTGATTTAGAAAAATTAAGAATTGAAAACAATTTACATACAACTTGTTTAATCTTAACAGACATTATGAAAGAAGGTAGTGAAGTGTTAGTTTCTTCAAGTGATGCTTCTATTTTTGAAAAAGCATTTAATTGTAAACTTGTTGATGGAAAAGTTTGGTTAGATGGTTGTTTATCAAGAAAAAAACAAATCATTCCTTTCTTAGAACCTGCATTTGCATAATACTTTATAAATTTGGAACAAAATCTTTTATGGTTTTGTTCCCTTTTTCTCTTAAATCTCAATTTAATCAAATCCTTTTTTATTGTTGATATAATTTAATTAAATTTGACTATAATTTAATGTTCGCAAATAAAATAAAATAATATATAAAAGGATATAAAATGAAACATGAATTAATGACTTTACCTTACGCTTTAGATGCCTTAGCTCCTTTGATGTCAAAAGAAACTTTAGAGTTTCACTATGGAAAACATCACCAAACTTATGTTAACAAATTAAATGAATTAATAGAAGATACAAAATACAAAGATAAAAGTTTACTTGAAATAGTTTATGATTCAGAAGGTGCTGTTTTTAATAATGCAGCTCAAGTTTATAATCATGACTTTTTTTGGAAAGGTTTAACTCCCACTCAAGGTGCTATTTCTGAAAAACTACAAGAAGCTTTAGTTGAAAGTTTTGCTTCTATTGAAGAATTTAAAAAAGAGTTCACAGCAAAAGCAATTGGACATTTTGGTTCAGGTTGGGCTTGGTTAGTTCAAGATAATGCTCAAAAACTAAAGATTATAACTACATCAAATGCACAAACTCCACTTGCTGATAATTTAAAACCTATTTTAGTATGTGATGTTTGGGAACATGCTTATTATATTGATGTTAGAAATGCAAGACCTGCTTACTTAGAAAACTTTTGGAAACTAGTAAATTGGGATTTTGTTGAATCAAATTTAGATTGATAAAAAAGGTATGAATTTCATACCTTTTTATTATACTTTTCAACTTCTCTTACAGCTGCAACAGCTGCTGGAAGTAAAGCTTCACTTAATGCTGGATGAATATAAAGCATTTCTTTTATATGTCTTACATCATTATTTATATGCATTACTGCTAAAACTTGATGCATCATAGTTGAACTCTCAGGTCCTATCATATGACATCCTAAAATCTCATAATTATCTGGATTTATAAGAAACTTAGTTACAGGATAATGAAGTCTAGTAGACATAGCTTTTGCACTTGCTAGCCAGTTTGTAATACTTGTAACGTATTTTATATTTTGCTCTTTTGCTTTTTGCTCACTTATTCCAACGCTTGCAATTTCAGGTTCTGTAAAAACAGCATGGGGCATATATTTAAAGTGTAAAGGTTCTTTGCAGTCTTCTAATAAAATCTTTCCTAGATGATTGATTTCATAAGCAGCTGCATGTTGAAGCATATGTTTTCCTGAGGCATCTCCTACTACATAAACTCCTTTTGCATTTGTTTCAAAAAACTCATCTCTTTTTATAAAACCTCTTTCATCTATTTGAATAGATGTATTTTCAAGGCTTAATGTATCTGTATTTGATTCTCTTCCTGTTGCATAAAGTAGGGCATCACTTTGATGTTCTTTTATTGTTCCATCTTTATTTTCAAGGATAAGATTAAATTGATTATTTTCATATTCTGTAGTTTTGATTGTTGTATCAAATAAAATATCCATTTTTTTACTAAATTCATCTTTAAAAATAGCAGATATCTCTTCATCTTCATTACTTAAAATTCCTTGACTTCTAACTAGTAATGTAGTTTTAATTCCAACACCTGAAAAAAAGCTTGCAAGCTCACAAGCAATAAAGCCAGCTCCAACAATAGTAATAGACTTTGGAATATCGCCAAGTAAAGGAAATATATCATCACTAGTCCAAGCTTTTTCATGGGGTGCTTTTATAGGTTTTGTTCCAGTTGCAATTACGATTTTAGGTGCAGTTAATTGCTCATCATTTACTTTGATTACATTATTTGATATAAAAGAGCCGATACCTTTGTATATGTCTACGTTTTCATTAAATTTATTTTCATATATAGCATCTATTTTTGAAATATAAGTATTTGTCTTTTCAAATATCTTTTTTATATCAATACTGTTTATAGATGAGTCTATAAAGTGTCTTTTAGATTCTCTTATAGCATTTGCAACGTGTGCGTAACCTAATAATAGTTTTGAAGGTACACAACCTCTATTTGGGCAAGTTCCTCCTAAAGTAGATTTTTCAATTATAGCAACTCGTTTACCAGCTTTTCCAGCACTAGCAGCAAGATTACTAGCTCGTCCAGCTCCTATAATTATTAAATCATATTTTTTCATTGTGTACCTCTTTTCAATAAACTTGTAATATAAAGTATATAGTAAAAATATTAATTTTTTGTTTAGAGTTATTTGTAAGGTATTTTACCTTGACTTGCTAATAATGCTCCACAAAGTTGATACAAAATCCTAGAACCAACATTCGCATCCCAACCATCAACGCTGTCTCCCACTTCACATAAGTCAAAACCTATGATATTTCTTCCACTTTTTACTACCATAA
>CBFHMY010000119.1:0-3876 GCA_965657055.1 uncultured Aliarcobacter sp. | reverse complement strand
GTGAAAGTAAAAATTATATTATTCTACATGACCTAAGAATAGAAATAGATAACAAAACTGCTCAAATTGATCATATGCTAATAAGTAAAGCAATGGGAATTGTTCTTATTGAGGCTAAAAATACTGATGCTGTAGTTACTATAAATAATGATGGGACTATGACTTACAAATATAAAAATGGTAAAGAATATAATCAAGCAAATCCATTAGAACAATCAAAAAGACATGAATTAGTTTTAAAATCTTTTTTAGAAAAACACGATATTGAAATGGCTATATCTTCAAAAGTTGTTTTTTTACCAGAAGTTATTATAACAAATGAAAAATTACCATCTAATTTCTATAGAGCTGATACTTTTGTAACTTCTTTACGTAATGAAACTTTAAAAAATCCTCTTAAATTTGCAGTACTTTTTGCAAAAGTTATGACTAATAATGTAGTAAGTTTTGAGCACTTAATGTATATTGGTGGAATACTTGTTAAAGAACATAAACCGATAAAAATTGATTATGAAAAAAAATATCCAATATCTAAGAAGAAAGAAATTGTAGAAGAAACAATAATTGAAGACAAAGTGATTAAAGAACCTAAAATAAATACTAAAACTATACTTGAAAAAGATGAAAATAGTATAGAAAAAATATGTAGAGAAAATAACATAGATACTTCAAACTTCAAAGATATAAAAATGTCTAATAAGTACATGGGTAATGAAATGGTTAGCTTTACTTGTATTAATTGCAATAAGATACAAAGAAAAAGTTTAAAAGTATTTACTTCAACACAAGTAAGCTGTAAAGAATGTGCTATAAAAATATAAAAAGTAGGGCCTCTTTAAAAGAGGTCTTCTTTAATAAAACTAAAAGAACTTTCTAATCTCTTGCGCCCATAGTTTATAAGCACTTCCATTTAGATGTAAATCATCAAAGGTAAACTCTTTTCTTAGCATTTTATTTGGTGCTAAAATTGGATTTAGGTTTATAAAAGTTATGCTATTCTCTTTTGCAAAAGCTTCTAGTTTTTTATTTAATTCTTCAATTTTTGGGTTAAAGTTTTCTGCTCTTTTTTCACCTATAAATAGTGTTGATTGAATATATACTTTTATGTTTCTTTCTCGAAAGAATTTTATGATTTTTAAGTAGTTTGAATAAACTTCATCTACTTCTTTACCTCTCATGATATCATTTACACCAATCATTATGAAAACTTGTTTTATACTTTTATTTGTACTCTCAAGTCTTTCTAAAACCCCATCTGTTGTATCTCCACTTATTCCTCGATTTTGAACATGGGAATTATCTAATAACTCATCCCATTGTCCTTCATCTGTGATTGAATCACCTAACATTACCGTTGTGTATTTTGTACTTTGTGATAGCATTTGAAATTGACTCTTTTTGTGTTTATAATATGGATCATCTTGTATTGTCCATGCTTTTAGCATAATAATTGTTGCTAGTAAAATTAAAAATATTTTTTTCACTTAATTATCCTATCTAGCCTAAAAAACTTTCAATTTTTTTTGTAACTTGCTCTTTTGTTAAGCCATTAATTGAAGCATAACATAATGCACCACCACATCCAACACCCTCTTTTGCTTCACCTTGATCATAAAGTTTAAGAGCTGGATGGTTTGAAAGTGCAAAATCAAAATCACTAGCATAGGCATTTATAGGAAAATCAAGTTGCTCTAAAAGTGCTTTTATATTTGAATTTTCATCTTTGCTTATCCATTTTGTTGTACAAAGTGCAATATTTGATGAGTCAATAGTTCCATCCATACTTCTTAAAATTGAGTTTACAACAAGTAGAACAGCGGCCATTTGAGTTCCACCTGCAAGAATTACTTTTAAATTACTTGCTCTACTTCCAAGTATAAATCCAGCATTAAAAATAATCATATTATCACTTACACTTGAAAGAATTTCAAATAAATCTGCCTTTAAATCAACTTTACTTAAGGCTTTTTTTATTGTTTCGTTTTTAATATCACTTGGATTATTTTTAAATGAACTTGAAAAATATCCTTCACACTCATATTGTAAAGCTAAGGCTGTTGCATTTGCGGTTGTAGTTCCTGCTGGTATTGATTCAGCTAAAATTACATAATCATCATTTGTTTTATAATTTTGAGCAAACTCAATTGCCTTTTGAAAAACTTCCATAGCAGGAATTTTTGCACCATCATCAATTCTTCCACTTGGTTTCATAGCAAAATTATGTATTTTAAAATGGCTAATTTGAGGTAATGCTTCCAATCCAAGATTTAAAATCTCAATATTTGAAAATGCATTTAGTTCATGAACTGCTCTTGTGATTAGTGCAGGTGTTGGTACACCCTTTGGAGTTTGAGCAATTTCGGGCATTGAACGCACTTCTTTTGTACATAAAAATTCTGCATCAAGAATTGGTGTTAAATGTAACTTCCCAGGAATTCCTGCTTGTGAAATGTTTGGAATTTCACAAGTTTTTGTAACACTAGCACTTAATAAAAATGTAGCTTTTTTACCTCTTAAAAACTCTAAAAAATCCACTTTACCTAAAATTGTCTCAAAGTTCATCTAAACCCTTTTTAATTTTTTGCAAAGTATAACAAATCTTATATAAAGCCCTAGTTTCAAATATTTTTATTAATTAAATTTTCTAACAATATTTAAAATATATCCCATTCCACCTTGGGAAATGATTGTATCTTCTGGAAGTTTTTTTCTAAGCCTTTTAATTAATGCTCTTATATTGTCATTTGTTGTTAAATCACCCTCCCAAACATATTGTTCTATTTGTTCAAAGGTTATAATTTTTTCTAAATTCTTTGCAAAAAGATTAATTAATAGTATCTCTTTTTTTGCAAGTTTAATCTCTTCTTTTTTATCATCAAAAAGTTTTTCTAAATCTAAATTATACACATAAGCATTTGGTAAATTTATATCTGTTGATATTTTTTTACAAAGCTTATCAATTCTAGTTTCTAATTCATATATATAAAAAGGTTTTTTCATATACTCATCACAACCTTTTACATAAGCATCTTTTATGGTTTCAAGTTCAACGTTTGCACTTATTATAATTGCAGGTGTAGTTTCATCCATAACTCTTAATTCTTTTAATAAACTCAAACCATCAATTCCTGGAACATTTATATCCAAAATAAAACAATCATATCCATTATGAATAGATTGTAAAGCTATTTTACCATCTTCAAACCAATCGACTTTATAGTTCTTTTCTTCTAATGCTTCAATAATCAAATTTGAAAGTCGTTTATTATCTTCTAATAATAATATTTTCATATGTTTACCTATTTTTATAGATTTTTATTAAGAGCAATTAAAATATTTGCTCCATTTTTCTGCTCTAGAGCTTTTATAACTCCATCCATTTTATCTTCAATAATTAACTTCACCATATAAAGTCCAAACCCATCACCATTTATTTTATCTGTAAAAAATGGCTCAAATATTTTTTCTAAATTATCTTTTTTTATTCCTATTCCATTATCTTTTATACTTATGTAAATATTCTCATTTTCATAAAAAGTATCTATAGTAATTTTTCCTTGAAAGTTTTCTTTTTCTCTTTTTTTCAAAATACTATCTCGAGCATTATTTATAATACTCAAAATTGCTTGTTTAAATTCGTTCGGATAGCCACTTATTATATATTTTTTATTCTCTTGAAAATTAACCTCAACATCAATATAGTTATATTTAATATTATGTTCAATAATTCTTAGCAATTCTTCAATAGCTTCTCTTATTTCAAAATTGCTTTTAGACATAGATGGTTTGATAAAAGATCTAAAATCATCTATTGTTTTTGTCATATATTGAACTTGGGTCATTATTTCATCCACAAACTCTTTGCTATCTTCTTTT
>CBFHMY010000118.1:0-4021 GCA_965657055.1 uncultured Aliarcobacter sp. | reverse complement strand
TTATTTCATTACACTCATTAATACTAAGAAAATCATCTATTATTAGAAATGGATAGTCATAATAAGGATTAGGTAAAAGTTTTGTTTCAATATCAAATGAAGTTAGAAAATCTGCGCAATATATATGATTACTTATTTGTGTCATAAAGTTCCTTTCATAAACGAGTGTTTATGAAAGTTGTTTATTAAGATTATTTAAATCACCAAGAACCCAAATATCTACAATTTTCCCATCTCTAAATTTAAAGAAAGATGCTCCATTGTAAACAATTTTATTGTTACTTGCTTCATAATCAAACAGTTTACCAGTATGTCGTCCATTATACAATGCTTTAACAGCTATTGTATCATCTTCACTTACCATCATGATAATACTATGGAAAAGATTTGGAATACCAGTTAAGATAGTGTCCATATATTCTTTGAATTTTTCTTTTCCAACAACTGATATATCTAAAGAACCATGGAATGTTATATTGTCATCAAATAAAATATCAATATAATCTTTATTTTGTTTATTCCATAATTCGTGGTAATATAGTTTTACTAATTCTTTATTAGTCAATTTCTTCATTATTTCCCTTGTGGCTGTGACCACTATAATTATCATCAAAATCATAGTTGTCAAATTCATCGTAGTCTACCGTAAACATTTTAGAATAACCTAATTTTACAAGTTCTTTATCAATATTTTCCTCTGTAAATCGGTTCTTCACTCTACTCATGATTAATTCAATATGCTCTTCGCTTACATCATTTGCTCTTAATTCATAAATAATAGCTAAATTCATAACTCTCAATTCCTCTAAATTAATATATTTAAAATTTTTTTATTAAGCTTTTTTAGTATCAATATAAATACTGCTTAATATATATAAAATTGCCTTAACAGACTTAATAGAAGCTGTTTCTTCAACCGTGTGATAACCTGTTGTTGGTATTTGTAATGTTGCACCTTGGATAGATCCCTTTGATTCCATTACAATTCTTCCAAGTTCCGTACTACCAAGAGTCAATAAAGGCAAACCTTTTTCTTTTCTAATTTTATTTTTTTCTTGAATAAAAGTATCTTTGCAAGAAAAATCAATTCTATTTTTATGACAAAAGTTTTTAAGTTGTTTTAAAATAGGAGATTTAAATCTAGCATTTGCATCTCTATTTCTAAGAACAACTTGTTGAACATCTGCTTCAAGTCTTGTGTCATAAGGACTAGTATCTAGAACTAACAATTCACTTGTAGTTAAGTTGTTTTTTCTAAACCATTCATAAACATATCTCCAGGATTTTCCAGCTTCTTCTTGGGCTGTAAAAAATGCTGTTCCTTGAAATCCATTTTGATATAAATAGATTATAATGGCAGCACTAATAACATTATCAAGTTGTGCAGATAACAAATCATCAGTTTTTTTTAGTTTATCACTAAAAGCAACTGGTGTTCCTGGTTGTAAATGAGATAATCCATCAATTTTAAAGAATAGGTTATTTACGTCTTCGTTCATATATACGTCAGAAATTTTACCAATTCCTAAGTAACTTCCACTCCAAGGTTCATAAGCTTGAACTTGTTGATTTATATATCTTTTTGCAATTAATTGATATGTTTGTTCAGATAGTGAATTTCCTCTTAAATCAGATCGATTTTTAGCAAGGAAAGCTGCGAATTGAAATTCATTTGGTCCTGTACAAATTACACCATGTCTATCAATATGAGCACTAAGCATTCCTTTAGTAGGATTTTTACCTTGCGCAACCAATAGACCATCATAGTATTGTGTTTTTATACCAATTTCTTCTAACTCTCTTTTTAAATATAATAAAAAAGAGTGTTCAGCACCAGTTACTGATGGAACCCTTATTAATTGTTTTAATAAGTCAAGAAATGGAATAAAATTTTTCGGCTCATTTGTAGATGAAGCACCCAATTTATTCTCCTGAAAATTTAGAATAGAATAAGACTATAAGAAGATAAATAAAACGTTGTAGATTTATTTCTTATTCTATACTGTAATTATAAACCATAAAAAAAGAAATATTCTGAAAAAAATCTTAAATTTATTTCTAATGGTTCTAAATATCGATAAAATGGTTCTTTGTGATTAAAAAAATTAATTAAAAAGAAAATCAAAAAGCCTATTTTCTTTAATTATTCTACTATATTCCTTGATTTTTCACCATAAAAATAAGTATAAATATAAGTATGAAATATTCCTATATATACCATAGTGATTTAATCAAGATTAATTTAATCTATTTTTTATGAAAATAGGATATAATTCTGAAAATTAGTGAAAAAAAAGATATTATTTTTATCTTTAAATAATAGGAGAAAATTATGGCAAATGAGTTATCACCTTTAGAGCAATTAAAAGCTTCTAGAAATCCTTTAAGAGTTATAGATGATGTTTATAAAGAAGCAATAGATGGAATTCCTTTAAAAGATGAGTATATTGGTTTATTGAAATGGTATGGAATGTATCCACATATTAACAGTGATGGAACAGAAGATAAGAAATATTTTATGAAAAGAATCAAATTAGTTGATACTAAGATGAATCTAGAGCAATTAGCAGTAATGGCTAAAATAGGGCAAGAGTATGCTCAAGGTTTAGTTGATTTTACAACTAGACAAAATGTTCAATTTCACTTTATTCAAATAAAAGATATGCCAGCTATTTTAGATTTATTAAAATCTGTTGGATTAACTTCAAGAATGGCATCAGGTGATGGACCAAGACCTATAATGACATGTCCTGTAAGTGGAATAGATGAAGGTGAGTTTTATGATGCAGCAAAATTAGTAAAACAAGTAGATACTTATTTTGATGTAAATGAAGATAGATTTTGTAATTTCCCTAGAAAATATAAAATTGGTATTAGTGGATGTAAGTGTCATTGTGCTGCCCATGAAATTCAAGATGTTGCTTTTACTGGATTTAAAAATGAGAAAGGTGAAGTACTATTTGACTTAACTATTGGTGGAGGTTTATCAAAATCAAAACAAATAGCAACAAGAGCAAATAGATATGTAAAACCTGAACAAGTTCAAGATGTAGCAGTTGCTTGTGCTGAAATTTTTAGAGACAATGGAAACAGAGAAAATAGAAACAAAGCAAGGGTAAGACACCTATTAAATGACTGGGGAATTGAAAAATTTGTGGCTGAAATTGAAAAAGTTATTGGTTATGCTTTAGAAGAAGGTTTAGTAGAGCCAAAAATTGAATCTTTTGAAAATAGAAATCACTTTGGAATTAATAAAGCACAACAAAAGGGTTACTCATATGTTGGATTTGCAACAAACTCAGGAAGAGTTGCTGGTGTTGATTTCCAAGCTATGTATGATATCTGTAAAAAATATAACGCAGAAGGTTTATCTTTAACTGCTACTCAAAACTTTATTGTTTATGGTGTAAAAGATGAGGTAGTTCAAGATTTAGCAAATGAAATTGCAGCACTTGGTTACCCATATAAACCAACTCCTTTTAGAGCAAGATTACAATCATGTACAGGAAAAGAATTCTGTAAATTTGGTATTACTGAAACTAAAGAGTTTGCTAAAAAAGTATTAGTTGAACTTGAAGAAAAATTCCCTGAGTTTACAGAAGATGTAACTATTTCAATTTCAGGATGTGGAAATGGTTGTTCTCAACCACAAATTTCAGATATTGGATTTGTTGGTGGAATGATTAGACATGAAGGTGCGAGAGTTGAAGGTTATGAAGTTTTACTAGGAGGAAACCTAGAAGGTGAAAAAGGAAGTAGAATTTCAAGAAAAATTGGAGTAAAAGTTCCAGCAACTGGTTTAGTATCTTATGTTGGACAATTAATCAATGATTATAAAGAAGATAATTTAGGTCAAAGTAGATTTAAAGATTATTTATCTGTATTACATGCCAACAGCGTAGTTGAAGATTCAGAATAATATATTTACTCATATTCTCTTAAAATAGCTTATATTTTAAGAGAATGTGGTTTTATCTCAACCCTTCAAGAAAACCCCGATGTCTAGAGACGGGGATGAATT
>CBFHMY010000117.1:0-4037 GCA_965657055.1 uncultured Aliarcobacter sp. | reverse complement strand
ATTGTAGCTTTTAAGTGTAATGATAATAATACATCTTCTTTTTTAGCTCTTTCAATCGCTTGAGCATAGAACTCTTTTAAAGCTTTTGCACTCATAGTTGTTGCATCAATAATTTCACCAGCAATAACTTTAGTAGAAGCTTTTAATACAGTTTCAGTACCTTTTGCATCAATAAAAGAGATTTTTAAATCATCAGCAGCATCAAAAGTTTTTGATAATTCAGAACCATAAAAATCTCCTGAGTTCATAAATGCAACATCAGTTTTAGAATCTTTTGTCCATTTACCCATTCTATGAGGATTTGCTTTTGCGTAGTTTTTAACAGCACCAGGTGCTCTTCTATCTGAATTTCCTTCTCTTAATACTGGATTAACAGCTGAACCTGAAATTTTTGAATATCTTGCAGTGATTTCTTCGCTAGCATCATAATTTGGTACATCATAACCTTTTGATTGTAGTTCAGCGATAGCAGCTTTTAATTGAGGAACAGAAGCTGAAACATTTGGTAATTTAATAATATTAACTGAAGGATCTTGTGTTAATGCACCAAGTTCTGCTAAATCATCACCAATTTTTTGGTCTTCTTTTAAGTTTTCAGGGAAGTTTGCTAAAATTCTTCCAGCTAATGAAATATCTTTTGTAACCATTTCAATACCAGAGCTTTTTGTGAAAGCTTTAATAATTGGTAAAAAAGAGTATGTTGCTAAAGCAGGAGCTTCATCAACTTTTGTGTAAATGATTTTTGACATATTGTTTCCTAAATTTGAATTTTAATGTTGCAAGCATAATACCTACATTATTATTTTAGGAAATTGAAAGTGCTCATATTTAAGCTTGTGAGAAATTGATTGTTTCAATTTTTCACAATTAATTTATACTATTAAATAAATCTTTAATAGATGCTGGTTTTTGATTTTCAACATCAGTTTTCATAATATCTTTAGCTTCTTTATCTATTTCATTTTCATTTTCTTTAACTTTTGTATAGTTTTTCTCTACACCCACATTTGCATTTATATTATTAACATGTGCCATATAGTTTTTTGAAAATTTGTGCAATCCTGTATTATTGTCCCTAACAAAATACAAATAATCACTTTTTACAGGAAAAATTGCAGCTTTAATTGCATCAAGACTTACAGCACAAACAGGGTCTTTTGGTAAACCATTTACTTTGTAAGTGTTATATGAACTATTATCATCTCTAATTCTTTGTGCAGTTACAACAGTATTTGAGTATTCACCATAGTTTAAAGTTCCATCCATTTGAAGTCTCATACCACTTTTTAGCCTATTATGAATAACACTTGAAACAATTGGCATTTCATTTATACTTGCTGCTTCTTTTTGGATTACAGAAGCTAAGCTTAAATAGTAGTACCATTTTCTTTTATCGTAAATACCAAATATTTTTTTTGAAAATTCTTCATACTTTTTATTTGTTTGAGAAAAAAGATAAAAGATCATATGGTCTTCTTTCATACCTAATGGTAAAGAATAAGTTTCTGCTAAAATATTCCCATCTGCCTTGTAGGCATATTGATCATATAACTCAGTTAATTTTTCTTCTGAAAGATTAAATTCAAGTGCTAATCTTTTTAAGAAAACATAAGATGTTTCCCCTGGTATTAAAGTAATTGATTTTAAAGCTGCTTTTGAGTTGGTAAGCTTATAAATAAAATCCATTTTTGTAAGTTTGTGTTCACTTATATCTATCCAACCACTTTGAATATATCCACTTGATTTTATAATAATTGTATCAAGTGTATTCATCTCAAAGCCACTTTTATTTAAGTATGCTATAATGCCAACCGTACTGCCTTTAGGAATAAATAAAACTTTTGTAGAAGTTATTGGCATCGTCACATAAAATAAAACAACAATTAAACTAACAAGGATAAAATCTATAATGTTGAAGATGATTAAACTTCTTTTTCTTTCTCTTTTTTTAATAATAATATTACTCTTTTCGTTTCTGTATTCCGGCATAAAAATTGACTCTTTCTCTTTTTCAAATATTTTGATTTCGCAATTCTATATTAAAATGGATAAAAAACTTATTTTGAACATTGAAAATATCGAATTAAAATCAAAAGAAACAAAAACTACAAGCTCTTTTGATGATTTAAAAAGAGATTTAGAAACTTTACCTATGATATTGAAGTTGTTCCAAAAAATCGATATTGAAAGATTAAAAATAGGGGATAATGAGTTTAAAATAATTTTAGATGAAGACACTTTATACTTAGATAATAAGTTTATAAATATTTCTTCAAAAATAGATATTTCTTCAAAACAAGTTAGCTTTGATTTATATTCTTTATACTTAAAAGATGTAGAATTGTTATTTGATGGAAAAATGAAAGTTGATTATTTCAATGAAAAAATAGATTATTTTGGAAATTTTTATTACCAAGATATCAAAAGTAATATTAATGTTGAAATAACAAAAAAATTAGCTAAATTTTACTTAGCAAGTGAATCTTTTAAAAGTTTGAAATTTTTAAAGAAATTTTTAACTCTTCCACCTGCAGCTGAAGAATGGATGTATGATAATGTTGAAGGAAATATTAAATTACAAAATTTTTATGGAGAGTTTGATTTAGAAAAGAATGAACTTGTCTATGATTCTTTAAGGGGAAATGCACAAATAGAAGCTGCAAAAATAAGATTTCATAAAAATGTTGATGTTGTAAATACAAAAAATTTAGATATAACTTTTGAAAATGATAGCTTAGGATTTAAATTAATAGAACCAACATTTAAAGGTAAGAGTTTAGATGGAAGTTTTGTAATGATTCATAATTTAACAAGTTCAGAACTAGGTAACGTAGAAGTAAATATAAAAGCTAATACTAAACTTGATAAAGATATTTTAGGTATTTTAAAAGCCTATGAAATAAACCTTCCTTTAGTTCAAAACAGTGGAAATACAGATGCTTCTTTACAAATGATTTTTCCTTATGAAGAAAATAAACCTATGACAACTAAAGGTGTTTTCTTACTTACTGATGCAGATATTCTTATAAATAAATTTGGATTCTTTTCAAAAAGTGCAGAAGTTATTTTAAATGATTCAATGATTGAAATAAAAAATGCAGATTTTAAATATAAAAATATGATTGATGCTATTGTAAATATAAACCTAGACACAAAAACTTTAAAATCTGAAGGTTTAGTTGATATTAAGTCTTTTTTAATTGCAAAAGAAAATAAAGAAGAGATTGTTAATGTTAAAAATAAAACATCAGCTATATCAATGGATTTTAATAAAGAAGTAAATATAGAATTAAAAGATTTAGAAACAAGTGTAAAAGTATCAGATTTAATATATGTTGATATTAAAAATTTATCAAAAATTTATCCATATTCTAAACTTTTAAAAGATATTTCAATAAAAGATGGAAATATATCTTTAAGTGTAAAAGATGATAAAAATATTAATTTTACTGCAAATATAAAAGGCCTTGATTTTCCAATACAAAAAGATGATAAATTAATAGATAGTCTTAATATAAAAGGTTCAATTGAAGATAAAAAGATTTTAATTTCTTCAGAGGATGAACTATTAAAAGTTGAAGTTAAAGATCAAGTAAATATTTATTTAAAAGATTTAGATGTTTTTATTGATACAAAAAAAGTAAATACTTCATCAAAAACAAGTATGAATATCTTTTTAGAAAATAGTAAATTAAAAATTGATGATTCAATGTATCAACTAAAAAATGCGAAAGTAAATATAAAAAAAGACGAAATAGCTTTTAATGCATTTATTGTAAATTTAGATATTCCATTAAAGAAAAATGATAAAAAAGTAGAAGAATTATCAATTGAAGGTATTTATACTAAAGATCTTACTACCTTGTATACAAAAAATAAAGATTTAATTTTAGAATTAAAAAAAGATTTTACTACAATAAAAGTTGATGGTTATGATGTTTTATATTCAACTGTAAGTACAGAAGAGGAAGATACAATAGAAGATACTAGAAATATAGATATTGTTGGAAAAAATTCTAATATCTTCATAAATGAGA
>CBFHMY010000116.1:0-4092 GCA_965657055.1 uncultured Aliarcobacter sp. | reverse complement strand
TAATTATTTCCTCTGTAATTAATAAAAGCAGATATTCTATAGAATTTACTATTATTACTAACTTAAATTTGACTTTATTTAAATAAATAATTTAAAATTTATTGAGTTATTATTGTTTAAAAAAAGCGATAAAATCACACTTTTGTAAGATTAGTAGTTTATAACTTAGAATATTTGTCTATAAATATTCTAAGTTATTTGAGAATAAATTCTTTATTTTATTTTTTTCTTAGTAATTCACAAGCTTCTTTTGCATGATAAGAAATGATAATATCTGCACCAGCTCGCTTAAAGCCTATTAATGTTTCCATCATTACTCTTTCATAATCAATAAGTCCTGCAGCTCCTGCATTTTTAAGCATGGCATACTCACCACTTACGTTATACACACATAAAGGTAATTTTGTTTCATTTCTAATATCTCTAATTACATCTAAAAAAGCAAGTGCTGGTTTAACCATTAAGATATCAGCACCTTCTTTTTCATCTTGTAATGATTCTTCAATAGCCTCAAGTCTATTTGCAGGGTTCATTTGGTATGTTCTTCTATCTCCAAAAGATGGTGTTGATTCAGCTACATCTCTAAATGGTCCATAATATCCACTTGCAAACTTAGTTGAATACGCCATTATAGGCAGATTTTTAAATCCATTTTCATCTAATGCATTTCTAAGTGTTGTTATAATTCCATCCATCATTCCAGAAGGTGCAATCATATCAGCTCCTGCACGAGCGTGAACTATTGCTTGTTGAGCTGAAATTTCTAATGTTTTATCATTATCAACTGTTTGAGTTTTAGGATCAAGTATTCCACAATGTCCATGATCTGTATATTCACAAAAACATAAATCAGTAACAACAAACATTTGTGGGAATTTTTCTTTAATAGCTCTAATAGTTCTTGAAATAATACTTTGCTCACATAAACACTCGCTACCCACTGAATCTTTAACATCAGGAATGGCAAATAATATAATTGATTTTAAATTAATACTTACTAGATACTCACACTCTTTTAATATTTCATCAAGACTCATTTGATAAACACCTGGCATTGAAGAAACTTCAGTTTTAATACCACTTCCTTCTCTTACAAATAATGGATAGATAAAATCATCAGCTGTAATTGTAGTTTCTTGAACTAAATTTCTTAAAGTTTCATTTATTCTTAGTCTTCTAAATCGTTTAAACATTCTATTTACCTCTTTTGGTTATAATCCTCTGATTTTAACAGTTTAAGGTTTAAATACAAATGAATATAATACAATCAAATATAGCTAATTTACCTACAAAATACGGAAAATTTAAAATAAAAGCTTACAAAGACGGAAATCAAGAGCATTTAGCGATTATGAGTGAAGATTTTGAAACTCTTGATGCACCTTATGTAAGAATACACTCAGAATGCCTAACAGGGGACACACTTGGAAGTTTAAAGTGTGATTGCCAAAATCAATTAGATTTATCATTAAAATTTATTGCAGAGCATGGTGGTTTAGTAATTTACCATAGACAAGAAGGTAGAAATATAGGTTTACTTAATAAGGTTAATGCTTATGCGCTTCAAGACCAAGGAAGAAATACAATTCAAGCAAATTTAGAATTAGGTTTTGGTGAAGATGATAGGGATTACAGTATAGTTGGACATATTTTTAATGATTTAGGTGTAAAAAAGTTAAAACTTATTACAAATAATCCTAAAAAAATAAAATATGTTGAATCTTTAGGGGTTGAAATAGTTGAGCGAATTCCTGCAATTACAAAATCAAATAAATATAATGAAGCTTATTTATTTACAAAAAAAGAACATATGGGACATATGCTTTAATGGCTTTAAAACAACTATTAGAAGAACATAATCTTCATTTTAATGATAAGTTTTATGAAGACTGTAATGTTTTCATAAGATTATTACAACAGTGGGGTAAGGTTCACAATCTTAGTGGAAGACTTTCAAGGGAAGATATTGAAGAAAATATTTTAGATTCTATTTTCCCTTTATCTTTTATAGGTAAATATGAGAGTTTTGCAGATATTGGAACAGGCGCTGGTTATCCTGGACTTATTTTAGCAATGGCTCAAAGGGATGTTAAATCATACCTAATCGAGCCACGAATTAAAAGAGTCTCTTTTTTAAATTTTGTGAAAGCTAGTTTAAAACTTGATAACTTAACAGTACTTTGTAATAGAGTAGAAGAGGTTAAAGCTTTACAAGTAGATTTAATAACCTCAAGAGCTGTAACAAACACCTCTTTACTTTTAGATATAACTACAAATATAAAAAGAGATAATAGCTCATATTTATTTTATAAGGGTAGTATGTTAGATGAAGAGTTAGAAGTAGCTAAACTTAATGACTATAAGATAGTAAATAGAAAAGATAGAAATTATCTTTATATAAAAGGGGAATAATGCTTTTAAAAATAATAGCTGTATTTGTAGTTCTTTTTCTAGTTTATATTCTTTTTTTCAAAAAGAATAGGGAAAAAGATATTAAAAATAAAAGAAACGAAAATATAGAAGATGAGATGGTTGAATGTCCAACTTGTAAAATTTTTATATCTCAAAAAGAAGCAGTTTTAAGCAATGGTAAGTTTTATTGTTCAAAAGATTGTTTGTTAAATAAATAGGGAGAAATTGATGATACTTATTGGGGATAAATTAGTACCTTTTTCAGAAATTTCATTTATTTCAAATATAGAGCAAATAAGTAATACAAGAGCTAACTCTACGGTATTATTTGTTTATGATGAAAAGATATTGAAATATGTATATGATAATGAATTATCATCAGCTGTTATTGTAAAATCAATAAAAGATGCAATATATTGTAATAATTTGAATGTTAAATATATAATCTCAGAAAAAGCCCTAGCTAGACAAATACAAAAAATAGCAGATAATTATATGTTTGATTCAAAAAATCTTGCAATAATTGATTCAAATGATGAATTTGAAGAAGTGGCAATAGATGAAATAGACGGCATTATTTATAGAAACATAATTCAATAAAAATGATAAAAAAAGTCTTTCTTCTTTTAATGTTTTGCATATACTCATATGCATGTAGTGGTGATTGTATGGCTTGCCATCCAATTTTAAAAGAATCAATAAAAGAAAAACATCACCAAATATTAACTTCATGTATAGCTTGTCATACTAAAACTCCTGATGCTATGACGCAGTGTGGAGGAGATTGTTTTTCTTGCCATTCTCAAAATAAACTTATTGAATCAAATAGAATAGAGCATAAAAATTTGGCATCTTGTAAAGAGTGTCATATAAATAAAGAGGATTTATTTAAAACTCCCTCTATGAATAGTGGCTCTAGTTTATCGGATTTACTTAATAATAAGTGATTTTTAGTTAGAATATTGACCTCTTATTAGATACAAAACTTAGGATAAATGTGAAAGATATATTAGATACAGTAATACTTGTTATGTTCGTAATTATGGTTGCGATGTTCATTATTAACTTTAATAGACAACAAATAAAAAAACATACAGATAAATTTGATGGAAATGAAAAAAGAAATACTGAAAAGAAGGAAGAAACAATAAATGAATAAACCATTATTAATTGAAATTGGTGTTGAAGAATTACCAGCAATTCCATTTTTAAATGAATTGCCAAACATTGAAAAAAAATGGAGTGATATTTTAGAAAAAAATAGACTTTTATGTGATTTTGATTTCTTTTATACACCAAGAAGATTAGTATTATGGCATAGAGAGTTTCAAGTATCTCAAGAAGATTCTTTGATTGAACAATTTGGAGCTCCTGTTAAAATAGCTTACAAAGATGGTGTTCCAACTGGTGCTGCATTAGGTTTTGCAAAAAAATGCGGAGTTGATATATCAGAAATTGGGAAAATTGACCAAGGTAAAGGTGAAGTTTTATATTTCAAACAAGAAGTAAAAGGTAGTTTATCTTCTAGTTTATTAAATAATATGGTAAATGAATTTGTAGCTTCTTTAAACTTTGGAAAATCTATGAGATGGGCTAGCCGAACGGATAGTTTTATTAGACCAATTAGATCTTTATCTATTATTTTAGGGGAAGAAATAGTTGATGCTGAGCTATTTGGAA
>CBFHMY010000115.1:0-4460 GCA_965657055.1 uncultured Aliarcobacter sp. | reverse complement strand
ACAAAATAAACTATATAAGTTTATTTGTATATATTTTGTTTTAAAAGCTATTTTGTAGTTTATTGAGCCAGAATAAAATCTTTGTATTGTTTTGCAGTGTTATAGCTAATAGCAGCAGTTTTAGCAACGCTATAAACTGTAATATCTCTATCTTCAAATCTTAACATATTAACTGCATTTGTAATTGCATTTCTACTTTTTTTTCTTTTTGCTATATTTGCTTTATTTGTAGCCTTAATTTTCTTTGGTGTACACGATAAAATTGATTTCTTAAATTCTTCATTAAATCTCTCATATAACGATATATCATTTTGAACTAAGATTTTTTGAATATTGTTAAATTCTTCGTTTGTTATTGTTATTCTCATATGTTTCCTAAATATTTTTTTGGGGCGAAATTATACAAAAACAAGCTTAAATCTATCTCAAATTGTTATAACATTTTGAGATAGATTTCCATAGGCTAATAAAACTTAGTATTTAAAATTAGATCTTCTAACTTACAAAAAATTCATATTAATATTATTCCCTTTTAGATATAATCGCGCCATGCAAAATATATTAAAAAAACTAGACTTAATTGATTATTTAGATAGTTTCTCAAAGCTTATGGCTAGGGAAAAATCTATCATTTTAGAAGGTGATATTAATCTTCACCATAAACTTATAAGTGAGTTGTCGAAATTTGACATAAAAGCACCTAATAAGATTGAAAATTTAGATTCTGCTTTGATGCATATTCAAAAGCAGGGTATTTTAAAAATGGATGATATTTTTGAATTTATCAAGATGATAAACTATTTTAGATATCTAAAAAAATTTAATTTCGATGGAAAATTAGCAGAATGGATCGATAAGATTGTTATTCCAAATGATATTGTAAAAATTTGCGAATATTTTGATGATAAGGCAAATTTAAAAGAGGGAATAAATGAATCTTTCGACAATATCAAATATGCTATTTCTAAAAATAAAGAAGCTATTAAACAAAATTTGTACAAGATTATTAACTCTCCAAAAATTAGATCATATTTGGTTGATTCACAAGTACATTATATAAACTCTGAAGAGGCTTTATTAGTAAGAGGTGGTTTTAATCACGTTTTAAGTGGTTCAGTTATAAACAGATCAAATTCTGGATTTTTTTATGTTGTTCCCCATAGTATTAGTGATTTAAAACAAAAACAAAGTGATTTAAAAAATAAACAAGAAGAGATTTTATATAAAATATGTAAAGAAATATCTTCACTTTTTGAAAAAAATCTTTTATTTTTAAAATTTATAAATAAAGAGTTTGATAAGTTTGACCATTATCAATCAAGACTATTCTTCTCAAAAATAAATGATAAAAATTTTATACTTCCTTCAAAAAACAATGTTAACAAATTAGTTGACTTTTGTCATCCAGCATTACATAATGCAAAACCTATAAGTATTGATTTTACAAAGTCAGTTGTTATGATAACAGGTGTTAATGCAGGGGGAAAAACAATGATGTTAAAATCTATTTTAACAGCTGTTTTTTTATCAAAATATTTGATTCCATATAAAGCTCACCAAGATACAACAGTTACAAATTTCAAATCAATAAATGCAGTTTTAGATGATCCTCAAAGTGTAAAAAATGATATTTCTACATTTGCTGGTCGTATGGTTGAGTTTTCAAAACTTTTTGGAAGCAAAAATACAATTGTAGGAGTTGATGAAATAGAACTTGGAACTGATTCCGATGAAGCTGCTAGTTTATTTAAAGTAATCATTGAAGAGTTAATTCAAAGAGATATAAAAGTTATCATTACAACTCACCATAAAAGACTTGCAGCTCTTATGGCTTCAAATGAAGATGTAGAATTAATTGCAGCTCTTTATGATGAAGAAAACCGAAGACCAACTTATGAGTTTTTACAAGGAACTATTGGAAGATCTTATGCATTTGAAACAGCTTCAAGATATGGAATACCTCAAAGTGTTGTAAATAGAGCTAAAGAGGTTTATGGAGATGACAAAGATAAATTAAATGAGTTAATCGAACGAAGTAGTTCTTTAGAGAGAGAATATAAACAAAAAATTGCAAAGCTTGATGAAGAAATTGCAAATATGCAAAGGATATCAGGAAATCTAAAAGATCAAAAAGAAAAATTAGATGAGCATATTTACTCAGAAAAATCAAAACTTCATAAAGAGTATAATGATGCAAGAGATGAAGCTAAAAAAGCTATAAAAGCAAAATTAGTTAGTGAATCTCACCAACATTTAAATATTGCCCATAAAAAAGCTGTTGAGATTAAAACTGAAAAAATTCAAGAAGCTGTTGTTTTAAATGTAGGAGATAGAGTAAAATATAGAAATACCAAAGGAACAATTGTTTCAATAAAAGGTACAAAAGCTTTTATTGAAAATGATATGGGAATGAAAGTTCAAGTTTTACTTGCTGATTTAAGTAGAAGTGGAAATCCACCACCTCCTAAAATTCCTACAAAAAAAGCTACAGTTACAATTCAACGACCAGAATCTGCAAGTATAAAACTTGATTTACATGGACAAAGAGCTGAAGAAGCACTTGAAAATCTTGATAAATTTTTATCCGATGCCTTGTTATCTGGGTTTGAAGAAGTTTTGGTTTATCATGGAATTGGTACAGGAAAACTTGCATTTGCAGTTAAAGAGTATTTAAAAAAACATCCAAAAGTGAGGGGATTTGAAGATGCTCATCCTAGTAGTGGAGGATTTGGAGCAAAGGTAATTAAGCTTTAAAAGCTTAATTATCTAAGTGATTTTACAAAATCTTCCATTGTTTTATTTGCAGTTTCATTAGGCGCTTCTAAAAAATTTAGAACAAATGAATCTACTAATTCACAAACACCAATACTTCTTGGACGAACAGCTAAAACTTCAGGTGTCGGTAATTCTTTCCCAAAACAGAATATAATATTTTTAGCAGCTTTTATATTTGGATTAATTTCACCATCTTTTAATGATGATGTATGTTTGTATTGATCAAAAATAGCTATAAAAGTTATAACTGGATGTGCATCAATTTTTACTTGAAGTGCTGAAATAATCTCATCCACACTTGTGTATGGTAACTCACTTTTTTTATATTCGATTTCAAATATATGATATTTTTCTTTAAAAATTTTTTGTTTCATTTCTTTTTCCTTTTTTTAATTTAATGAAGTAAACGATTTTATAGCGCAAGCCATTCTATCTTCTATATCATTTCCATCTAAATTCATATAGTCTGATTGAATTTTATATACTAATTTATTGTTATATTTAAATTCAAATACTAAATACCCTGCATATGATTTTGCATCATTATTCTTTTTACCTTTGTCTTCTTTATCATTTTCATAAATATAGTAGTTTATTGATAGTTTCTTTTCATCATTATTTGCTTGTATATTTGAATCAACAATATAAGTTTTTATAATATTTTCTAATTTTTCATCAGCTTGTTCTTTTGTTAGAATATTTACTAAATTACTTTTCATATATTTAGTATATTCAATCGATGAGTTAAGTGTATAATTATTGGTTTTTAGTGATTTTATAGCTTCTTTGATTGGTTCTTCAATAAGTATCTTTTCAAATGTAGTTGTTTTTGATTGGCATTCAATTCTTTTTGTTTTTATACTTTTATTTGCTTGTTTATATACGCCATAAGCTACGAAAGTTATTAT
This sequence comes from uncultured Aliarcobacter sp., assembly GCA_965657055.1. GTDB lineage: Bacteria > Campylobacterota > Campylobacteria > Campylobacterales > Arcobacteraceae > Aliarcobacter. The sequence goes on along the minus strand of CBFHMY010000115.1, from coordinate 777 downwards.
TACTAATAAAATTGCAGGTATTATTTTATTCATGATTTTTTATCCTTTAAAAAACTTTATTGGATATTATCACATAAAGAATAATAAGTCAATATTATTCTTTATATATAAGTAAATATTATAATTTTATTTGATTTTTTCTATTCCAATGTTAATAGAAGAATTTGATGTTTCAATTTTATCTGTTAGAATAACTTGTTTAGAGTCTATTTTTTTCTCTTTTATTAAATAATCTTTGATATTTAATATTCTATTTTTTGCTATTTCTTCAAGCTCTTTTAGTTCTACTTTTTCTTTTAAAACTTCTTTTTCAAGTTCTTCTTTTTTTAGATTAATATTTTTTGGATTATCTTCTAAATATTTTTTCTCTTTTAAAGCATATTCTTCTTTTTGTTTATCATAAGAAGCTGATATCTTGATTGCTAACTCTGGTTTTGCTGTTAATATTAAAGAAATTTTATCCAAAGTCTCTTTTTGAACAGGAGTAATTTCATCGTGTGCTAAATTAAAATCAACACTATTAATCTCATCTTCACTAAAGTTAAATATTGCTCCAAGAAGTGAGAAAGGAGCTGTTACAGCTTTTGTCATAAGGTTTACAAAGGCATTCCATACTATTAAACCTATTGAGAATGTTGGATCATCAACATTTCCAGAAACTGGAAGTTTAATATCAATAATTCCTTGTGAATTTTTAAGTAAAGTAATTGCTACATCTAAAGGTAAAGAAACAGCATCTGGACTTTGAACTGAGTTTCCTAATTCTAATTTAGAAAT
>CBFHMY010000114.1:0-4538 GCA_965657055.1 uncultured Aliarcobacter sp. | reverse complement strand
TAGAAGAATTAATAGGAAAACCACATAGTATGGTAAGACATAAAGATATGCCCAAAAGAGCATTTAAATCTTTGTGGGATACAGTACAAAAAGGTGAAATTTGGACAGGTTATGTAAAAAATGCCACAAAAAGTGGTGGTTACTATTGGGTTTATGCCACTGTTTATCCTTTTGAATCTTGCGATGGTAGTAAGGGATATATGTCTTGTAGGAGAAAAGCTTCACAAAGTGAAATAGAGAATATAATCGAACTTTATAAACAATGGAATAATGAATAAAATAGGCAGCTAAGAAGTTGTCTATTTATTTTAGTTAGATCAGATTATGTTATTAATAATCTAAATTTGTATATATAATAAAACTCTTCATAAATTTAAGAACTCTTCGTAAGGAAAAATATAGAAATTTAGCTTAATCTATTAAGTTCTTGTTGATTATAAATAAAATAAGCTATTTTAATGTTATGAAAAGGTGTTAAAATTTTTTAAATTAACATTAGGAATTAGAATGAAAAATTTATTTAGTAAAATTGCTTTTCTTTTTATCTCTTTATTTTTTTTAAGCAGTACTTTAAATGCTTCAGAACATAAAGTTGTAATACAAGTTAGTACAGATGATACAAGAACTCAATTATTAGCATTAAATAATGCTTCAAATTTACAAAAATTATATGGTATAGATAATGTAACTGTTGAAATAGTTGCATTTGGTCCAGGACTAGGAATATTAACAGAGCAATCTTTTCATAATACTAGAGTTAAAGATCTTGCATTACAAGATATAAAATTTAGTGCTTGTGAAAATACAATGGCGCATATTAAAGAGAAAACAGGTGTTGATCCAATTTTAATAAAAGGCGTAACTACTGTTAAAGCAGGAGTTGGCAGAATAGTGGAACTTCAAGAGCAAGGTTACTCTTATATTAGACCTTAGTATAAATAAAAAATAAGAGCTTTAAAGCTCTTATTTCTGCTTGATTTTAGTCTTGTATTTCAATATAACAAAAGCTATAAAACTAACAAAAAATAAACTTAATCCAATAAACAAAAAGAAATCTTGAATTTCTAAAAAATCTAAAAAAGGATGAAAAACTATAGGTGATAAAAACTGCCCTAAAAATATGGCAGAAGTAAAATATCCTGAGCTTTTCACTCTTTTTTCATGACTTGTCTTGCTTAGCATCCAAGCGGTTGCATTTGTCATCATAATTCCACCTGCAAATCCTAAAATAGAGCTATTTATAAAAAAGAAATATATATGATTTATAATACCTACAAGTGAAAATCCAAGTGCCATTAAAGTAATACCTATTAAATAAATAGCAACAAAGTTTAAGTGTTTTTTCAATTTTGAAAAAGCAATAGCTCCTAAAGCATTACAAAAAAATGCAGTAGCAATTACAGTTCCTGCCATCTTTCCACTAGCTTCAAATTTTTCTATTAATAAAAAAGGAATTTGCGTTGGTAAAATAAAAAACAATAACATATAAATAAAAGCAAGAACATACACAACAAGCATATTTTTACCAATATCTATAGATAATTCCTCTTGTGAACTTTCTATTTTCTTCTCTTTTAAAAACAGAATAACAAAAGGTAATAACACTAAACCAATAAAATATATACCAAAAGGGAAACGCCAATTTATATCAGATAAAAAACCACCACCGATTACAAAAAATACTCCACCAATAGCCATAAAAGCACTTTGATATCCCATGAATTTGTGTCTATCATGCTCTTTGAAATAATCTCCCACTAAAGAAGTAGAAACTATCATCAAAGTTGCTACACATAATCCAAATAAAGCTCTTGAAGCAAGAAGTGATTCAATACTATTTAGATAAAGACCAGCTGTTCCAAAAAAAGAAAAGAAAAAAAGTGCAATAAGTACAGATTTTTTCTTTCCAAAGCTAAAAATAAAATGCCCTAAAATAGGAGCTAAAACAGCAATTACAAGTGAAGGAAGGGTAAGCATTAATCTTGAATAAAATTCTATATTATCTATACCTGTAAAATATTCTTTAAGATGTGGTAGTGTTGTTACAATAGCAACATTTGACATACTAGTTGTCATTGCTAATAAAAGCATTGTTAAAATGGTTAGTTTACTTATATTTTTCATTTTGAAATTATAGTGAAAATTAATTATTTAGAAATTATATTTTGTATAAATTTTCGATAATATCTAATTGCTCTTTTTGTGAATAATTAAATCTAAATTCGCACTCTTTTAGATAAAAGAAAAAGTTTCCTTCTTCTACACCTTTATATTTTTTTAGATTTTCTTCTAAAAATTTCCAAAATTCATTAAGTTTCGATTGGTGAGAATTTTTTGAATGAATTTTATGCCAATTTAAATACTCTATAAAACCATCTTCCATATCAAAAGCTCTTTTTCCAATTTTGGGCATAAGAATTGTATATATTTTTTCATTTGCATAAAAGCCCATTATATTTATAGCTTCACTTAGGGATTTTCTTTTCTTCTTTTTTTCACGCTCTTTTATATAATAAAATTCTTCATATTCTGTATTGTCTTTTACTGAGTTGTTATATTGATTTTCTAAATATAGAGCTATTTCTTTTCTATAAATATCAAATCTATCTTTTACTGTTTTATAGTTTAATTGTAGTTCTTTAGAGGTTTCAAGGGCATTTTTATATTGACAAAAATTTATTGCTATTTGTTTGTCTTTTTCTATCTTTTTTAGGGAATATTTTTTTGCACAATTTTTACATTTTATATAATCATTAGCTAGGATATAAAAGTTTGTGTTATTGCAGTTTTGACATTTCATTTCATATATTATCATCTTTTGTATATTTTTTGTTCTAAAAGTATATAAGAGTTTTATAAAATTATGATAAGTTTATAAATATAAAAATATACTACAATAATTTAAGAACTACTCGTAAGGAAAAACATGGAACATGTAGCTTTATTGCTAATCTTTTGGTATGGGATTTTACATGCTTTTGGAGCTGATCATTTAACTGCAATTGCAGATTTTTCAATAGGAAAAAATAAAAGAAAAACGATGCTTATTACAAGTATGTTTGCAGTAGGTCATGGAATATCGCTTTTTATTTTTGCAAAAATACTTGAAACTTATAAAATATCAGATGAGATATTAGCCTATGGAGATGTTATTTCTGCTTCTGTGATTTTAGGCATGGGAATTTACTTATTATGGTTAGTATTTACAAATAGAATAAACTTAAGCAAACATATTCACAATGGGAAAGAACACATTCATATTTACTTTGGAAAAGAACATACTCATACAAATAAAGATGTAAGTTCAGCATTTGCTATAGGAACTCTTATGGGAATAGGTGGAGTTAGAGGAATGTTAGTTACTCTTGGACTTGTGGAAAATGCAAGTGTTGATTTAACTATGATTTTAGCTTTTACAATGGGTGTAATGATTATCTTTTTAGCTTTTGGAGCATTTATTTTATATATAAATAAAAACTTATTAAATTCTCAAGAAAATATTAGAAGAATATTTACTGTTGCAGGTCTTGTATCTGTAGTTGTTGGGACTAACTTTTTATTAGGTTAATATGAAATTAAGTGAGTAACAATTGTATATAAAAATAGTTAAAAGAGTATACTTTACAATAAATTAATAAAAGGCATATAATGAAAATAGCAATTCCAGTAAAAGATGAGAATTTGACATTCTTTAGTAATGCAGGACATACTCCAAAGTTTGCAATTTATGATTTAACAGGTTCAGGAATATTTAGGTCATTTAAGTTAGATTTAGTAATCACTAATCCAAGAACAGACCTAGACCATAAGCATGCTGAAGAAAATCATGAGTGTAGCCATAAACATGATGATGCTGAACATATTGCACAACATAATAAAATGGGTGAAGCTTTAATAGATTGTAGTTATGTAGTTGTTAGAAAAGCTTGTAAAAATACAGCTAATTCATTTACTTCACAAGGTATAAAACTTGTTAAATATAATGGTGACTCAACAGATGTAAATGCAATATTAAAAGAGACATCAGCTTCTTTTGTATAATAGAGAATAAAACTTGTTCTAAAAATACATAAGTGTAAATAAAAATTATACTATATTTAGACTTTTTGAGTTAAACTATTTAAAATGAATAAATATTCACCATAGTTAATTTAAACTTAAAAGGATAATAATATGTGTAAAGATTGCGGTTGTACAATAGCGGGACAAGAACAAAATCACCATCATCATCATGACGCTCATGAACACGGACTTGTTCATGACCATGACCATCCCCATGACAATATGGTTTTAAGTAGTAATCACCAATCAGCTCATGAAACATTAAATCATAATCCTCAATTAAACGATGCAAAAACAATTTCTGTAATCAAAAAAATTTTAGATAAAAATGACCACGAGGCATCTCATAATAGAGCTCATTTTGATTCACACAAAGTTTTAGGAATAAATCTTATGTCAAGTCCTGGAAGTGGTAAAACTACACTTTTAGAAAATATTGCTGAAATGGCTGATTTCAAATTTGCAGTTGTTGAGGG
>CBFHMY010000113.1:0-4582 GCA_965657055.1 uncultured Aliarcobacter sp. | reverse complement strand
TTTTTATGAAAGAAATATTTTTCATAATACAGAAGGACTTATTATTTCAGCATTAATCGTTGTACCTATCATTCTTTTTTTAGAGTTAGGAACTATTGCTGCCATTGCTGCTATTGTTGTTTTACTAATTCAAGGTCTAACAAATATTGGGCATTTATTTGTGATTAAAAAAACCCAAGCAAATATTTTTATTATTATTTTGGCAATAATTGGTACATTTACAGCTGCTGTGTTTGCTATTTATTATACATCAGAAAGAATAAATCATTTTGGATTTTATATTGTGATGGTATTTGTAAGTGCATTTATATTAGAAATATTATTACGACTTTTAAAAAATAGACAAATCAAAAAACAAGTTGCTTCAACATCTACAAAAGATGAAGATGAAATAAAAAGAAAAAAAGAACTCTTATTTAAACTGGAATTACCAAAGGATTTATAAAAGAGTATAGATTTTTTATCTACGCTCTTTTAAGAGATGGCCAAGTTCCAAAATCTTGTTTTTCAAGTTTCATTTGTCCATCTTCATCTTTATAAATATTTATCCATGCTTGCCAATTTTTTTCATCCATATGAGGATAATCTAGTCTAAAATGACTACATCTACTCTCTTTTCTCATAAGTGAAGCTTCTAGTTTCATTTGAGCACTTATAATCATATTTTTTGTTTCATGGGCAAGTCTTAATTCATGCATATCTGAAGCTATCAATAAAGGCATATTTTGATCTCTTAGTTCTTCAATATAAGCTAAAGCACCTTTTAATAAACTCTCTTTTTTAATATATAAAACAAAGTTTGGAATCATAATTCCTTGAAGTGTTTGTGTAACCCAAGCTGGAGAAAAACCTGCTTCTCTTTTAAGAGGTGCTAATATTTCTGCTTTTATTTCTTCTACTCTTTGTATTGATATATCTTGTTGTTTAATCTCTTTAGAATAATTTGCAGCAGCTTCTCCTGCAATTGCTCCTTGAACAGCTGAACCTGCTAATGATGAACCTATTTGTGTATAAATCCCACCTGACATATAAGAACCAAGGGCATCACCTGCTGCGTATAATCCTTTTATTGTAGATTCACATTTATCATTTATAGGAACTAATCCTTCTGATTTATGAATTGCTAATCCAGCACTAGAACCTCCAACGGCTGCACCTTGTGGCATTCCAGGACCTGAACCCTCTTTTCCCTCTCTTGGAGGTCTTCTTCCTTCTTTATTTCCACCTGGAGGTGGACCATTTCTTTTGAATTCTTCTGGAGTATAAGGGCCTCCAATAGCTATATTTGAACTTTGTGCACTTGGAGGTCCCATTTGAACAGGTCCTCCTTTTATATATGCTGTATAATTTAAATCTACACCCAAATCATGGTGAATATCAACACTTGTAATTTCAGGTTTTTTTTCAAACATCCCATGCCAATTATCAAAAGAAGCAGCTGCATTTTTTTCACTTCCTGGATGTCCATCATTCCACTCTTTTCCTGTAACTTTTGCTCCAATTTCATAAGCCATTATAGTTCCATCATGGGTTAAATCTCCAATTGGAAATCCATTTGGTTTAAATCCCCCTGCTCCTGTACATAAAACAATAGTTTTTGCTTTGAAAATAATAACTTTATCTTCATCTACACTAAACCCAGCAGCTCCTATTATATGACCATTTTCTTCAATTAAGTTTGTTATCATAACACGCTCTATTAAAGGAATATTTCGTTCATTCATAGGTTTTGAAAAAGAAACATTGTATAAAGGTGAATTAAAAAATCCCCATTGTCTTAACTCTTCAACTCTTGCATATGAATTTTCTACTAATTGTCTTGTAAAAACTGGATTATTTGTGCCTAGTGCTGATCTTGATACTTTTGCTACAAATTCATCCATAGATAACTTTTCTTCTGACTCATCATAAGAAAATATACCCTTTGCAAAAGGTGTTTGACCAGAACTACCAAGTCTTCCTTTTGAAACCATCATTACTTTAGCACCTGCATCATGAGCTTTTACACTCGCAAATAATCCAGCCATTCCTGAACCTATAACTAATACATCTGTTTCATACTCTTTGTTTAAAACATCTTGAATAGCAACTGTGCGTTCATTTTTTGCATAGCCTTTAGAAAAGCCTAATCCTGCTAATGACATCATTGCAATTGCACTTGAAGATAAACCTAGAAATTTTCTTCTGCTTATTTTTTCATCATTTATTTCATTCATAAAACTTTTCCTACTTTCTCTTTTTTAAAAAAATATAATTTTGCTAATAGATAAATGGCAATACAAACTAATAAAAATATAAATAGAATCATAATTTCGTTCATATGTCGTCCTAAATCAATAACATGCCAAAGTGCTGCAGCTAAAAATAAAAGAGATAAAACAATATGTAAAACTCGCCATTTTCTATAAGTTATATTTAACTTATCTTTATAAAATGTTGTTAAAAGTAAAGCTACCATAACACACCATGCAATTAAACCAAAGATTATTCCTAAGCTTTTAAAATCTGTAATCATAAGCCATAAGGCATAAAAAGGGTCTACTCCTGCTTCAAAAAATCTTGGTAATACAATCAAAAAAGGATGAATGAAAAATATAGCAATAATCGTATATCCAATAATTTTATGAACTTTTATAATTTTAATCATCTTATAAATTTTCATAAATATTTTATTTGATCTATTTAAATAAAATTGTCCAATAAGCAAAAAAAAACCTACAATTACAAGTAGGGAAATTGATTCTTTTAAAATAGTTCTTGAAGGAAGAACTTGTAAAGAAAGAATAAATAAGGGAATTGCTACAAAAATAAATAAAGATATTAATATGTATTTTAATTTAATATTATTTTGCATAATCAACCCCACGACACAACAACAGGTATAGATTTATAAGGTGTTATTGTAATAGCATCAACAGGACAGTACATTCTACATAGATGACAGATTTGACAGTCTTCTACATATTTTATAAATGCTTTTTTTGTTTTAGCATCTAATCTAATTACATCGGTTGGACAAGCTTTAATACACTCTTCACAACCAATGCAAGCATTAATTTGCTCAATAGCCATAATAAACTTCTATTTTTTTTCAGGTCTATTATTGTCAGGTCCATCCTCTGGCATACATGCAAAATATTTTTTATCAGGTGTATTCATACACTTACCCTCTAATGTTCCCCTTGGAGTTTCCATAAAGCATATAGATTCTACATCTAAACCAACACAAACTTCAATTGCTTCTTTTGGTGGTTCTCTTTGTTCAGAGGCTGCATAAATCACACTACTTAGTGTCATAAGTAGCAAAGTTAAAGTTAAAGTTTTTTTCATAATTATTCCTCGTATTATTTTATATATGAGAATTATAAAAGGCAAGATTTAATATGTTTTAAATAAAAAGTAAATGAAAGTAAATAGTTAAAAAAGGGATTAAATTCATAAATTTATTTTGAAGATATTCCTATTTTCGAGATATTCATATTTTAATTCCATATTATGAATACTTAAAATTTCTGACACAATATAAAGTCCAAGACCCATTCCATGGTTTTTATTACTGGTATCATTGTGATATGGTTTAAAATACTCTTCTAATGGCTTTTGAAGTTTATCACCATTTGATATTATTAATATTTCATTACTTGTCTGGATTATTTTAACTTTTTTATCACTTGAATATTTAACACCATTGTCAAGTAAGTTTTTAATTGCAAGTGCAAATAAATCTAAATCTACTTTTATCATAGAATCTGAAATATTTTCAATTTCTATTTTCTTTTGTGGCTTATCTAAGAGCATCATATCAATAGATTTTTCTAAAATTTTATTTATTGAAATAGGAAATTTATTTATTTTATAGTTTTTAGAGACAATTTGTTCTATATTGGAAAAATCATTTATTAAAAAATTTAATTTGTCAAAAATATTTATCATTCTATCTTTTTGCTTATTATCATCAATTAATTCACTAACAATTCTTCCTTTTGCAATGGGAGTTTTTAGTTCATGCATTACTGTTCTTAAAAAAAGTTGTCTTGAGTTTAATAACAAAGCTATTTTTTTTACGGCACTATCAAACTCATTTGCTACATCTGCTATTTCATCTTTTTTATTACTTTTACAATCAATTTCTAAATTTCCATTGGAAAAATTTTGAATTTGCATTTTTAAATTTTTTAAAGGTCTTAAAGATTGAATAATCCATAAAAAACTTAATGTAAATATAATAAAAACTATTCCTAAAATCCAAAATCCTAAATATTCAAGGGAATATGTTCTTGAGTCTTTAAATAAAATTCTAAAATTTGGAGTAACTATAATCATATAAAAATTATCTTGATTTTTAATAATATCAAATCCTGGTCCAGCAGATATATTAACAGAATTATCAATTATTTCTTTAGGATTTTTTTCTACTTGAAAATTTAATTTATTTAAATAAGACTCTATCTCTTTTGGAGATAATCTATTTTCATGAATATATTTTGTAACTTCTATATAATTATCTCTAATTTGTTTAACCAAAAAGTTCTTTTGATAAGAAAAATAAGAGATAAAAACTGCTAGAAATAAAACTATTGAT
>CBFHMY010000112.1:0-4740 GCA_965657055.1 uncultured Aliarcobacter sp. | reverse complement strand
CCTTTATTTTTGTTTTATTACTTATATAATAGCAAAGATTACATTTATTTTAATATATTATATGTAATAATTTATGTAAATAGTTTAATCAAGGCAAAATATGCAAAACAACTCAATCCCAGAAGACATTATAAAAATACAAAAAAAATTAGCTTTATTTGAGAAAGATTCAAGAAATTATAAAAAATATTCAAAAATTCTTGCAAAGCATATAAAAACATATACTATGAAAAAAAGAGTAAGTTCACATATCAAAACAATTGAGAGTATTGAAAAGATATCTCAAGAAGAAAGTAAGTAAAAATATTGCAATTTGTAATAAAAATCTTACCTTCATAAAAAAGCTGCTAAAATTCCCACATAAAATATAAGAAATAAAATCGACATAGGAAATAATATGGATGACAATCAAAAAAAATCATTAGAATTAGCAATCAAACAAATAGACAAAACATTTGGTAAAGGTACTTTAATAAGACTTGGAGACAAAGTTGTAGTTCCTACTGAAACTATTAGTACAGGTTCTTTAGGACTTGATTTAGCACTTGGTGTTGGTGGTCTTCCAAAAGGAAGAGTTATTGAGATTTATGGACCTGAATCTTCTGGTAAAACAACATTAACATTACATGCTATTGCTGAATGTCAAAAATCAGGTGGCGTTTGTGCATTTATTGATGCTGAGCATGCTTTAGATGTTGGATATGCAAAAAGATTAGGTGTAGATACTGACAATTTACTTGTTTCTCAACCTGATTTTGGTGAGCAAGCTTTAGAGATTTTAGAAACTGTTATTAGATCAGGTGCTGTTGATTTAGTAGTTATTGACTCGGTTGCTGCATTAACTCCAAAAGTTGAGATAGATGGAGATATGGATGACCAACAAGTTGGTGTTCAGGCAAGACTTATGTCAAAAGCACTTAGAAAAATCACTGGTTTATTAAATAAAATGAACTGTACAGTAATTTTCATTAACCAAATAAGAATGAAAATTGGAATGACAGGATACGGATCTCCTGAAACTACAACAGGTGGAAATGCACTTAAATTCTATTCATCAGTTAGACTTGATATTAGAAGAATTGCTACACTTAAACAAGGTGAAAATTCTATTGGAAATAGAGTAAAAGTAAAAGTTGTAAAAAATAAAGTTGCTGCTCCATTTAAATTAGCTGAATTTGATATTATGTTTGGTGAGGGTATTTCTAAAACTGGTGAATTAGTTGATTATGGTGTTAAACTTGATATCGTTGATAAAGCTGGAGCTTGGTTCTCTTATGGTGATTCAAAAATCGGACAAGGAAGAGAAAACTCAAAAGTATTCTTAAAAGATAATCCAGAAATCGCAAAAGAAATCGAAAGAAAAATTCTAGAATCAATGGGAATTAATGATGCTTTAATAAGCAGTACTTCTGATGACCTTGAAGACGAAGCAGAAATTGAAGAATAGAAATTTAGAATAAAAACTTATTAATAAAAGGGAATTTTTATTCCCTTTTCTCTTAAAAAAATCTACAAAAAATACTCTACAAAACCTACAAAAGCAAATAACAAATTTATTTTAGCTATAATCATTAAAATTATGAATATAGGAGACTTAAGTGGTATTTATCGATAATGTATACGCTGATGAAGTATTAGATTCAAGAGGAAATCCAACTGTAAGAGCAACAGTTATTTTAAGTGATGGGACAAAAGGTAGTGCTATTGTACCAAGTGGTGCAAGTACAGGGAAAAGAGAAGCCTTAGAACTAAGAGATGGTGATGCTAGATTTTTAGGAAAAGGTGTTCTTAAAGCTGTTGAAAATGTTAACACTACAATTGCAAATGAACTAATTGGTTTAAGTCCATTCAATCAAGCTGAAATTGATGCAACAATGAAAGATATTGATGGAACTCACAACTATGCAAACCTTGGTGCAAATGCAGTTTTAGGTGTTTCAATGGCAACAGCACGTGCAGCTGCAAACTCATTACAAATTCCATTATATAGATATTTAGGTGGAGCAAATGCAATGACTATGCCTGTACCTATGTTTAATATTATTAATGGTGGAGAGCATGCAAATAACTCTGTTGATTTTCAAGAGTATATGATTATGCCTGTTGGTTTTGAAAACTTCAATGAAGGTTTAAGAGCAACTGCTGAAATCTATCAACACTTAAAAAAAGTTATTGATGCTATGGGTGAAAGTACAGCTGTTGGTGATGAGGGTGGATTTGCTCCAAACTTAAAATCAAACGAAGAACCAATTCAAGTTATTATGACTGCAATTGAAAAAGCTGGTTATAAAGCTGGTGAGCAAGTTGCAATTGCACTTGATGTTGCTGCATCTGAACTTATTAATGAAAAAGGTTTATATGTATTAAAATCAGAAAATAGAGAATTAACTTCTTCTGAATTAGTAGCATATTATGCTGATTTATGTTCAAAATATCCTATCGTTTCTATTGAAGATGGATTAAGTGAAGATGACTGGGATGGATGGAAAATATTAACTGATGTTTTAGGTTCTAAAGTTCAATTAGTTGGAGATGATTTATTTGTTACTAATGCTTCAATTTTAAGTGAAGGTATCAAAAAAGGAATTGCAAACTCAATTTTAATTAAACCAAATCAAATTGGATCAGTTTCTGAAACTATGCAAACAATTAGACTTGCACAAAGAAACAACTACAACTGTGTAATGTCACATAGATCAGGTGAAAGTGAAGATGCATTTATTGCTGATTTTGCTGTTGCTTTAAATTGTGGACAAATCAAAACAGGAAGTACAGCTAGAAGTGATAGAATCGCTAAGTATAATAGACTTCTTGAAATTGGTGCAGAAGTTGGTTATGCTGAATATTTAGGGAAAGAACCTTTTAAAAAATAATAAGAGTAGATGAAACAATTGACTGCATATAAAAAATTCATATTAATAGTATTTATATCATTAATAATTACAATATTTTTCTCTTATCATGCAGTTAATGTTCTCTTTGGAGATAACTCTTTACAAGTTTATAATTCATTGAAATATAAAAAAGAGTATCTTGAAGGGGAAATTCTACGATTACAAAGAGAAAATGCTTATTTGCAAAAAGAGTATTTTGAATTAAAAAATTTGGAGCCAGAACAACAATGAAAACTTTATTCTTATTTACATTAACAATTATTTTATCAATAAATTTAAGTGCAAGAGAAAATCCTTTTGCAGTTACAGATGCTTATGAAGAAGCTTCTGCTAAAATTCTTGAAATAAATGAAACTCCCAAGACACTAGAAGCTGCTCAAGAAGCTCAATATATCAAAGAAATGCAAGAAAAGATGTCAAAGGTAACTAGCCTAAATCCAAATGCAAATAAAAATAAAGTTGAAGATGCTATAAATAAAATAGCACCTATTATAAAAGATACTCCTCCTGCACTAAAAACTTATTCAAAAAAAGAAGTTGATTCTATGATTCAAAAAACTAAGTCTCAAACTGAACAAAAAACAAAAGAGATAGTTAAAAAAGAGTTATCAAAAACTCAATCAGTAGAACCTACTCAAGTGGTTTATGTTAAACCTAGACCTGATATTATTGATGAAGATGAATTAGTTAGCAAAAAGTTATTATCTTTTTTAAAAGTAGAATTTAATGATAATAAATTAATCATTCATACAGATTATGAAGTTTCTAAAAAATTCTCTATCATAAGAGAAAATAAAATCATTATTGATTATAAAGCTAAAATAGAATTTTTAACTAAAAAAGATGATATTGATTCAAAAAATTACAAAAAAATCACTATTGGTAATCACAAAAATGAAGGTTATTTTAGAGTTGCCATTGAATTAATTGACAAGCCAGCTAAATATGATGTTAAATATGAGAATAATTTAATTACTATTTCTAAAATAAACTAAGTTGGTAATTATTCTAATAATTACCATTACTAGTAATACCTCTAAGATAGAAGCTAAAATAAACGCATAATAATATTCTTGAGTTATTGAGTGGTTATTATATGCAATTGTTGATACCGCAATTAAAAGCGTTAATGGCATTGCATGTGATAAACCTAACATAAAGAACTTATTCCATCCCATCTCTTTTACAAATAGCAATGAAGCTAATAATCTAATCACAATCATAGCAAGAGTTATTAATAAAGCTTTATTAACTAAATCCCAATTAAGTAATGCTTCAATTTCAAGTGATGCCCCAACTGATATAAAGAATATAGGAACTAACCAACCAAAACCAAAATGTTCTAATTTATGTGGTAATTGTTTATTATGGTCTTCAAAAAATGTAGTAATAAATATACCTGCAATAAATGCACCAAAAGCTATTTCTAAATGTAAATACATCATAACTGTAATCATTAAGAAAAAGATAGCCATAGATATTCTTATATCCTGTTCTTGATGATCTTCTTGTGGCATTAAATAGTTTTTAATCTCAGGAAACCACCAAATAAGATTATGGAATAGTTTGTAAATTAAAATCATTGAGACTAAAAATAAAATAAATAAAGCCATTGTTTTATAAAAATCTATTCCCACTCCAAACTCTAATCCAGCAGAAACTGTAGTTAGTGCAAAGATAGATAATATCTCACCAATTAGACCTACTATAAAGGCCATTTTGATCCATTCTGTATCCCCATACTCTTTTTTAAGAGCTGCAAGCACTCCAATGGAAATAAGAGGTAATATAACGATAAAGATATATCCTAAATCAAAATACAAAGTTATAAGAATTGAACAGCCAA
>CBFHMY010000111.1:0-4747 GCA_965657055.1 uncultured Aliarcobacter sp. | reverse complement strand
TGATTTTTATCTTGTTGATTTTCTTGTTGATTTTCTTGTTGATTTTCTTGTTGATTTTCTTGTTGTTTTTCTTGTTGTTTTTCTTGTTGTTTTTCTTGTTTTGCATCTTTATTTTTATCTTGTTTGTTTTCCTGCTCTTTATTATCTTCTTTAGTATTTTTATCTTGTTCATTATTTTTATTTTCAAATAATTTTTTTACTAATTCTAAATTTTCTTTAGTGTTTTTATCATTTTTAAGTTTTAATGCTTCTTCATAGTTTTTAATTGAATTTTGGAAATCTTTATTTTTAGCATAAGAATTAGCTAAATTATGTAATCTTTTAAACTCTAAATCATTATTTGAAGTTTGAATATTTTTATATAATTCAATTGCTTCTTTGAATTTATTATCTTTATAATAAGAATTTGCAAGATTATAATCTCTATATTCATTTGAATCTATTTTTTTAAATTCATTTGATGCTTTTTCAAAGTCTTTTTTCTCATAGGCACTATTCGCTTCTTTTATTGTATTAAAATCAAAAATTGAAGAGGCATTTAAATTTGAGTTTGAAATAAAAATCAATGACAAAAAAAGAATTGAAAAAGAGGATTTATTTTTTGTAAAAGTTGGCAGGGAAGAAAAAGCAATCAAAAGTAAAAATATACCAAGAGCTAAAGGGTAATAAAATAGTTCAGTATATGATTTGTATTTTGTATTATCAAATTTTTCTTTTTGTGATTTTGAATTTATATCATTTAGTATTTGATTTATATCTTTATTTTCAAGTGAATAATTTATATATCCACCATTTGTTTTAAGGCTTAACTCTTTTATTGATTCGTTTAATTTTACATTAACTATATCGCCATTTTTATTTGTTAAAAAATTGCCATCATTTAACTTTATAACTGAACCTTGAGGTGTTCCAAGTGCTAGGGTATAAATATTTATTTTATTTTCATTGGCAAATTTAATTTCTTTATCAAAATCTTTATTATCACCACCATCTGTTAATAAAATTAGATTTTTACTTGAATAATTTTTCAAAAGTTTTTGAGTGGTTTCCAAAGTTGAAAATATATTTGTGCCATTATCAAAATTTATTCCTGTATCAAGATTGTTTATTAGAAGTTTTAATGATGTTAAATCTTGAGTAACAGCAGAAAGTAAAAAAGATGATTTAGCAAATAGTATTACCCCAATTGCTTCTGTTTTAGAAGTATCAATAATATCAAGTAATTTTCTTTTTGCAAATTCTAATCTATTTGGATAAATATCTATTGCATTCATAGATTTTGATACATCTATTGCAATTACAACAGCATTTAACTGTGATTCTATATCATTTATTTTTTCATTTGTTACAGGTCTTGCAAGGGCTATTATCATGAAAATCAAAGCTAGAAAAAGAGTTATATTTCTAGCTTTATTAGAAAAATATTGATTTGAAACACTTAGCTTTTCTAAGGCATTTTTTGAAAAATAAGAAGTTAATTTACTTTGTTTTGTAATTATTAAATACATGAGAATAAAACTTGGTATTAACATTAAAAAAAGTACCTGTAAATGGATAAAATACAATCAAAACTCCTTTAAAAGTGCTATTTTAGTAAACACTTAGTAATTTTTAGCTAAAATCACTGTTAAAATTATAACAATCGGAGTAAATTTAATGGAATTTAACGCAAATAGAGTTGATGGAGCAAACGCAGTTATCACTGCTACAGTTACAAAAGAAACAATTGAAGCAAATTTAGACAAAGTAGCTAAACAAGCTGCAAAAACTATGAATGTTCAAGGTTTTAGAAAAGGAAAAGTTCCTGTAACTGTTATTAAGCAAAGATTTGCTGAAAAATTAAGAGAAGATGCTGAAGGTGATGCATTAAGAAAAGTTTTAAATGATGGTATTAAAGAATTAGCAATCGCAAGTGAAGATTTAATTGGTGAGCCAAATATTTCTAAATTTGATAAAAAAGAAGATGGTTCAATTGAAGTTGAAATCGCAGTTGCTTGTAAACCAACTATTGATTTAGGTGATTATAAATCTTTACTACCTGAAGTTGCAGAAAAAGAAATTGATGCAGCTGATATTGATGCAAGATTAGAAGAAATTTCTAAATCATCTGCTCCATTAGCAAAAATTGCTAGAAAAAGAGCTGTAAAAGATGGTGACCATGCTGTTATCGATTTTGAAGGTTTTGTTGATGGTGTTGCATTTGAAGGTGGAAAAGCTGAGCAATATCCATTACATGTAGGTTCAGGTTCATTTATCCCAGGATTTGAAGAACAAGTTATTGGTATGAAATATGAAGAACAAAAAGATATCGTTGTAACTTTCCCTGAATCTTACCAAGCTAAAAACTTAGCAGGTAAAGAAGCTACTTTTAAAGTAACTTTACATGAAATTCAAGAAAAAGCAGCTGCTGAATTAAATGATGAATTTGCACAAAAAATGTTACCAAATGAAGAAAATGTAACTATTGATACATTAAGAGAAAAAATTAAAGAGCAAATGAAATCTGAAGCTATGGGTAAATACTATAGAGAAGAATTAAAACCTGCATATTTAGAAACTTTAGTTGAGAAAATTGAATTTGCATTACCAAATTCTGTAGTTGATCAAGAGATTAACTATGCATTAAACAACAAAGTAAGATCAATGGGTGAAGACGAAATTAAAGCTTTACAAGAAGATCCTTCAAAAGTTGAAGAAATCAGAAATGAATTAAAAGAAGATGCAGTTAATTCTGTAAAAGCTACATTTATTATTGATTCGTTAGCAAAAGCTGAAAATATTCAAGTAAGTGATCAAGAAGTTATGCAAGTTCTTTACTATGAAGCAATGCAAATGGGACAAAACCCACAAGAAGTTGTAAAACAATACCAAGAAGCTGGATACTTACCAGCAATTAAAATGTCTATGATTGAAGAGAAAGTTATCTCTAAATTATTAGATGAAAAATTAGGAAAATAATTATAGGAATGAATATGAGTTATATACCATATGTAGTTGAAAAAAGCGGTAGAGGGGAAAGAAGTTACGATATTTATTCAAGACTTCTAAAAGATAGAATTATTATGTTAAGTGGAGAAGTAAATGATGCAGTAGCTTCAACTATTGTTGCTCAATTACTTTTTCTTGAAGCTGAAGATCCAGATAAAGATATCTATTTATACATAAACTCTCCAGGTGGAGTAATTACAAGTGGTATGTCAATTTATGATACTATGAATTATATCAAACCTGATGTTTGTACTATTTGTATAGGACAAGCAGCATCTATGGGTGCATTTTTATTATCAGCTGGTGTAAAAGGAAAGAGATATTCTCTTCCTAACTCTAGAATAATGATTCACCAACCATCAGGTGGTGCGCAAGGTCAATCAACTGATATCCAAATTCAAGCTAAAGAGATTCAAAGAATGAAAGATAGTTTAAATGCAATGATTGCAGAACAAACTGGAAAAAGTATTGAAACTATTGAAAAAGATACAGAAAGAGATAATTTCATGAGTGCAGATGAAGCTTGTACTTATGGTTTAATTGACGAAGTTATAACTAAACATAAATAAGAATTATTATGATTAGAGAAGTTATAACTTATCCAAACAAATTACTTCGATTAAAATCAAAAGATGTGGAGCAGTTTGATTCAGAACTGCACACTCTTTTAGATGATATGTATGAAACTATGATGGCTCAAGTTGGAGTTGGATTAGCAGCAATTCAAATTGCAATTCCATTAAATGTCTTGATAATTAATTTACCAAATGATGAAGATATTCAAGATAAGAATGATTTAATTGAAGCTATTAATCCTGTAATCACACATAAAGATGGAACTCAGATATTCACTGAGGGCTGTTTAAGTGTTCCTGGTTTTAGCGAAGATGTTACAAGAGCGCAACATATAATAGTTGAATACTTTAATAGATTTGGTGAAAAACAAACAATGGAATGCGAAGATTTTTTAGCAGTTGCATGGCAACATGAGATGGAACATCTTGCAGGACATTTATTTATTGAAAACCTATCAATTATAAAAAGAAAGAAATTTGAAAAAGAGTGGAAAAAAAAGTTAAAAGATAAAAAATAATTTATCTTTTATCCTTTACTCTTTTTTTATTATTCAAATCCCTTTTGTGATATATTAAATATCAAAGAAAACATTATACTATTCGCAATAATCCAAATTAACCAAAAAAATAGTTTCTCAAAATTTGTAAAGAAAATTTCTTTAAATAATAAAGGACAAGATTTTACAGCTAAAAATAGATAAACAAGCGTTCCTGCTATCATTGTATATTTATTTTGTGATGCAAATAATATTGTAATAAGTGATATAAATGGTGTAAAAACTGTTAATGCAAAAAACTTTCCATATACTTTTCTTTTTCTATCTCCATTAAAATATCCAATTGTGTGGCCACATTCAGGACATACAGTTCCAAGTCTTGATAATATTTCATGATTGCATTCAGGGCAATTTGTAAGTGATGACATAAGTTAAAATTCCTATATTTTTTTTCATATTATAGCAAATCAAGTTAAAATAGAGGATATTTTATTTAAGGCTATTTACTATATAATTTAAAATATTATTTTTAAGGGTGAAATATGAAAATTATAAAGTCTGCTTCTTTAGATACTATAGATGCAATAAGTATTGATGTGGAATCTACTTTTACCAAGGGCTTGCCCACATTTACAATTGTAGGAATGATTAGTACTAGCATTAGTGAATCTAAAGATAGAGTAAAAT
>CBFHMY010000110.1:0-4768 GCA_965657055.1 uncultured Aliarcobacter sp. | reverse complement strand
GGTGTAGGAAATCAATTTTTATCTAATATTAGAGAAGTTGAAGTTATTTTACATATGGTAAGATGTTTTGAAGATGGAAATATTATCCATGTTGAAGGTGATGTAAATCCTTTAAGAGATATTGAAATTATTGAAACAGAGTTAATCTATGCTGATATTTCTCAGTTAGAGAAAAAAATAGATAGATTAAAAAAACAATCAAAATCTTCAAAAGAAGCAGCAGCATCTTTAGTAATTGCTGAGGATTTATTTAAACACTTAGAAGAGTTACAACCTGTTAAAACATATGAAAATAATGAAAATGAAGTATTTATATCTTTAGATAAAGAGCTTAGATTTTTATCAAATAAAGATGTAATTTATGGAGCAAATGTTGATGAAGATTCATTAGCAGACGGTGGAAATAAATTTGTTGATATTTTAAAAGAGCATGCTGCAAGTGTTGGTGCTGATGTTATTTTACTTTGTGCAAAAATCGAAGAAGAGTTAGTTGGTCTTGAAGAGGAAGAAGCTACAGAATTTTTAGCAGACTTAGGTGTTCATGAATCAGGATTAGAACAAATTATTCATAAAGCATTCGATAAACTAGGACTTCAATCATATTTTACAGCTGGAAAAGTTGAAGTTAGAGCTTGGACTATTAAGAAAAATACAAAAGCACCACAAGCAGCAGCTGTAATTCATAATGACTTTGAAAAAGGTTTTATTAAAGCAGAAGTAATAGCATACAATGATTTTGTAAATCTTGGTGGTGAAGCTAAATGTAAAGAATCAGGTAAGTTAAGATTAGAAGGTAAAGATTATGTTGTGCAAGATGGTGACATTATGCATTTTAGATTTAATGTATAAATAATTTATGCAGATATTGCAATAAAATAAGTTATAATAAAAAATAATAATATAAGAAGGATAACATTTGTCATCTATTAATATTTTACAAAAGATAGAATCTCTTCCTCCCTTACCAAAAACAATAATTGATATTGAGGAATTTAGAAAAAGAAAAGATAAAGAATCAGAAGACTTATTAGATATAATTGAGAAAGATGCTCTTATTATATCTACTTTATTAAAGATTTCAAATTCTGCAATGTTCGGATTTAGATCAAAAGTTGAAACTCCAGGGCGAGCTATTAGTTTACTTGGTATTAATTTTACTATTTCAATAGCAATAGGTGGAACAGTTCAAAACTTATTAATGACAAGTTTAAGTCCTTATGGAATAAACAGTGATGATTTTATGAGAGCTTCAAATATCTCATCAACTTTAGCTAGCATGTGGTTATCAAAAGTTGATGCTGAATTAAAAGAAGAGATAATTCTTCCAGCACTTTTACAAGAAATAGGAAAGTTTATACTTTCAGATTTACTTATTTCAGAAGAAAAATCAGAAGAATTTAAAAATAAAATAGCATCTGGTATTAGCATTGAAAATGCTGAGAAGGAGTTATTAGGTTTTACTACTTCAGAAATAACTGCTAAAATATTTAAATATTGGAAATTAAGTGATAATTTAATTGATATGATTGAATATGTTGATGATATTTCAAAAGTAAGTAGTGGATATAGAACTCAAACACAAATCTTAGATGTTATAAAAACTGCATGTGCTGTAAATTCACCATTGAGTGATGAAAGTGTAGAAAAAGCTATCTCTAAAGCAACACAATATGGATTAGATACAAAAGTTCTTAAAAAAGCTATAGAAACTTTACAAGATAGATTATTAGACGAATAATCTATTCTTTTATAAACCTTGAAGAAGGATATCCCAGAGGATTTCCATTTCTTGGTCATTAAAATTTATTAATTTTTTTCTTTTAAAAAGTTCTTTCATTTTATTTATATCAAATGCTTTTGCATAAGCACAACTTGAATGAACAGGTAAAAAACCTCTAACTAATGAAATATCTTCACTAATCTTATTTTCACATAATAAACACTCAAAGTCCGTATGAAATCGACCTTCATATTCTAATATTGAAATATATGATTCGCAAATAGCTCTTAATGCATTTTGTTTAGTCATAACATGAATTAAATTTTCTAAATTATAAAAGTAAAAGGGATCAATTTGTTCCACATCTTTTAAATGAGGATAAAAGAGTCTAATATATCTTTGCCAGCAGTACATTTTTTCATTATCAAGAATCCAAGGAAAACCTAATTGGATTACAT
The DNA here is from genome assembly GCA_965657055.1 of uncultured Aliarcobacter sp. Classification (GTDB taxonomy): domain Bacteria; phylum Campylobacterota; class Campylobacteria; order Campylobacterales; family Arcobacteraceae; genus Aliarcobacter. The sequence continues at coordinate 2,590 of CBFHMY010000110.1, read as the reverse complement.
CTTTTAATCTTGGTATTGTAGATTTTGTATTTTCAAGTTCAAAATCAATTTTATAACCAATATTTATATTAGAGTGTCTTGCCCCATAAAATCTATATGTAGTCAAGACCTCATTCTCAGCTAAAATAGATACTATTAAATCATCATCCTTAACAGGTTTAATATCTATTATATAGCCTTGCATAAATGAATTCTATTCCTCTTCTTCTTTTCTCATATCATTAATTTCAGCTATTATTTCTTCACACTCTTCATCATCAATATCGCCATGAACTAAATCAACAAGCATATCTTCAAACTCTTTTTTCATTTCTTGTATTTGTTTTAATTCTTCTTTAATCTCATCATTTTCTTTTTTTGCAGCTACTATTTCAAATAATTCATCAATATAATCTTCAATTTCAACAAGTACTTCATTTTTTATTAAATCTTCTAATTCTTTTTGGATACTCATTTTTACACCTTTTTTTTAATTTATAGATTATAACAAAAAATAACTACTCTTTTGCTTCAATATTATCATATAATATTTATGATAATATATTTAAAATAATTATATAAGGAAAATAAATGGCAGAGTTTAATAATGTTTCTATTGCAAAAGCAGCCAACATTCTTTTTGAAGGGAATATTACAAGTAGAACAATCGTATTTGAAGATAGTTCTAGAAAAACATTAGGAATTATGTTACCAGGTGAGTATGAATTAAATACGGTTCATAAAGAAGTTATGGATATCCAAAGAGGTACTTTAGAGATTATGTTGCCAGCTCAAGACTGGGTAAAATATGAAGGTCCTGCATCTTTCGAGATTCAAGCAAATTCTAAGTTTAAATTAAGAGTACACTCTTTAGTTGATTATTGTTGTTCTTTTATTAAAAACCACTAATATAAATACTTGTCTTATTAACAATGCGATTAAATCGCATTGTCATAATTATTAAAATAAGATTTCTTTTTTTATCTCTTCAAATTTTAAAATTCTTTTTCCAAAATGATCAGCCATGAATTTTTTTGCTTCATCTTCATTTTTAAAGGGAATCAATTCTTCTCCCATAGGACCATAAACATTTGAACCTATAACGTAAAAAGCTTTTTTCCCATCAATTGATTCTAATGTATAATAATCTGTAACATTAAGCTCTGATATTTGATCATTATTATGTTTATGCTCATATTTTATAGGTTCAAAGTAAAATTTCATCATATCTTTTACACCATCAAAATAATGTACATGTCCATCATTTATTTTTATTTGTGCTACCCATTTTGGATATTTTGAAACATACATTCCGCAAACTGGACATTTAGCCTCACTTGGAACTTCAATCATTTTTGATTTGTCACTTGCAAGAACAGGGTTATATAAATATATTGCAACTGCTTGCATCATTTGAGGATTTAAATTTTTACAAACTTTATTATCTATCAAATATTGTTTTGCTTCACCAATAGAATTGAAGTCTTTTGTTTGTTTTGTATCACACATTGTTTCAAAAGCTTTTTTCCCTTTTATAGCCATAGGAACTCTTTTTTCATCAATAGCACTATTCTCTTTATTTAAAGCTTTTTTTGCCATATTTAAACTTTCATCAAAAGTATGAATTTCTCCACCAAACTCTTTTTGAAATTTCATTGCTTCATCTTTTGTAGAAAAGGCATATTTGCTAACTGGACTCATAGTTCCAGGTTTTGAAGAACCAACAACATAAAAAGCACTTTTTGCATCAATGAATTTTAAAGAATTAGTATCAACAACTTGTATATTTTTTATTTTGTCTGCATGTTCGTCTTCAATTTGTGCTTGACAATGAAGAGAACAATACTGTTCTTTATGACCATTTTTAAACTCTGTTGAATGATTAGTTTTGTAAAACTTTGTTAAATGCATTCCGCAAACATTACAAAACTCTTTTGAAGAGTCTGTTTTAACCAATGTAGCATCCTTTGGATCTACTGTTTGAAACATTTCATCTGCACTTAAATTTGTGAAAATTAAAGCAGATAAAAATATAAGTAAACTTATACTTTTTCTCATAATCTTTCCTTATAATTAATATTCATTTATTATATATAGATAAGAGTTAATTATTTGTTAAATTATATTTATTTTAACTCTTTAAAAAATCTATTTTCTATTTCTTGATTACTTAATTCTTCATTTTTTTCGTTTAAAAATCCATAGAAGTAACTTTCATTTCCATAAAGCATTTCAATAACTAAAATGTTTTTATCAGGATAATTACTTACAAATTTTTCGATTGCTTCCAATGGAGACTCATCCCAATATTTTTCAATCTCATCATTATTCCCAACATCACAAAATAAACAATCTTCACACATAGAAAATAGATAATTTCCAGCCCCTTCATATATTTCAAAAGAATTATCTTCATTATCCATTTTTTCATTTGTAAATGGACAGTGTAAACTAAACTTTCTAATATTTTTAGGTTCAAATACAACTCTATTCATCTTTATTTCCTCGTTAATAAAATTTATTTTTATTATACAATTAATTTCCTTTTCAGATAAAGAAATATTTAATTTGAACTATATAATATTTTATTATATATTAATCCATTAAAAAC
>CBFHMY010000109.1:0-5077 GCA_965657055.1 uncultured Aliarcobacter sp. | reverse complement strand
CCACCACCAAGCATAATTGAACCTGTTGCTGCTTCTGTAACTCTTACAACGATATCCATTTTATCATCAGAAATTCTTTTTTCTTCAATAACTACATTTTCAAAATAACTTGATCTTTTTAATTTTTTAGTTGAGTCTCTAAAATCAGTTAGGTTATATAAATCTCCAGGAGCTAGATAAACATCTCTTCTTACAACTCTATCAAGAGTTCTTGCATTTCCAGCTATTTTTACATCATTGATATAAACTTTTTTACCTGGAACTACACTGAAAACAACATCAACTTTTGAATTAGCTTCATCTTTTTTTAGATCAAATCTAACTTCAGCAAAAGCATAACCTTTGTCAGCTACTTGAGTTTTAATATAATCTTGATCAGCTCTTAGTTTTTTGATATTAAAAGTATTACCAACAATTAATTTTAATTCAGGATAAATAGTTGCAGGATCAACAATAGATGCATCTAAATATATTTTTATATCATTAGTTGTATATTTGTTACCTTCTGTAATAAAGAAGTCTAATTTAGCTTGATTAGATGCAAAATCAATATCTAAAAATGGTTCTTTAACTTGCGCATCTAAATAACCTTTTTCAAAATATAAATCATTGATTCTTCTTGCATCATATTTTAGTTGATCAATTTTAACTTCACCATCATTTTGACCAAACCACCAAGAAGCAAATTCAACCTCTTTATTAGCTGTTACAATATCAAAATCATTTTGTTCTAAATTATCAGAACCATGATAGTTCGCTTTTTTGATGATAATTTCATCACCTTTATTTACATTAAATGTAAGTTTTAAAGATTGTTCATTTATTTTTTCAACTTCTGTTTCAACAACTGAGTTTATAAAACCTTCACTTTCTAACATAGAAAGAAGTTTTTCTTTTGCTTCTTTAACTTTCTTTTCCGTATACATTGAACCTTTTTTTAGTTTAAGTATAGTTTTAAGATTGTCTATGTCTTCACTTCTAGTTTTATAACCTTTAATTTCAACACTTGCTATTGAAGGCTTTTCTGTAAATATTAATTTTAAATTTCCACGTTCATTTATTACTTGGATATCATCAAAATAACCATATTGATAAAGCTTTATAACAGCTTCATTTAACTTGTTCTCATCAAGCTCATCACCAACTTGCATATTTAATGTTTCATTCAAAATTTGTGGTGAGATTTTATTCACGTCTTTATATTCTATAGATTTTATTGCATCTGCGCTTAGTGCTGTGGCACAAGCCAAAGAAAATAGTACTACTTTATTTTTCACAACTATCCTTAATTTCATTATAGGTGCAATAATATAGCTAAATATTCTTTATATAATTATTAAGATATAATCCCATATATTAATTTATTAGAAGGTTGTATTTTGAATATAGGTATTATTGGTTTAGGACTTATGGGAGGTTCTTTAGCAAAGGCTGTAAAAAGATATGGTATTGCAAAAAAAGTTTTTGGTTTTACAAATAGTGAAAAAAATAAAAAAGATATTTTAGAATTAAATTTAGTTGATGAATTAGTTGATTTAGAAACATTAAAAAAAGTTTCAGATGTTATTATATTGGCAATTCCAGTTGATGCGATAATCTCTATGTTTCCAAACTTCTTAGATTTAGATGAAAATACAACTATTATTGATATGGGCTCAACTAAAGAGTATATAGTTAAAAATATCCCTAAAAAGATAAGAAAAAACTTTATAGCAGCTCATCCAATGACAGGAACAGAAAAATCAGGTCCAAAAGCATCTATGGATGGTTTATATGAAGGTAAAACAGTTGTTTTATGTGATTTAGAAGATAATTTAGAAATGCATGTGGATAAAGCAACTAAGATTTTTCAAGCAATTGGTATGAGAATAGTTATAATGAATAGTAAACAACATGATATTCATGCTTGTTATATGTCTCATTTGCCACATATTATTTCTTTTTCTCTTGCAAATACAGTTATGAGTCATGAAGATCCAAGATCAATTATAGCTTTAGCTGCTGGTGGATTTAAAGATATGAGTAGAATTGCAAAATCAAGTCCTAGAATGTGGGGAGATATTTTTAAACAAAATAGAAAAAATCTTTTAAATTCTATTGATTTATTTGAAAGCCAATTACAAAATGCTAGAAAAATGGTTGAAAATGAGAGTTATGAAGATTTAGAAAAATGGATGAAAAAAGCTAATACTTTACATGAGATACTATAAAATAGTATCTCAGTACTTTAATTTATATTATTAATTGCTTCAAAAACTTTTATAGCTTGAAAATGCTCTTTTACATCATGACATCTAATAATAGAAGCTCCATTTCTAATAGATTCTATATGAATAGCTATTGTTCCAGGAAGTCTATCTTCCACAGGAGAAGGAACTATCATATTAATCATAGATTTTCTACTAGCTCCGATTAATAATTCATATCCAAAGTGGGAAAAATAGTTTAGTTTTTTTAGTAAAGTTAAATTATGTTCTAAATTTTTTCCAAATCCAATTCCTACATCTAAAACAATATCATTTATTCCAAAACTTTTAGCTTTTTCAATTTGAGCAGAAAAATATTCATTAATTTCAAATATAATATTTTTATAAAAAGGATTATCTTGCATATTTTTAGGATTATTTTGCATATGCATAATTACAACTTTTGCATCATAAGAAGCTGCAATTTTACAAACTTCATCATTTTGTAAACCTGTAATATCATTTACTATTTTAAAACCCTTGTTTAAAACATAATCCAAAACTTTGGGAGTATACGAATCTATTGAAAAATCAACTTTTTCATAATATTTATTTTGATAAATAGTGTCTACAATATCTTTTATTCTAGATAGTTCTATATTTTCATTAACAGCTATACTTCCAGGTTTTGAAGAAACAGCACCAATATCTATAATATTAGCTCCATCTTCAATCATTTTTTCAATTAAAAAAGATGCTTTTGAATTATCAAATCTACTATTTTTAAAAAATGAATCTTCATTTGCATTTAAAACACCCATAATTTTTGTTTTATGATTTTGCATATAAAACCTTTTTAGTGTTTATTTTTTTGATTAGCAAGAAATAAAAGTAGGGTAGTTAAAACATTTATAGGCCGAGAGTTTAGCTCTAATAGTTTTATAGATTTTGAAAAGAAATCTAATTCTCTATGAGATAATTTTATTTTTTGATTATTAACTTTTAATAAAATTGATTCAACAATATCTTTTGCTTCATTTTTAGAAATTTTTTGATTTTCTTTTAAAAAGTTATAAATATCTTTTAAGTCTAATTTATTAATATTTAATAATGACTCATTCTTTAGAAGAGATTTTTTAAGATATTTATATGGTAATCTTGAATAAATCGTCGGTAACATTGATGTTTTAGAGTTAGTAATTATTATAAATACTACATTTCTAGGGGGTTCTTCTAAAACTTTTAATAAAGAGTTTTGAGCTTCTTTTCTAAAAGTAGCACCACATAAAAATATATATTTTATATCATTTGAAGCTATATATGCCTCTTTTATTGCAAGATTTGCCTGTGTTATTTGAAATTCGTCTTTTTCTTCATTTTTTATAATTCTTGTTGAATGTAAAGGATATTTTGATATCAATTCATTAAGAGTTAATTCAATATCATTTACTATTAAAATGCAAGAGTGATCAATAAAATTTAACAAATTAATTTTCCACATTTATTTCAGCAAATAAAGAAGCACTCACTGACTTATTATATAATCTAAACATTTGTAAAAGTTTCATATCTAAAGCTTCATCATTTGATTTTAAATTAAAAGCATCTTGTTTCTCTTCATCAAATAACCATAAAAAAGAGTGTTTTAAAACTTTTGGAATAATTGCACGTACATCTTGACTTCTTCCTATATACCAAAAACAATATCCGTTTGGAAATGAAATACTTAACATATCTTTTATATATGCAATATCTTCATCTGATTTTACGGTATCCATATATCTATAAAAAGATTTGAAATCATAAAAAGGTAAAAATGGTCTATTTAATTTTGTTGAATTGATATTTCCTAAAATATATTCTAAGAACCATTCTCTTTCTTTATCTGTAACAACTATTATAGAAAAACCTCTTTCTAGTAGATTATAGATATTTTTAGAAACAAAAGGAGTCCATTCATATTTTTTTTCTTCCAACCAAGGAGATATAAGTCTATCTTCCCTGATTGTATCAACTGTCCAATTTAAAAATTCTTGCACTATTATTTATCCAAATCGTAAGCATCATGAAGTGCTCTAACTGCTAATTCTGCATATTTTAAATCAACAACCATAGAGATTTTAATTTCACTAGTTGAAATTATTCTAATATTAATATTTTCATTTGCCATTGCTGTGAAAGCTTTTGAAGCAACACCTGTGTGAGATTTCATACCAACACCTACTATTGAAACTTTACAAATAGCTTCGTTATAATCAATATTTTCAGTATCTTTTTTAAATTTTTCCATTACAGCTTTGCAAATTTGTAAATCTGTTGTAGGAATTGTAAAATCTAAATCAGTTTTACCATCAACTCCAACTGTTTGTACTATCATATCAACATTTATATTTTCATCTGCAAGTGAAGTAAAAATAGCTGCTGCAATTCCTGGTTTATCAGTAACTCCATACATACCAACTCTTACTTGATTTTTATCTAGAGCAATTCCACTTACAATTGGTTTTTCCATTATATTTTCTTCCTTTGTTATTAATGTACCTTCAACTTCTGGCGTAAAGCTGCTTCTTGATACTAAATTTACATTTAATTTTTTCGCCATTTCAACTGATCTATTTTGTAATACTTTTGCACCCAATGATGCCAATTCAAGCATTTCATCGTAAGAAATCTTTTCTAGTTTCTTAGCTTTTGGTTCAATTCTAGGATCTGTTGTATAAATACCATCAACATCTGTATAAATCTCGCAAACGTCAGCTTCAATAGCACCTGCTATTGCTACTGCTGTCAAATCACTTCCTCCACGACCCAGAGTTGATACTCTTAATGTATCTTGTGCCACACCTTGGAAACCTGCAACTACAATTATATTTCCATCTTTTATTGCGTTT
>CBFHMY010000108.1:0-5532 GCA_965657055.1 uncultured Aliarcobacter sp. | reverse complement strand
TTAAGTGATGGAGTTATTGCACCACTTTTTTATCTTTTATGTTTTGGAATAGTAGGGGCTTTTATGTATAAGGCTATTAATACCCTTGATTCTATGGTTGGATATAGAAATGATAAGTATGAGAGATTTGGTAAGTTTTCTGCACGTTTGGATGATGTGGTAAATTTTATACCAGCAAGAATAACAGCTATTTTAATTGCTATATTGTTTTTTAGTAAAAAGGCATTATTTAACTTTAGAAAATATGGAAAAAAACATGAAAGCTTAAATGCAGGACTACCAATATCAGCTTTAGCACTAGCTATTAATGTTAAACTTGGCGGTCCAACTTCATATTTTGGGAAAATAAAAAATAAGCCTTATTTTGGGGATGGAAAAATAAATATTGAAGATAGTGATGTTTCAAATGCTTTGAAGCTTAGAAATCGTTTGGATGTATTTATTATAATTGTATTAATTTTAGGAGTTTTATGATGACTTATGAAGAGTGGTTTATCCAACAAGGTAATCTACACGCTAATGTAATGAAAAAATTAACAGATAAATCAGTTGATGAGGTAATAGAGTATTTTAAATTTGAAAATATGGTAAAAAATGAACCAGATTTTTGTCCACTTTATAAAGACAATAAAAAGTGTCATGATATGGAAGATTTAAATTGTTATTTATGTGCATGTCCAAATTTTAGATATAAAATGGAAGGTTTTGAAAAAACAGATGATGGAAAAACTCTTTTTTCTGTTTGTAATATCAAGTCTAGAGATGGTTCTCAGTATATAGGAGAGGATTATATTCATCAAAATTGTTCTGGCTGTATAGTGCCTCATAGAGCTAAATATATTAAAAAACATTTTAATAGAAATTGGTTTGAAGTAATGAAAGATGTAAGGCCAAAGCCTTAAAAGTAAAAAAATAAAGAAGAAGAAATTATTTCATCATATTTATGATAAAAAAGTTTCTTCCTCCCTCATATTTGTATTCAAGTTTAAAGCCATGTAAACAGGCAATTGTTTTTACAATATAAAGTCCAAGTCCAAAACCATCACTTCTTTTTTCTTCTTGTGAAAAAGCTTCTGTATAATATGCAAGTTCGTTTTTTAAAGGTTCACCTAAAGAAATTATTTCTATTCTCTCTTTATTTGCATTTATAATTGCTTTTTTATTTGGAGAGAATTTAATGGCATTATCAATTAAATTTTTTAAAGCAATTGACATCATAGATACATCAACTTCAAATTTAAAATCTCTTATTTTAGTAGCTATATTTTCAGGATTTATCATCATAATTTCTAAAGTTCTTGTATATATTTTGAAAAAAGATGTTTCTTCTTTATAAATCATTGTATTTTTAGAAGTTAGTTTTTCAACCGTTGCTAACTCTTTGATAATATCATCCATTCTTTTAAATGCACGTTGAAGAGTTTCTCTTTTATTATCATCATTTAAAGTTTCTGCAATAAACATAGCCTTTGTAATAGGAGTTTTAAGCTCATGCATCATATTTCTCATAAATAAATCTTTTGATTTAGATTGATTATTTATAATATTTATAGCCTCATTGAAACTTTTTGCAATAGTACCAATTTCATCGTTACTGGTGTAATTTAGTTTTATATCTTTGTTTCCATTTGAAAATTCTATAATCTGTTTATTTAATACCTTTAAAGGTCTTAGTTTTCTTTTTAAAACTTCATATAAAAATAAAAATGTAAGTAAAGATATAACAAATCCAAAGATTATGAAAGCCATACTATAGTTGTTGTCTTCTGAATCTTTTAACATTAGGTTATAACCGTATTGCTGTACATAAATATAGTATTTATCAGCATATTTATAAACTCTATATGTTCCTAAATAATTTTGTGTTATTGTTAGTTCTTGTGCACTCTTAATAATTTTTAATTTTCTATCCCTATCTTCAATAGGCATAACTTTAAACTTTTTATATAAAGCAAGTAAAGATTCAACAGTTGGTTGATTTTGAAATGAACTTAAAAAGTTTTCTGCAATTAATTCATATCTATTTTGTAAAGTAATTTCATGCTTTTGTTTATCGTGGCTGATAAACATTGCAAATGTTATAAAAATAGATACAAGAGCTAATGAAAAAATAATATTTATAAAAGTCGATATGGAAACGTTTCTGATCATATTAACTGATATCCGATACCTCTTACTGATTTAATATGAGTATTATCATGATCAATTTTTCCTAATTTAGTTCTAATTCTTGAAATGATTACATCAATATTTTTAAGTGATGAATCATCTTCTATATTATCACTTGCATAAATAAAATCTTCACGTGCAACTACACCATGATTTCTTTGAATAAGTAATTTTAAAATATCATATTCCGCTAGTGTTAAAGTAAGAGCAGTATCTTTAAATAAGATTTGCATATCACTTTCTTTTATTTGAAATAATGAATTTGTTTCAACTTTTTTTGATTCATTTTTTGATTCAACTCTTTTTAGAATAGTTTTAATTCTAGCTTGAAGTTCTCTTGGATTATAAGGTTTTGGAAGATAATCATCTGCACCTCGTTCTAATCCCATAACTTTATCTAGAATATCATCTCGAGCTGAACTTATGATAATAGGAATATTTGACTTTTCTCTAATTTTTGGAATTAATTCAAGCCCATCAATTTCAGGAAGAGTTAAATCTAAAATAATAAGTTGATAATCTTTATGTACATTTAACATAGATAGACCATTATATGGACTATCTGTGTTTGTAACTTCTATATCAAATGATTTTAAATAATCTGAGATGATTTGAGCTAATTCTAAATCATCTTCTATCATAAGTACTTTTGTAATGGGAAATCCTTTATTGTGTTACAAATAGAATAGTTTGACCATATCTATTTACGTAAACTCTTTTATAATTTTCGTTATATTTTTTTAATGCTACATCAATATTTGCAAAAGTTTTAATCTCAATATCTTCAATTTGAATAATAACATCTCCCGATTGAAAACCTGATTTTTCAGCTTGTGATTTAGGTTCAACATCTGAAATCAGAATTCCAGTTATTTCACTTGGTAATCTAAATTTCTTTTGATTTTCTGCATCAATTGAACTTAATTTTAATCCACCAAGAACTGGAACAGAGCTATCAGTTTGAATTTCAGCAAGACTTGAAGTTCTATCACCTAATACAATATTTAAGTCTATATCTTTTCTATCTCTTTCAACTTGAAGTACAATTTTCTCTTCAGGTTTAAAAGATGCAATTGTATTTTGTAAAGAAGTTCTATCTTTTACAGCTTTTCCATTTATTGCATAAATTAAGTCACCTCTTTTTAATCCATATTTAGAAGCTGGAGTATCAGCTGAAATATCTAGGATTAAAGCGCCTTCTTTTCTCTTATAAACTTTTGCAAGTTCGTTATCAACATCACCAATAGCTACACCAAGATAACCTCTTGTAACCTTACCGTCAGCCACTAATTTTGTAACAACATCTTGAACCATGGCAATTGGTATTGCAAATCCAATACCATTATTTCCACCACTTTTAGAAATAATTGCGGTATTAATACCAATTAAAGCACCACGACTATCAACCAATGCCCCACCAGAGTTCCCTGGGTTTATTGAAGCATCTGTTTGAATATAGTTTTCATATCTATTAATTCCAACTTTATTTTTATTTAAAGCTGAGATAATACCTTGAGTTACAGTACTTCCAATACCAAATGGATTTCCAATTGCAAAAATAAGATCTCCTACTTTTAAACTATTTGAATCACCAATCTTAATTGGAGTTAATTTTTTTTCTGTTTCGATTTTAATAACAGCCATATCACTGTCTGCATCACGACCAATTAATTTTCCATTATATTCAGTTGTATCATCACCTATTGTAACTGTGATTTCATCTGCATTTTCAATAACATGATTATTAGTTACAATATATCCATCTTTTGAGATAATAACACCTGAACCCAATGATCTTTGAACTCTATTTTGTTTAAATTGGTTTTCATTAAATTGATCTCCAAAAAATCTTTTAAATAAAGGATCATTGAACATTTGTTGTAATGGAACGGAATCTAAATTTGTATCAACATGCTTTTTTGCGGAAATATTTACTATTGAATTTACTGAATTTTTAACACTATCATTAAAAGATAAAATTTCATTATTTGAGTTTGGTGTCACTCTTACTGGATTTTTATCCATCATTTCAAAATCTATAGTTTTTGCAAATAATTGTGTAGCAATTAATGTAGAAATAATCAAAAGTTTTTTCTTCACTTTTAAATCCTTTTTTAATTTTTATATATGATTGATTTTAAACTAAAAGAGTAAACTATTTTCCAATCAATAGTTAATACATGGTTAATAAATAGGGGTTTCTCCCTATTTATTTTCTTATAAATCAGTTTTTAAAACTGCACCAGAACTTGCATTTGTTACAAGTGCTCTGTATTGACCTAACCAAGAAGAGTTAAGAGGTTTTTTAAGAGGTACAAATTCAGCTTTTCTTTTTGATATTTCTTCATCACTTAAATTTACTGATAAAACATACTCATCAACATCAATATGAATTTCATCACCATCTTTTAATAATCCAATCATTCCACCTTCAGCAGCTTCAGGACTTACGTGCCCAATAGATGCACCTCTTGTAGCTCCTGAAAATCTTCCATCAGTAATAAGTGCAACTTTGTCTCCCAGTCCCATTCCCATAATAAGTGAAGTAGGTGCTAGCATTTCTTGCATTCCTGGACCACCTTTTGGACCTTCATATCTGATAACTACAACATCACCAGCTTTTACTTTTCCACTTACAATTCCTTTTATAGCTTGTGCTTGTCCATCAAAACAAACAGCTTTTCCAGTCATTGCTCTAGCACCTGTAATTCCAGCAGTTTTAATAACAGCACCTTGTTCAGCCAAGTTACCGTAAAGAATCGCTAATCCACCAACTTGTGAATATGGATTATCAATAGTATGAATAATATTTGTATCTTTGATATATGAATCTTTGATTTTTTCAAGTAAAGATTCCCCTGATATTGTAAGGTTATCTAATAAAATATCATCACCTCTTTTTGTCATTTCTTTCATAACAGCATTTACACCACCAGCTTTGTTAATATCTTCCATATGAACAGTTGATAAAGATGGAGATATTTTTGCAATATGAGAAACTCTTTTTGAGATTTTATTAATATCTTCAAGATTGAAATTAACTTTTGCTTCTCTAGCGATTGCTAACATGTGTAATACAGTATTTGAGCTTCCACCCATTGCCATATCAACAGCAAATGCATTTCTAACTGCATTTTCATTTAAGATATTTGTTAATTTATATTTTTCTCTTGATGACGCATCAAGTGCAATTTCACAGATTCTTCTAGCAGCTTGTCTATATAACACTTCTCTTTCAGGTGTTAAAGCTAAAATAGTTCCATTTCCAGGAAGGGCAATACCCATTGCTTCCATAAGTGTATTCATAGAGTTAGCTGTAAACATACCTGAACATGAACCACCACTTGGACATGCGTTACACTC
>CBFHMY010000107.1:0-5534 GCA_965657055.1 uncultured Aliarcobacter sp. | reverse complement strand
CCTCCTGTTGTTACAACTAAACAACATTTTTCATTATCAACTAAGTCTTTCATAGTATCTTCAAGAGTTTTTTGATCATCTTCAATACATCTATAAACAGGTTCCCATGATGATGTTAAATAATCATTTAAAGTATCAATAATTGCTTTTCCTGATAGATCTTCATATATGCCTTTACTAGCTCTATCTGATGCTGTAATTATTCCAATCTTTGCTATTTTTTCACTCATAATAAATGTCCTTTTTCTTTTATATAATATACCGTTGCAAATTTTTTAAAAAATTCTTGAGCTTTTGAAGCATCAATTATTTTATCATTTCCGCCTAAATAAACTTCAATCTTCACACCTTTATTAATAAGCTTTTGAAGCTTTTCTTCACACCATTCATAATAAAGAAGCTCTTGTAATTCTTCAATTAACCCTTGTTTAAAATATTTTGAAATATCTACAGGTAAAGGATAAAGAACATTTGATAAAAAAGTTTGACAATAAGCATTTGTATCTTTTTTAAAATACATAAGTTGAGTTCTTTTAAATTTTTCATTTTGTGTTTGAAAGAAAGCGGGAGAAAAGAGTTGAAGCTTATCCACTCTATTTTTTGAATTTAATACATCTTCAAATGCTTTTACAGCCCCATAAGAAAAGCCTGAAACTGTAAAATCATTTTTAATTATATAATCTTTAAATAATTCAGATTCCTCAAAAAAACAAAAACCTGAAAAATATTTTTTAGATATCATCAAGTGTAATTACCTCATTTTTTAGCATTACATTTTTTAATCTATTTATTTCTTCAGCATTTTGTGATAATTCTGATCTTAAATCATTTTTAATATTTGTAAGAAGATCTTCAACAGAATTTACCATTTTATATTTATTAACAATCTCATTTGCTGTTTTAAAAGCTGATTCTAAATCTTCATGATTTATTGCATATTTCTCTTTTTTCATAACTTCAACACCTATAAATCCTGCTAAATCTCTTTTTATGTTTTCACATAATTCATGAAATGAAGGATATGCTGAATTTAGTTTTTGAACACTTTCATCAAATAAAGCCACTTTTGTTTTTGAAATAAATGCTTTACTTGCTTGATAAATAGATAAAATTTCTTTTTGTTTTTCATCTAATATCTTTATTTGTTTTTTCCCAAATTCTAGTTTATTTTTTGCTATTAAAATATCATCATTATCAAGTATTTTTTTATCATTTTTAATCATATTTAATAAAGCTTCGTTGATTAATGTAGCAAGTGCTGCTGAGCTAAATCCTGCTGTTTCATTAACAAGTCTTTCAATATTTATTTCATGATTTCTATTGTTTAAATATAACTCTAAAATCTTCTTTCTATCATCAATATTTGGAAGACCAACATGAACACGCCTATCAAATCTTCCAGCTCGTAATAATGCATCATCTAAAACTTCGATTTTATTAGTTGCTGCTATTACAATAACTCCATTATCTCCATCAAATCCATCCATTTGAGTTAGAAGTTCATTTAAAGTTGATTCTCTTTCATCATTTGATTTTCCACTTCTTGCTTTTCCAACTGCATCAATTTCATCAATAAATATAATAGCAGGAGCATTTTGTTTTGCTTTTGCAAAAAGTTCTCGTACTTTTTTTGCACCCATTCCAACATAAATATGAACAAAACTAGCACCACTTTGATAAAAGAATGGAACATCAGCTTCACCTGCAACTGCACGTGCAATTAATGTTTTTCCAACACCTGGAGGTCCAACTAATAAAACACCTTTTGGAAGTTTTATACCAAATTCAAGATATTTTTTAGGATTATTTAAAAAATCAACAATCTCTTCTAGTTCTTCTTTTATCTCTTTTATTCCAGCTATATCTTTAAAGGTAATATTAGAAGTTACAGCTTGTATACTTGAATTTAAATCATCTTGTACTACTTTTGCTCGACTTTTTGTAAGTTCATTATCAAAAGCTGATTTTTCTTCTTTTTTACCTTTATTGAAAAAAGCTCTTACTTTATCTTGTTTTACTTTTAATAATAAAGCTAAAAAAAGTAAAATAAACAAGAAAATAATTCCTATATAATAAGAACTTCCTTGAATATGAGTACTACTCTTATAAATAGTATAAATAAATAATATCAGCAGAACAACCGCTGACATAGCCATTAATTTAAAATTTTTATCTAAACTTTTTTCTAAATCTTTATTATTTGAATCTTGCGACATTTTTATCAGCCTTTACTTCATAGTCATCTATAAAAACCCAATCACCAACTAAATCCACAGGTGAATCTATTTCTATTTGATTAAAAAATTGATCAAAACCTATATATTTTCCATTTTTTTCTTGCTCTATTAAAATCTCTAAAGTTTTATTGTTTGCTTTTCTAAAATCATAATTTTTTTGCTCAATTATTTTTGTTAATTCATTGTATCTTATTTTTGCAATATCACCTTTTACTTCAGGCTTCATAGTAGCACTTGGTGTTCCATCTCTTTTTGAATAAGTAAATGCATGAATATGTGTTAAAGGAAATTTATGAAGATTATCCATAGCTTCACGCCATAACTCATCTGTTTCCCCTGGATGTCCAACTATAAAATCTGTTCCTAAAGCATATCCATTATCCTTTAAAAACTCAAAAAGTTCTAAATCTGATAATACTTTATTTCTTCTATTCATTATTTTTAACATCTCTTTTGATGTATGTTGAAGTGCAATATGCAGATGTTTTGCCATAAAAGGCTCATTTATAATTTCTTTAAATTCATCATCAATTTGAATAGGTTCAATACTTCCCATTCTTATTCTTCTAACACCTTTGATTAAAGACATTTTTTTAAGAAGTTTTGCCATTGAAGTATGTTGCTTTTTACCGTAAGAGCCAACATTTGTTCCTGTTAGAATAAACTCTCCAAAACCATTAGCAGCTAGTGTTGTAACTTGCTCTAGAATTTTATCTTCACTATATGATCTTGCATCTCCTCTTACATAAGGAATAATACAATATGAACATCTAAAATCACAACCTTCTTGGATTTTAATAAATGCCCTACTTTTACCTATAAACTCTTCAACAATAGTTTCATCAATATGTGTTAAATCACCTGCATGAAAAAATCTTTCTTCTTGTAATAAAAGCTCATTGATTTTTTCTTTTTCTGAGTGTCCAAAAAGTGAATCTACTTTATTTTCTTTAAATAAATTTTCACCTTTAGTCCAAACTCCACAACCTGTGAATACAACTCTTGGATCTTTTGGAAGTTTTTTTAATCCACTAATATAACCACGAGCTGTGCTATCAGCACTATTGGTAACTGTACATGAGTTGATAATCACAACATCTGCTTTTGATTCATCTTGAGTTACTTCAAAATCTTTTAAATTACTCATCATAACTTGAGTATCAAATACGTTTGTTCTACAACCAAAAGTTTTAAAATATACTTTTGGTTTTTCTTTTGCAAAATTCATAAATATTTATTCCTAATTTATCTTCTAATTATTTCATCTTCTAAATCTTTTGGTTGTTCTCTTCTTTTTGAAGCTACACCATAAGGATTATCTGTTCTGTTAATATTAATTTGTTGAGTTGGGTATGCAATATGAATATCATCTTCTTTCATAAATGCATCTAAAATCTCTGGACTTATTGTACTTCTTAAAACAAGTGCTGCGTATGAGTTTGTTAAATACCAAGATGAAATAACAATTCCATGAGGTTCAACAAAAGTAAAAACTCTAGGCTCTACTCCTGTAGCTCTTAATTGGTATTTATTTCTCATTTTAGATAACTGTTTTCTTGTTATATCTGTATAACCTTTTGAATAATGTTTCAATATCTCTCTAGCTAATCTTTGAGCTTTTTTATGATTTGAATCAAATGTAATAGCTATATCAATTCCATCCCAAACTGTTCTAAGGCCTGAGTGTGTATAGTTTGCTATCATTTCAGAGAAAATATAGTTATTTGGAATAAAGAAAATTCTTCCTGTTCTTCTATTTGTTGTATATGAAGTAAGAGTAATATCTTCTCTTATTGTTATTTTAAATAATGAAATATCAAGAACATCCCCAACAGCTTCAACACCATTTCTATTTACTTTTATTCTATCTCCAACTTGTATAGATCCAGAAGTTACAATAACCATCCATCCAAAAATAGACATAAACCAATCTTTTAGTGCAATAGCGATACCAGCAGATGCAAATCCAAGGATAGTAACTAAATATGAAACATTATCAATATAAGAAAAAAGTAAAACCATAATAATCAAAAAGAACAAAGTAAAATTGATGATTTTATTCGTCATATAATAGTTTTCATTTTGTGAGAAATACTTTTTCAATGCAAGTTTTACTAAAAATGCAATAATCGATAAAACTACAATTATGATAAAAATAACTAACATTTTTTGAATTTGTTGAGATATTTGATTTTTTATTTCTAAAATAACTTGTTCAATTTTTCTTGTATATACTTCTTCAGTTGTGGTTACAATCTCAAGAACCATTGAAAAATCTTTTTTCTGTTTATCTAAGAAAGTAATTTTTTCTTTATATTCCGCTTTTTGATCAAGGTTAAACAGTTCTAAATATAAAACTAACTCTTCATCTAGTTTAATAGTAAGAACATCTATCTCTTTTTCTAAAGTTTTAAATTGCTTTTTATTATTCTCTAACTTTTTAATATGTGATAAAGAGTTAATAATTCCAAAAGGATTTGTTATATTTTCATATAGACCAATTTCAGGAGGATTAATAAGTCCACCAATTGGAGAACCTTTGTATTCGTTTATTAATTCAAGTTCATTTTCTTTTACTCTAATTTTATTATGTAATTGATAAACTTGTTCCTCTACAACATTATTTTTTCTTTTTAAAGAATCTTTTAATGAAGCTAACTCAGTAGAAATTTTACTATATGAAACATAGTTTGAATATCTTTTTAATAAAATATTATCTTTTAATTCCAAATCTATTTTTGATATTTTTTCAAGCAAAATATTGATTTGTGCAATATTTTGCATATCTAGTTCTTTTGTTTTAAGATCTTGTAATTCTTGATTTCTTTTTAATTCAAGCTCTTTTTGAGCTTCATCATATTTTTCTTTTATAATTTTTTGTTCGATTTGTTTAACTTCCGCTTTGTCTTTTTTATCAACAACAACTGGAGGTGTTATACTAGTAGGTGCTTCTTCTTCTGCAAAAACAAAGCAAGTAAATAATACTAAAACCAATATTTTTTTAATCAATTTAAAAACCTTTTAATATTTCAATAACATCATTTTTTGTAACTTCATTAGTGATTTTGCAATCTCCTAATCCTATTGGAAGAATAAATTTTATTTTATTATCCAGTGACTTTTTATCTAAGAAAAAATGCTCATAAAAATCTTCAACATCTTTGATTTTATAAGTTGTTGGAATATCATATTTTTCTAATAAATTTTTTACTCTTAATTCATCATCTTTACTCATAAGCCCAATTTTTACAGCTAATGCATTTGCCATACACATACCTATTCCCACAGCTTCACCAT
>CBFHMY010000106.1:0-5630 GCA_965657055.1 uncultured Aliarcobacter sp. | reverse complement strand
ACTTATAGAGGTATGGGTTCAATTGGAGCAATGACTAAAGGAAGTACTGATAGATATTTCCAAGAAGGAACAGCTGCTGATAAATTAGTGCCTGAGGGAATTGAAGGAATGGTTCCATATAGAGGAAGTATTTCTGATATTATTCATCAAATGGTTGGAGGATTAAGATCTTCAATGGGTTATTTAGGTTCAAAAGATGTTCCTACATTCCAAGAAACTGCAGAGTTTGTTGAAATAACAAGTGCTGGATTAAAAGAATCTCATGTTCATGATGTAACAATTACAAACGAAGCTCCAAACTACCACATCTAAAAAAAGAGGTTTATAACAGCCTCTTTTTCTAAATTTCTGCGTTATCGCAGAAATTTTCTCACTAACGTACTTGATGTAAGTTCCTTTCAAAAATTTTGCTCTTGCTTTGAACTTTAAAAAAATAGTCAATTCTAAACCTCTTTTGCTACTATTTTGTTAATTTTATATATTTTCAATAAAATTTATTATACTTTTTCAATATAATCTTAAGTGTATTCATAGTATTTTTTTATATAATGAGTAATATTTTCATATTAAAGGAAATCAATATGTTAAACAGAATAAAAGAATATTATAAATTAATAAAAGTAAAAAAAGTTGATGATTATTTAATAAAAGTAGGTATTCTAGGAGTAATTATTGGTATAATTTTTTCAATATCTATTGTGAACCAAATATTTGTTTGGCCAATTTTAATAGGTATTTGTATTAAGTTATATGATTTTACTGAAAAAATAGAGCATAATATCATTCCTTATGATTTTAACAGATTATTACCACCACCAGAAAAAAAAGAAGAAGAAAAAATAAAATAAGTTCTTCTTTTATTCAATCTCATAATCAATAAAATCTTTTATACTAAAAGTTTGGAATATAGATAATCGTTTATAAATAAGCTCTTTTTCTTCAGTACTAGTTGCTTTTATATACTCTTTTTCTATTTCAAGTATTTTTTCTAGTTTCGCTTTTATTTTTTGAACTTCTTGTGTAGTCATATAATCATTGTATTTTCCATGTCCAACATAAAAAGCTACTTTTTTTAGATTATTAAATATTTTTTCTATTTCTTTTTCAATATTCATTTTTTCTCCAATTAACTTTTGTAGTGTAACTAAAACTTTTTAAACTTTCCATTCAATAAAATATTTATTTATAGAATTTTATATGGATATACTCAGGCTATATTTCTATGATAGACTTTTTTATAACTAATTAATAGTTAAATTTTAAATAGGAAAATATTATGATAAAAGTAAGTGTGTTATATCCAAACTCTCAAGATTTAGTATTTGATAAAGATTATTATTGTGACAAACATATGCCTTTAGTTTCAAAATTATTAGGAAATAGTTTAAAAAATGTGCAAGTTGATTTTGGTCTAGCTAATGGAAATCCTGATGATGTACTTAAATATGTAGTTATGACTCATATGAGCTTTGATTCAATTGAAGCTTTTCAAAGTATATTTGAAGTTCATTCAGAAGAATTGCTTTCTGATATTGCTAATTTTACAAATTGTCAGCCTGAAATTCAAATTAGTGAGATTAAGATTTAAGATTGTACTTGATTATAAATTTTATTTATAATCAAGTAGACATATTCTATTTATCATTGATTACTTAATACTTTTAATAATAACTTTAAATTCTAATTCACAACCAGCTAATGGATGATTATAATCAACTGTTACATCTTCCTTTGTTACATCAATTACTGTGGCTCTTAATATTTCATTATTTTCACCTTCACCTTCAAGTGTCATTCCTATTTCAAGCTCTATTCCTTCAAAGTCTTCTATTGGAGCAATTTGAGTTAATGTTTCATCATATTCTCCATATGCTTCATCTGCAGGAACTTTTACAGTTTTTGTTTCACCTTCGTTCATATGAATTATTCTACTTTCTAATCCTGAAATAATTTGTCCTGAACCATAAGAAAAAGAAATTGCTTCTTTTTCAAGATTTGAATCTACTATTTCGTTTCCTATTTTAAGTTCGTAAAACATTTCTACCATTTGGTTAATTTTAATTGCCATTTTCATCCTTTTTTTATGGTTTTTACTATATCAAAAGAAAATTATATAAAACTAAAATAATAAATAATTATAAGTAATTCTGAAACTTTTTTTTATTAAAATGTTTTATGAATTACAAACTTTTATATTTATTTATTATTTTTTCTTTTAACTGTTTTGCATCTTATGAACAAATAAGAATTGGTAAAATTGATGATTATTATAAAGAGAAAATTTCGCAGCAACAATTAAGAGCTATTCTTGATGAAATAGAACAAACTTTAGAAACTCAGCTTAATGTGAATATTTTTGATTATTCATCTAATGGTAAAGCAATAGATATTCTTTATGTTCCTGATTCAAAATTAGAAAGAGATATTTCCAAAAAAATAGATAAATTAAATACAAAAAAGAAAAAATTAGACTTTTTAAATGAATTTTTTTCTACACAAAAAGTTGAAATAGATAAATTGGAAGAATTTTATACAACTCAAACTAATTTATTGAATAAAAAAGTTGATATTTTGAATAATTATATAAAGGAAGTAAATAAGCAAAAAAGCTTAGATAAAAATGAATATAATCGTGTACAAGATTATGTTAAAAATGAAAGAAATAAAATCGATGTAGATTTAAAAGAGCAAAAAAAAATAAAAAGTAATTTAACAAAAACCTTAAATGATTATAATCAAAAGGTTTTTTCATATAATAATTTAACTAGAGAAATTAATATATTAGTAAGTGAAATAGAATCTATGACTAGAAGTGTGAAAAAAATAAATGGAAGAACATTTGGTTTACAAGAAACTACTTTAAAAACTATTTACAAGAATGGTAAAATGACTCAAGAAAAAAGTGTTAAAACAAATATGGATAAAATTGAGATTTATAGTTTTGATTCATTATCTCAATTAAAAGTAGTTATTGCACATGAAATAATGCATTTAATTGGTGTTCCACACATAGAAGAAAGTGGGGCTTTAATGAATCCACTTTTACAAAACAATCAATTAAATAAATTACATTTAACTAAAGAAGATATTGAGAATTTTAAAAATAACTTTTAATATCCCCAATATTAAATATATTTATACAGTTAAATAATAATTTCACCTTTTTGGGTATTTCTAACTTCATCTATTTTAAAACAATCATTTGCGATATTTCTAGCACTTGTGTCTTGATATTGACTTACAATTTTATGTATTGTTTTGATTTCATCTTTAGAATAAATAGATTCATCAAAATCTTCTTCCATTTTAATAAAATTCAATTCAATAAATTTATCTTTTTTTATAACTTCAATATCTAAATAATCCAATAATTCTTGCATTAAATAAATTCTTTCATCATCTTCTTCTAAATCTTCTTCATTTGCAACAATATCGAATAATTCACTTAAAATAACAGGTTCGGGATGACGAGAGCCTTTTATATAAGTTTCATTAAAAAGTTTTTGTCCACAATATTTTTGATGATTGTAATCCATTAGAAAAAGCATTATTGATACTTTTTTATCATTTAATTGTTTTACTTGTTTGTGTAACATATATAAAATTACATTTGCTACTTTTGTCATATCTATACTCAAAAAATTCCTTTTGTTAGTTTAAAATTTGTCTATTCTACAGTTTTTATTAAAATATCTCTGTAATGATTTAATTCTTTCATTTTTACATCTTCACCATTATTTATATCTGGATGATATTTACGGGCAAGTTCTTTATATCTTTTTTTTATTTCCTCTTTTGAAGGAGAGTGGCTAAATCCAAAAAACTCTTTTGCTTTTGCAATTTCATCAACTCTTGGTGCATTTGCAAAGCCTTGAAAATCTGATTGATTAAAGTTTTTAAAATCATTGAAATTGAAATTTTGTCCATTTTGAAAATTTTGACTATCAAATCTAAATTTAAAACTGTTTGTTTGCATTTTCTTTTTAAAATTATATATTAAAAAAGTGATGATAACGAAGATAACTCCTATAATCATCAAAAAAGTTCCAAAATTTGTAAAAATTAAATAGAGAATAAAAAATATAATAGCTAATCTTACCAATCTATTAAAAATATAAATAGCTGTATTGTTGTACATAAAAAAATACCCTTTTAAAAATAGTTTTGTATTATATAATTACTTTTACAATAAGTAAATTAAACAAAGTCATTATTGTAAGTTTAAAATATAAATTAATTTTGTTACTAAAGTTATCATTAAGAGTAGAAAATATGCTATTTTATTGCTATGCTTTTTTTTATCATAAAAATATCATACTTCATAATTATCCTTGTAGTATATTTTTATAGGAGAATTAAATGAGTTTAGGTTTACAAGCTTTTTTTGCTGTGCTGCCAATACTATTTGCTGGTATTTTATTAGTGGGTCTTAGGATTTCAGCAAAGAAAGCTATGCCATTGGTTTATATTTCAACAGTTGCTGTTGCATTTGTTGTTTGGGAAGTATCTTTTAATAGGGTTTTAGCTTCTACTATTGAAGGAATGTTAATTACCCTTTCTGTGTTATGGATTATTTTTGGTGCTATTTTACTTTTAAATACACTTAAACATTCAGGTGCAATAGTTGTAATTAGAGAAGGATTTAATAATATAAGTCCTGATAGAAGAGTTCAAGTTATTATAGTTGCTTGGTTATTTGGCTCATTTATTGAAGGTGCTTCTGGATTTGGAACGCCTGCTGCTATAGCTGCTCCTTTACTTGTGGCTATTGGATTTCCTGCAATGGCTGCAGTTATGGTTGGTATGATGATTCAAAGTACACCTGTATCTTTTGGTGCAGTAGGAACTCCTATTTTAATTGGTGTTAATAAAGGTCTTGATTCAGCAGGAATTGCAAGTACTTTGGAAACTATGGGCTCATCATGGGATGTTTATTTACAAATAATTACTTCTGAAGTTGCAATTACTCATGCAATTGTAGGAACATTTATTCCTTTATTTATGATTGTAATGCTTACAAGATTTTTTGGTGAAAACAAATCCTGGAGTGAAGGTTTATCTATTTTACCATTTGCTATTTTTGGTGGAATTGCATTTACTATTCCTTATGCACTTACAGGTGTTTTTTTAGGTGCAGAATTTCCATCATTAATTGGAGCTCTTGTTGGACTTCCTCTTGTTATATTTGCTGCTAAAAAAGGTTTTTTAATTCCTAAAAAAACTTGGGATTTTGCTCCAAGAGAAAAATGGCCTATTGCTTGGGTTTCAAAATTTGAAATGAAATTTGATGCTATGACTGCAAAAGTTCCAATGTCTTTAACAAAAGCTTGGATTCCTTATGTTTTAGTTGCAATTATTTTAGTTCTTACAAGAGTTAGCTCTGATGCTAAAGCTTTTGTTACATCTTTGGCTTTTTCATATAAAGATATTTTAGGTGAAGGATTAAACTTCTCTATGACACCTTTATATTTACCAGGTGGAATTTTAGTTTTTGTTGTTTTAATCACTTATTTTTTACATAAAATGGAATTTAAAGAGTTAAGAGAAGCTCTTGGCGAATCTTCAAAAGTTATGATTGGTGCGGGTTTCGTACTTGTATTTACTATACCACTTGTAAGAGTATTAATTAA
>CBFHMY010000105.1:0-5661 GCA_965657055.1 uncultured Aliarcobacter sp. | reverse complement strand
TTAAGCTTATTCTTCTCATGTGCTTATACTCAAACTTTGAGTTTAGAACAAAGCATAGAAAAAACTCTTTTAAACAATCCAGATATTCAATCTTTTATTTTAAAAACTGAATTATCGCAGAAAAATTATGATGTAACTTTTGCTGATAATTTGCCACAAATAAATCTGCAAGGAGAATATGATTTTTCTCAAACATATACAAGTTCTGCAAATGGAACTTTTTATACTAAAGAAAAAGATGGTTGGTATTCAGGGGCTAGTTTAAAGCAAAAGATATGGGATTTCCAAAAAACTTCCTCTAAATTAGATTCTTTAAAAATAGATGAAGATATAGCTAGCTTATCTTTAGAAGATATGAAAGCACTTATGGCTTACAAAATAAAATCTTTGTATAAACTTATTGTTGTTCAAAAAGAAGCAATAGAAGTTCATAAAAAAGATTTGGATTCTAAAAAAGCTTATTATGAACAAGCTCAAGCCCTTGTTGCTCAAGGGTTTAAAACAAAAGCAGATTCAAGTCGTTTTTTATCAGCGGTTTATTTTTCAGAAGAAAATCTAGCCATTGCACAAGCTTCATTTGATAAAACAAAGAAATCTCTTTCTTTATATATTGGAGAAAAAATAAAAGATGATACTACTTTTGAATCAGATATTATAAAGAAAAATTATTCTTTTGAACCTGATTTAGTAGAAGAGGAAATCTTAAGTAATAATTCTCAACTAAAAATAAATGCATTAAATATAGATAAAAATAAACTTTTATATAAATCTGCAAAAGCTTCTCATTATGGTTCAATTGATGGGGTTGCTTCTTATAATCATTTTGATACTTTAAATGAATATAACACTTCAACTATTGGTGTTACAGTTGTTGTTCCACTTTATAGTGGAGGAAGAATTGAAGCAGAAACACAAAAAGCAAGAATTAATATTCAATTAGCAAAACAAGAACAATCATCTAAAATATTAGCTATTAAAGAAAGTTTATCAAATTTACTTATTGATATTGCCAGGTATGATAAAACTATTGCCTCAAAACAAGCTCAACTTCATTGGGCTAATGATACAAAAGATGTTCTAGAAGGACGATATAAAGAAGGTCTTTCAACGTACATAGAGGTACTTGACGCTGAGTCATTAATCTTGACTGCACAATTAGAACTACTTGAGGCTTATTACACTAAAAGTACATCTATAGATCAAGTTGACTATTTAAAAGGAAAAATACAATGAATAAAAGAATTAAATATATAATAATTGTACTACTTGCTATTGTAGGAGGATTTCTTTTTTATAAGAACGTTTACATTGTCAAAACTACTTATAAAACTCTTTCACCTAAGGTTGCTAATTTAGATATTAAAGTATTTGGAATAGGTAATGTAAGTGCTAAAGATATATATTCTATTACTGCTCAAACAGGAGGAAAAATTATATCAATTCTTACAGATGAGGGACAATGGGTAAAAAAAGGTGATTTACTAATTACTATAGATCCAGTTGATATGCCTGAATTAGTTGAAGAGATGCTTATAAGTGTTGAGAAAACAAAATCTGAGCTTAAGGCACTAATAAAAGAAAGTGAGAGCTTAAATGCTCAAAAAGAATTATCTCAGATTACTTATAAAAGATATGAAAACTTAGTTAAACAATCTTTTGTTTCTAAATCTGAATTTGATAAAGCAAAAACAGATTTAAATTCTTTAAATGCACAGTTAGAAGCCACATTAGTTCGTATTGAGTCAAGTAAAATAGAAGTTCAACGTACGCAAAAAAATGCAGATTCTTTAAAAACAAAATTATCTAGATTTCAAATTTATGCTCCAGTTGATGGTTATGTAATATCTAAAAGTGCAGAAGTAGCACAAAATGTTGCTTCTTCTACAACTATTTTAAAAATCGTTGATCCTAAAACTCTTTGGATAAAAGCTTATATAGATGAAAAAATTAGTGGTGATATAAAAGTTGGACAAAAAGCAGAAATAACTCTTCGTTCTCAAAGTAATAAACAATTTACTGGATCTGTTAAACGAATTGTTGCACAAAGTGATGCTGTAACTCAAGAAAGAGAAATAAATGTAGCCTTCGATGAATTACCAATTCCTTTTTATATTAATGAACAAGCAAGAGTTACTATAAATGCAAAAACAATATCAAATGCAATTACAATTCCTTTAAATACATTAAAAGTTGAAGATGGGAAAGAAGGGGTTTGGACTTTAATAGATAATAAAGCTTATTTTAAAGAGCTCAATATTCAAGCAAAAGGTGATAATGAAGCTGCAATAACAAGTGGTATAAAAACAGAGGATATTATAATCATACCAGATAGTAGTAAAAAAGCTTTAAGTGAAGGAATGAGGATTCATCAATGATTAATCTAGCCAAAAAAGATATATCTCACTCCCTTGGAAAGTTTTTAGTAACTGCAATGGGTGTAGGTATGCTTCTTGGAATTGTACTTATTATGATGGGCGTATATCGAGGTATGGTTGTTGATGCAGAGATATTAATTAATGATATAAATGCAGATTTGTGGATAGTTCAAGAAGATACTCTAGGCCCTTTTGCCGAATCATCAAGAGTTCATGAAGATTTAAAAAATTCTATAAGTATTATTGATGGAGTGAAGTATAGTGAAGCAATAACCTTTCAAAATATACAACTTCCAAAAGCTAATATGCCTATTCGAGTTATGGCTGTTGGTTATGATCCTTTTGGTAATATAAATCCAATAAATCCAAATAGACTAATCCAAGGAAGTAAGTTAACAAAAGACCATTATCAAATTGTTGTTTCTAAAGAAACAGGATTCAAACTCCATGATGAGATAATACTTGCAAGAGATAAGTATGAAGTGGTAGGACTAACTGAAAAGACCGTATCTTCAGGAGGTGATTTGTTAGTTTACATCAGCTTAAAAGATGCACAAAAAAATCAATTTTCATATTCTAATAATAGAGTAAGAAACGATCGTGAACGTGGTATAAGTGGAAATGACACTACAATGGTAAATGCAATAATAGCTGTACTAAAAAACGGATATAACACAGATGCAGTTGCAAAAAATATAAAAGAGTGGAAACATAAAAGTGTTTATACAAAAAAAGAACAAGAAGATATTTTAGGAAAAAATCTTATTGAAAGAGCAGCGAAACAAATAGGCTTATTTACGGGTATTCTTATTTTAGTTTCAACAATTATAATAGCTCTTATCATATACACTATGACCCTTGAAAAGATGAAAGAAATATCAATAATGAAACTTATAGGAATCCCAAATAGCGTAATTATAAAGATGATTGTACAAGAAACACTTCTTCTTGGTATTATTGCTTTTATTTCAGGAAATATTTTTTCTCATTTAATATATGAGAAGTTTCCCAAAAGAGTTGTATTAGAAATTTCTGATGCTTGGCTACTTTTTATAGTTGTAATAATTGCTTCTATTTTATCATCTTTTATAGGTGTGAAAAAAGTTATAAGTGCTGATCCAGCAGCTGCAATAGGAGGATGATATGAATAAACAAAGTATTCGTGTTGAAAATCTAGTAAAAAGTTTTGGAAAAGGTGATAGTCTTGTTGATGTTATAGATAAAGCATCTTTTAGTGTAGAAACAGGGGAATTAATAGCATTGATTGCACCAAGTGGTGCTGGAAAAACTACATTGCTTATGATGATAGGATGTGTTGAAGAACCCACAAGTGGACAAATATGGCTTGGTGATGAAAAAGTATATGATAATAAATGGTTAAATAAAGATACAAGAAAGATTCGTAGGGAGAAAATAGGATTTATTTTTCAAGCGCATTATCTTATTCCTTTTTTAAATATTATAGATAATATAACTCTTTTACCTCAAACAAATGGGCAATCAAAAGAAGAATCAGAAAAAGTAGCAATGGAACTTTTGAAATATTTTGATATTAGTGAAAAAGCTCATGCCATGCCCTCGCAGTTATCAGGTGGTCAAAATCAAAGAGTTGCAATTGCTCGTGCCTTGGCAAATAAACCTAAAATAATATTAGCAGATGAACCAACTGCTGCACTTGATAATGAACGTTCTATTAGCGTAGTTAAAATGCTTAAAAAAATAGCAATAGAACAAAATGTAGCTGTTATTATGGTAACACACGATGAAGCCATGCTTCCCTTATGTGATAAGATACTTAAAATTGAGAATAAAAAAGTAGTTTCTACTATTTCAAAAGATTCTACTTTTGTTTGATTTTTTTTAGTAATTTAAATAAAACTTTGGAACCAATAGGCTATTTGATTGATTTATCTTATTTCTAGAGAATTATTCTCTAGATTATAAAAAAAGACTTTGTAGTTTTTCTCTATCTATTGTTTTATTTTTATAATCAATCAATCCATCATTTTCAAATAATTTTAACCTTCTTGATAATGTTTCAGGTGTGATATTTAAAATTTCTGCAATAATTAATCTTTTTGTATTAAAAAATTCTTTTGTATTGTCACATAAATATTTTGCAATTCTTTCTTCAGAAGTAAGAACTACATCTAATTGAATGATATTTTCAAGAGTTCTTATTTTCCTAATAAGTGAAGATTGTACAATAAAGGCTAAGTTAGAATCAGAATAAAGAAGATGTTTTAAATTCTTAAAATCAATTTTCAGTGCTTCTATTTCTGTAAAAGCTTTTCCTATTGCAGGATATGGAATATTTTCAAAATTAGCAACTTCTTCTGCTATGAATTCATTACTATAATGATATTTTATGATGATTTCTTTGTTATTTGATGAAGTTTTATAGAACTTTACTATACCTTTTGTAAGTAGAAATAAACAATTAGAAACTTCTCCTTCATAAAAAAGAATATTGTCTTTTGATAGTTTTAAATATGAAGTATATTTAGCTATTTTTTTTAGGGTTTCATCACATACATTTTTGAAAAGAGAAACATTTCTTAGCTTTTATAGCATACTAACTCCTGGATGAAATACTCTTGTGTTATTATAAGAATAATTTAATATATTCTTAGTTGGTTATATTATAAATTATTTAAATATTAGTAACTTATAATATTGAATATTTTTCTCAAAAATTAGCTTATTATTTAATTTAATTTTGAAATAACCCAAGTTACAAAAAATCATCCATCCATTCAATAAAAAGAATCATTTCTAAACTTAAAATGAGATCATTAAATAACTTATTTACATCATTTATAATATGATTATAATAAGCTGTTGAACAAAAAATAAAATTTATTTTAAACTAGGAAAAAACATGGCAAAAGTAATAATATTCAGTGGTGCAGGTATTAGCGCAGAATCAGGAATTTCAACTTTTAGAGATAATGATGGTCTTTGGGAAAATCATAAAATAGAAGATGTTTGTATGAAAGGTTGTTTAGATACAAATAGAGATATGACTATTAAATTTTATGATATGTTAAGAACCAACTTAAAAGATAAAGAACCAAATCATGCCCATAAAATAGTAGCAAAATTAAAAAATAAATATCCAAATGAAATAGCTATCATTACTCAAAATATTGATGATATGTTTGAAAAAGCTGGATGTAATGATTTAATCCATGTTCATGGATTTTTAAAAGAACTAAGATGTGAAAATTGTAATCATACTTTAAATATCAATTATGAAGAACAATTTGATAAATATGAAGATTGT
>CBFHMY010000104.1:0-5802 GCA_965657055.1 uncultured Aliarcobacter sp. | reverse complement strand
AATCTAATAGAACTTTCTGTTTTAGAACAAAATCATCAACACTTTAAAATATTTAAGCCATATGGTTTTTTAAGCCAGTTTGTACCAGAAACACGAAAAAAGAAAAAAGTATTAGGTGAGTTATTTCCCTTCCCTGATAATACTATGGCTATTGGCAGACTTGATCACGACTCTGAAGGATTATTGTTACTCACAACTGATGGTATGAAAAGCTTTCAAGTAAGGGATAAAGGTATAGAAAAAGAGTATTACGTGCAAGTTGATGGAGAGATTACAAAAGAGGCAATATTAAAGCTGCAAAATGGTGTTGAGATTAGTCTTAATGGAACTAAGTATTTAACACTTCCTTGTAAAGCATTTGTGCTTAAAAATGAGCCTGAACTTCCTGCACGTGGTTTTAAAATTCGTGATGCAAGACATGGACCTACTAGCTGGATTTCAATTACAATTTGTGAAGGGAAAAATCGTCAGATAAGAAAAATGACCGCTGCTGTTGGATTTGCCACCTTAAGACTTGTAAGAGTTCGAATTGGTGATATTCATATTGATAGAATGCTTGCAGGAGAGGTTGTTTCCCTAGCAAATTTTAATGATGTACTTAATTAAATTCTAATACTTATGTAAAGTGTCATGGAACTTTTTAAAACATTAAATTATCAAAGAATTTAAGGCTGGATTTTGTAGAATAAAACTATTATCTAATTAGCTATAAAAATATATAAACGAGGAAATTATAATGAAACAATCTTTAATCGTATCAATTGATAGCTGGAAAAATGGCGAGCCAATACCATCTAAATATGCTTTTGGTCAAATTCCAGAAACTGGACACTTTGAATTGGGTGGAAATATAAGTCCATCTATATCATGGGAAAATGCGCCAATGGAAACAAAATCATTTGTAATCATTTGTCATGATCCAGATGTACCTTCTGTTGGTGATGATGTTAACCAAGAAGGGAAAATTATTCCATCTACTTTACCAAGAGTTAATTTTTATCACTGGGTCTTAGCAAATATTCCAGCGCATATAACAAATTTAGCTGAAGGTGAAGCTTCTACTGGAGTAACTCCTAAAGGGAAATCACCTGGTAAAAAAGCATATGGTTTGGCAGGTCTAAACAACTATACACAATGGTTTGAAGGTGATCCTGATATGGGAGGAGATTATGCTGACTATGATGGTCCATGTCCTCCTTGGAATGACTCTATTATTCATCATTATCATTTTACAGTTTATGCTTTAGATAAAGCTAGCCTAGAATTAAATGAGATATTTGATGCAAATGATGTAATCAAAGCCATGGAAGGTCATATCCTTGCAGAAGATTCTTGGATGGGAACATATTCTATGAATCCTAAGGTTCAAAATTAATTGTATTTTCTTGTTCCCAAGTTTAATTTTGGGAACAGGATATTTAAGTTTAAAAAATAAAACTAAAAGATTTCTCCTTAAAATTTATCCTCAGAATTTACCAATTTAAGATTTAATAAATATTTATAATAATAGGCTTGACATTATAGAATAATTATTCTACAATTTAATAAAAGGCTATAAAATGACAGGACAAGATTTAAAAGCAGTAAAAGCATTAAATGAAACGAGTGAGAGTTTATCATTTTCAAAAAGAGAAAAACACTTAATTGGTTTAGCAGTTACACTAACTTTAGGATGTACAGTTTGCTCAAACAGAAGATTTAAAGATGCATTAGAAGATGGAATTACAAAAAAAGAGCTAATAGAATTAACAGATTTTGTAGCACTAACAAATGCAGGTGTTGTATCAAGAACAGCATTATCAAGTTGGGATGAAGAAACAGATAAAAAGTGTTCTGATGGTACTTGTAGTGTAAGTTAAACTTATAAATAAAGAGGAAATAAAAGGGATAATTAATTTTATTAAATTCAAATAGTTATGTAAATTATCCTTTGAATTTCCACGTCTAAAGTTAAAATCTAAAAATTCTGATAGAATGAAACTCATAACCCCCATTTAAAAAATAATCTACAAAGATAAATTCTTTGACTTAGCAATGAATAAATAGCATTATTCTATGGGAAATATATCAAATATAAAATAAGAGGATAACAAATGGCTAAAATAAATTACAATTATGAAAAACGAGCAAGAGAGTTAGAAAAAGAGAAAAAAAAACAAGAAAAATTAAAGAAAAAAGAAGCTCTAAATAATAATAAAATCGAAGAAGAAACTTCTAAATCTACTGATGAAAAACCTAAGGAATAGTTCATCTTAAATAAGGTGAATAGACATCTTATTATAAAAATAGATTACAAAAACAGGGACTTAAAATAAAAGACGATAAGTATAATTAAATATACTGTCCCTGAAATTCAATAGTAGAAATTACTTTTTCATCCATTCTTTAAAAGCTTGTAAAGAGTCTATATAATCTGCAATATCCTCAATTTCATGTTCTTTTAAAGGTAGTGTTGGCATTGCATTTGCGCTGTATCCGAATCTTTTAAAATTTTCATAGGGATCTTTCATATATGCTTTTATATCTTCTTTTTTTCTTGTATAAGAAACTATATTAAAATCTTTTCCAAAGGCCATTCCTCCATTTGTAGTATGACAAATAGCACAGTTTGAAAGGTGAAGCTTTTTTCCATTTTCTACATCTGCAAAAAGATTTATTCCTGATAAAAATATAATTATAACGATAATTGTTTTCATTTTAATTCCTTCTTTTTGCAATTGTATCTAGTCCTTATTGTTATGCCCTTGACTTATATCAAAAAAAGTAAATTTAATTATTATTATAGCTTATGTATATTTTATTTAAAATCTTTTAAATTGGTGATTTTATGAAAATAATAGACATAAAATTAGATATAAATAAAAAATATATTTATAATATTTATTTATATAAAGATAAACTATTTTAATACAATTGAACCTTCTTATGCAATTTTTGGAATAAGACAGATAATTAAAGTTAAAGGATATAAGTCAAATTTCATTAGAATACGAAGAATATTTAAAGGATTTAAATGAAAAAAGAATTTGACAAGTTTAAACAATGGCTTGCTCACAACTATAGTGATGGTTTATTAGATTTAAATCCTCCTGCAACAAATGATGAAATAGAAGAACTTACAGG
Organism: uncultured Aliarcobacter sp.; assembly: GCA_965657055.1. Lineage (GTDB taxonomy): Bacteria > Campylobacterota > Campylobacteria > Campylobacterales > Arcobacteraceae > Aliarcobacter. Next base: position 2,679 of record CBFHMY010000104.1, on the reverse strand, counting down.
TATTTTAGGTGTTAATTTACCTGATGATTTCATAAGTGTATTAAAAATACATAATGGTCAAAAAGGCGAGGCTGCTTGGCTTTTTGATTCTCAAGAATTTTTATCAACGAAACGTATTATTGAAGAGTTCAATATTTGGAGAAATTTATTAGAAACTAAACTTCAAGGAAAAGTATCAACTCCTGACGATGGAGTAAAAAGTGACTGGTGGAATGTAAACTGGATTCCATTTACAAGCGATGGTTGTGGAGATCATTATTGTCTTGATTTAAGCCCAACATCAAGTGGAACAAAAGGTCAGGTTATTACTTTATGGTACGAGTTAGCCCAAAGAGAAATCGTATCTAAAAGTTTTTCTTTATGGTTTGAAGAATATGTTGAACAGTTAAACTCTGGAGAGCTTATTTATTCAGAAGAGTATAACTCTATAGTTTATAAAGATGAATTATAAAAGGAAAAATTTATGAATGACAATATTATTTATGCGTTTATCGCATTAGCAGCTTTTATAGCTTATAAAAAGTATACACAACACAAGGTATTAAAGCTTGTTCCAACTTTACTTAAGGAAGGTGGACAAATTATTGATGTTAGAACAGTAGAAGAATTTAATTCTGCTCATAAAGATGGAAGTATTAATATCCCATTAAATACACTTGATAATAAAATGAACAAGATAGATAAAAAAAAACCTATAATTCTCTGTTGTGCAAGTGGAAGTAGAAGTGCAATAGCAAAGCGTACTTTACTTGCAAAAGGATTTGAAAATGTTCATAATGCAGGAACATGGAGATCTCTTAAAAAATTTTAGTAAAGAGGAAGCTAATTAACTTCCCTTTTTTAAAATTATATTTATAAATTTAGTTGACAAATCGTACTTTTGTTTTGTAATAACCAGCAAATCTTTTCTTTTCTATTATTTCTTTAATCTCAGCTGGATTTTTTAGTTTTTCATCACTTATAATTTTAACTGCGTGTTCTTTTTTTCTGTTTGTTTTTCTTTTCATTTTAGGGCCTTTATTTCATCTAAGATAATATCTTAGTTTTTGTTTTACTTTTCAATACGGAATATAACATATAAATGAAGAAAATAGTCACAAAATATAGATTTATTTAAAAAATAATAAACAACTCATACACAAAATATCAGTACAATAAAATAAAAAAAGGAATAAGATGAATAAATATATATTAACTATTGCTCTTGGAGTATTTACCTTTATAACAAGTGGTTTTAGTAAAGATGTAGCTGCACCAATAACTAAAAATATTGATTATACAAATACTAAAAAAGCTCACTTTGCAGGTGGTTGTTTTTGGGGAGTTGAACATTTATTTGAAAAGCAAAAAGGTGTTAAAGATGTAATTAGTGGATTTATGGGTGGACATGTTGAAAATCCTTCTTATCGAGCTGTTGTAAGGGGTGATACAGGTCATGTTGAAACTGTAGAAGTTGTTTATAATCCTGCTGAAATATCATATGAAAGTTTAGCAAAACTATTTTTTGAAATACATGATTCAACACAAAAAAATGGTCAAGGTCCAGATATTGGAAGTCAATATCTTTCTGTAGTATTTTATGACAATGAAGAAGAAAAGAAAACAACAGAAAAGCTTATAGAGATTTTAAAAGCAAAAGGTTATGCAGTTGCTACAACTTTAAAGCCAAGTAGTCCTTTTTATGCAGCTGAAAAGTTTCATCAAGATTATTATGAAAGAACAGGCAAAACTCCATATTGTCATGTTTATAAAAAAATATTTGATTAGTGTAAAAACTAATCAAATAAAACTTATTTCAAAATTCTCAAATTTCTAAATCTTAAGTGATATTCGTCACATACAAATTTTTTATTATTGCCTATACTTCTTTTATCTTAACAAATTTAAAGGAATATTATGAAAAAAATTATATTAGGTTTAGCATTATTTATAGGAACTATGTTTGCAGCACCTGCAATGGCTCCCCAATTTTCAGCTACTACAATTACAGGTGAAAAAGTTAGTTTAGATGGATATTTAGCTACAAAAAAACCAACATTAGTATATTTTACAGCTTCTTGGTGTCCAACTTGTGCTAAAAATTGGCCATCAATCAATAGCGTTTATAAAACATATAAAGACAGAGTAAATTTTATCTCTATTAGTATTGACCCAACAGACACTGATGCTGTATTAACAAAATTAGCAAAAGATCATGGTTTAGTTTATCCATCAGTTGCTGGTAATCCAAAGATTATGGTTGATTTTGGTGTAACTGGTCAAGCTACAACAATCATGGTTAACTCAAAAGGTGAGATTACATTTAAAGAAAGAGGGCATCTTACATTAGAAGATTATACTAAGTTGTTAGATGACACACTAAGTAATGAATAGTTTTATATACTTTTCATTTCTTCAAGGGGTATTTTTTATCTCTAGAAATAATGTGTCAAATCAAAGTAAAATTCATCTTTTATTAAGAGGTTTGAAATTAGCATTTTTCTCAATATTGGGTATTTTAGTTATATACGCAATTGCAAGTGGTTTTATTGTCTTAGCAGCTGAACTAATAAAAAGTTATATGAAATATGTGGCTGTTTCTCTAGGAGCTATACTTATTATAGTTGCTATATTAATGCTTCTTGGAAAAGATTTTAGTGTAAATATTCATATGAATCAAAAAAAGCATGAAAATGAAAT
>CBFHMY010000103.1:0-5835 GCA_965657055.1 uncultured Aliarcobacter sp. | reverse complement strand
TCTAATTAAATCAAACTTTATTTCATTTAAAAGAGTTTTTACTGTGTCTTGTCTAAAGGTTGTAGCACCAACACCAACAGGATCTAGAACTACTGGGGTTTTATTTTTATTAGCACTAATTCCAGCTTTAATCATTGCTTTTACTTGGCTCTTGGTTAGTGTTCCTATATTTATAACTAAAGCTTGGCAAATAGCTGGCAACTCATCCATTTCTTCAATAGCACTTGACATAATTGGAGATGCCCCAATACTTAATAATCCATTTGCTACATAATTAGCTACAACTATGTTTGTAATATTATGTATTAATGGACTTTGCTCTCTTAACTTTTCTAGATTATTTGATTGCATTTCTTCGCTTTATTTTAATATGTTTTTAGTATATTCATCTAAATTTGGTAAAGTTTTGATAAGTTTGTTTTGTTTCATAAAATCAGCCATTTGTTCATATACAACTTTGTCAAAAGTGGCAGGATTAGCTGCTAAATATGGCATCGTATCAGCCCATGCAAGACGATTTAATTCATTATCTAACTCTTTTGGTTTATAGCTAATAAATGCTTCCCAAGATTTTTCAGGGTTTTCTTTTAAGTAATTTGTAGCTTCTTGTAAAGATTTCACGAAGTTTTTATATTTTTCAGAAGACGCATTATCTTTATTTGCCACAACTATAAGTTCATCGTATTTTGGAACTCCATAGTTTTCAGGTAAAAATGCAAGTCCAGTTTGTTTTTCTAATTTTAATTGATTTAATTCGAAGTTTCTAAAAGCACCTATTACTGCATCAACTTGTTTGCTCATCAAAGAAGGTGATAATGAAAAGTTTACATTTATAAGTTCAACATCTTTTTCAGATAAATTTGCAGATTTTAACATAGAGTCTAACAATGCTGTTTCAAAACCACTTACAGAATATCCTATTTTTTTACCTTTTAAATCTTCTATTTTATTTATACCACTATTTTGTAAAACTACTAAGCTATTAAGCGGAGAGTTTACAAGAGTTGCAATTCTTACTAGTGGTAAACCTTCAGATACTTGCATTTGAAGTTGTGGTTGATAATCAACTGCCAAATCAGCTTTTTTTGCAGCTACTAGTTTTGGTGGCATTGTAGGATCTGCTGGTTCTAGAATCTCTACTTCAAGATTGTTTTTTTCAAAGAAACCTTTTTGTTGTGCAATTATAATTGCTGCATGGTCTGGATTTACAAACCAGTCTAAAAGTAAACTTACTTTCTCTTTATCTGCAAAAGCAGTTGAGCTTAAAAGCATTAAGCTAAGTGATATTTTTGATATTATTTTTTTCATCATTTTCCTTTTTTATTTGTTTTTTATGATAGGTCTAAACCCATTTGCCAAAATGATATTTCCATACGAGTAGCTGTTGTGAAAATATCTTGTATTTTTTCCATTTGTTTTTTTGATAAGTCTTTGCATAGCCCTTCAAAAAACTCTGTTGCTTGCTCTGCTGCTTCTTGATACTCTTTTGAAGAATACATATCTATCCAAGATTGATATGGGTTGTTTGCTGTACTTAAGTTATTAAGAGTGATATAATCAGCTACTTTTGCATAACCAAGAAAGCAAGGGATTACAGCTGCATAAAGTTGAGCTAAATCTCCACTTAGTCCACAATCAAGCACATATCTAGTATATGCTACACAAGCAGGTGATTCTTTTTGTTCATAGATTGATTTTTCATCTATACCAAACTCTTTGCAATAATTTATATGTAGTTGTATTTCATCTAATATGGAATTTAAAGCTTGTCTTGAAAAATTCATTTGTTCAAAATTATCACTTTTATACATAGCAAGTGCAAAAGCCCTTGAATAATGAAATAGATAAATATAATCTTGCATTAAATAATGTTGAAAATTTTCAAGTTTTAATGTTCCATTAGCTAGCTGTTGAACAAATTCGTGTTTAATATAGTTATCCCAATGAGGCTTTGAATTTTTGATAAGTTCTTGTGTAATAGTCATTATTCTCCTTTTAACTTATAAATATAAGAGGAGAAGAGTTTATCTTAAAATAAAGATAGATAAAATTTGAAGTATAAAAATACATTTGTTAAAAACAAATCCCTACGCTAGAATTACCTAGATCAGGTTCAAAGGTCGAAGTTCAAAACTCCCTCTCAGCCTATATATAAGCTCCCTATGTATTAAAAAAATAAATCTTATCTGAAAAAAGAATTTAAGTCAATTTAATGTAAATGAGAAGCCCAAGGTATAAACTTCTTTGTCAAATAATCTGTTAAAAAATAGATACTTAAAGTAAGAACTATTAGTATAAAAAGGGCAGAAAACATCAAATCAATTTGCATTCTTGCATTTGCGTGTAACATAAGATAACCAAGTCCTTTTGAAGAGCCAACCCATTCACCTATAACTGCTCCAATGGGTGCAATGCAAACTGCTATTTTAAGTCCAGAAGCTAAGGAAGGCAAGCTTGCTTTAAATCTTACTTTAAATAGAGTCTGAAGAGGTGTTAATTTATATGTATGTGCAAGTTGAAGCCACTGTTTTGGTGTGTTTTTAAGTCCATCATAACATGCAGTGGTAATTGGGAAATAAATGATAATTACTGTCATAACTATTTTTGAAGCCATGCCATAACCAAACCATAAAACCAAAAGAGGTGCTATTGCAAATACAGGAATTGCTTGAGAAATTACAAGTATTGGAAGTAAATATTTTTCAATTTTTTTAAAATAAAGTAAAGCAAAAGCAGAACCTAGACCAAAAATAGTACCAAGAATTATCCCTATAATTATCTCTAAAAGTGTAGTTTGTGTATGTTCCCAAAGTAAGCTATATTGATTTATTAGTTGAAAAAATACATCTTTTGGCTGTGGAAGTATATAGTGGGGTAAATCAAAAACCATAATAATGCTTTGCCATAAAATTAATAAAAATGTAATAGGAAGTAATACTTTTAGAAGTCTATTCATATACTAGTTCCTTGAAGTTTTGATATTAACTCTTCTTGTAAATTCCATAGTTTTTCATTTGATAGTTGATGAGGTAAAGTCCCTTGTAAGGAAGCAACTTCTTCTAAAATCACTGGCTGATTTTTTAAAATATAAATATGATTTGCTAGTTTTATAGCTTCTTGTGGATCATGTGTTACAAGAACTACAGTCTTATCTTTTAATAATTGGCAAGTTAAATCTTGTAGTTGAATTTTTGTAATCGCATCTAATGCTGCAAAAGGCTCATCCATCAAAATAAGATTTGCATCTTGCATAAGTGTTCTTGCTAAGGCAACTCTTTGTTTTTGTCCACCTGAAAGTTCATATGTTTTTTTATCACAGTGTTCAGACATATTTACTTGGCTCAAAAGCTCTTTTGCTTTTTGTAAAGTTTGCTTTGTCTTACTTCCTTTTAGATGATGATATAGTTGAACATTATCTAAAATACTAAGCCAAGGATATAGTGAGTTTTCTTGACTAAGCCAAGCTATACTGACACCTTCTTTTAATAGGATATTTCCACTTGTGATATTCTGATTTTCTAAATCAGCAATACATCTAAGTAAGGTTGATTTTCCAACTCCTGAACTTCCAAGTAGGGCGGTACTTTTATTTTCTAGGATATTAAAATTTAGATTATTAAATAGTTTTTTACCTTTAAAATCAAGGTTTAAGTTTTGTATTTTGGCTATAAAATTGTTGTTCATGTGTGTTATAATATAATAAAAGAACTAAAAATAAAGGATTTAATTAACAATTTTTTTAATTGTAGATACTTGATAAGAAGTGTGTTATCTAAAGTTATTCTAAAGCTTATATTTCAAGGCTTTACATCTTCCCAAATTCCAAAATATCCTAATGATTTTTGATAGGATTTGAGGATAGCTATTTAACTACTTTATTTCTTCCATTTCTTTTTGCTTCATAAAGTTTTTTATCTGACTCTTTGTATAAATCTTCAATAGAAGTATTTTCTTTATTTAGTTCAGATATTCCTATACTAACTGTTATATTTATTGAAGTAGTATTAAACACAAAAGTTTTTTTCTCTATAGTTAATCGTATCTTTTCTGCAATAACACTTGCCCCATCAATAGAAGTATCGCTTAATAAAATAGTAAACTCTTCACCTCCAATACGAGCGAAGATATCACTTTCTCTCAAAATACTTTTTATTTCTTTTACTAATGCTTTTAAGATAAAATCGCCAGTTTGATGTCCATATGTATCATTTATTTTTTTGAAATAATCTATATCAAGCATTATGAGAGAAACTCTTTCATGTTCTCTAATAGCTAGAGAAATCAAATTTTTTGACATATCGAAAAAATAACGCCGATTATATACATTAGTTAAATTATCAATAATTGATAATTGATGAAATGCTTTAACACTTTTTTCTAATTCATCATTAACTTTTATACTATCTAAACGACTATTATAAAAAGCCCTTGAAAGTAAAATAGTAGCTGGGATATAAATAATTGTTAAGATAAATAAACCAATATGCTGATCTTTTCCATAATAAAGCATAATAATAATTTGGGGAATGATCATTGAAAAGAAGAAAATTAAATATGCTTTATATAGTGAGGACATAGATAAAACAGCAGCTGTTATAATTCCTATAATCATAATAAAACTAACTAATTCAAATGATTCAGGTGCATATATAATGGATAAAACGGAAGAGATTGTCCACATAAATGCTTGAAATATATTAGAAATAATAAAGTGAATTTCATTTCTTTTTATTTTTACTTCATTTTCTTCTTCTAAATATTTTGTAAACATTTTTGCATTATAAAAACGATATATAGCTAATAAAATTTGAAAGATAAACCAAACTAGTAAAATCATAAAAGGAACAAATTTACTAAATATCCAAAAATAGGCTGAAGAAACTATTAACATAGCTATCATTGCTCTTGGTGTTTGTTCAACTAAACTTTTTATAAGTTTAGGATGTATTCGAGACATTATATTTCCTGATACACTTTTCTTTAATTGTATTATCTTAATTATATTTATACCATTAAATTCTGTTACAAAATTTGAATTTCATACAATAGAATTTTATATGAAAACTAGAAAACAAGTTTACGTTTATAGTTAATTATTAATTAAAGTTTAATTGTGAAAACATTGAAAGGAATAATCTTTGTTTTCTTTTTTAAGTCCTATTTTAGATACTTATTTATTTTTTAATCTAACATCTTATAAATAAGTTTTTTAAAAATATCTTGTTCATTTTTATCTAACTTAGAAAAATATTCATCTTCAAAAGATACTATATCTTTTAGAGCTTTTATGGTTATTTCTATTCCTACATCTGTTATTTGAACCAGACTGCTTCTCTTATCTATTTTATTTTCTAATCTTCTTATAAAATTTTTATTCTCAAGTTTTTTCAAAAGTTTAGTCATTCCACCTGATGAAAATAGCATAACATCATATAAGTTTGTTGGAGTCATTGTAAAATCATCACCACCTTCATAGTATAAAGCAGCCAATACATCCAGTTCACTTTGGTTAATATGAAACTCTCTTGAGATTAAATTTTCTCCCTTTTCATATATCTTTTTATGGAGTAAAAAAAAAGGAATTGATAACTGCATAGTTTCTTTAAATACTTGCGGAGTTAGTTTTTTTACATGTTCTAGATTTGATTCAAATTGTTTTATATTCATAATAAAATCATATCATAATTCACTTTATATTTTATCTTTCCTAGAAAGGTATAATTAAGTAAGATTATATTATCTTTCCACGAAAGATACTGTGTATCTATATTTAAAGGATAAGAAAGAAATGAGTTTTAAAGAGCGTTTTATACATGCAATTATATTTGAAATTAT
>CBFHMY010000102.1:0-5984 GCA_965657055.1 uncultured Aliarcobacter sp. | reverse complement strand
CTTTGGTTCACCTTTATTTGGCGTAGGGAATATTGGAGAAAATGTCACCGTATTACACTTTAAGCTTTTTGCTTTTTCTATATCTTCAAAACTATGACAAGAGATAATTACATTTAAATTTAAATCTTTTGCAACTTGAATTTTATCAAATTGTGTTGAGTTTAAATGAACACCTGTAGCATTTAAATTAAAAGCTAGTTCATAATGGGTATTTAATAAAATCTCTTTTATTTTAAAATCTTTACAGGTTTTTATAAATACTTTTGCTAACTCTTCATAGTTATCAGACTGCTTATCTCTAAAACATGCAATATCTACTTTTTTATTTTCTAAAGTAAGTCTTAGATTTTTCTCAAATAAGACTATATCATTTGTATAGTATTTTGGATCAGTGATTAAATAGTATTTTAAATTGTAATTCATATGATTTTATTTTCCTAAGTCAATTGACAATAAAAAAGGGAAATAAGTAAAACTTATTTCCCTTTTGTTTTTTGTAAGAATTCTTTAGAGTTCTTAGTGTTCTTCGTGTTCCATCATAACTGATCCAGCGATATAAACATAAGTTAATATACTGAAAATAAACGCTTGTAAGAAACCAAACGCAGTTAATAAGAAAAATCCAGGAAGAGGTAATAACCAAGGCACTAACATTAAAAGTACCATAAGGAACATATCATCCCCTCTAATTGAACCGAAAAGTCTGAATGATAATGAAATAATTCTTGATATATGAGAAATTATTTCAATTGGGAACATTAAAGGAGCAAGAATTGGCATTGGTCCCATAAAGTGTTTGAAATAGTTTACAAAACCATTTTTTTGAATACCAACATAATTATAATAAACAAATACTATTAATGCTAAAGATAAAGTAAAATTGATATTACTAGTTGGAGCTTCAAAACCAGGAATTACTCCGATCATATTACTAACGAAAATAACTATAGCTAATGACGCGATTAACGGCATATAAACTCTAGCATTTTTTTCACCCATAGTATCAGCACCCATTGTAATGATACCACCAACAAATGTTTCCATTACATTTTGTGCTCCTGTTGGAACTAATTGTAATTTTTTAGTTGCTGCTCTTGCTATTAAGAAAATAATTCCAATAACTAAAACATAGTGAGATAGAATTATCCACTCTTGTCCATGTCCACCGATAGTTCCTAAGAATGTAAACAGTCTTCCTTCCATTTTCTTCCTTTATTTTTTGTTTCTACATACTAAATTATGCATGCATTATAATATTTGTTTTCTAAAAACTTTCTAAAGATATTAAATTAAGTTAAATTTGTTTGAATCTATATCCACTTTGTTTCAAATTTTCTCTTATTAGTTTTTGATGTTCTTCCCCTTTTGTTTCAAGGGCAATTGTTACATGTGCTTCACCAAATTCAAGCTTTACAGAGTTTCTATCATAATCTATTTGAACTATATTTGCTGAACTTTGAGTGAAAACATCAGTTAATCGCATTAATGCACCAGGTTTATCCATAAGTGTTACGATTAGATTCATTTTTCTAAAAGATTTAACTAATCCTTTGTCAATGATAAGTGATAACATAGTTACATCTATATTTCCACCACAAACTATAGAACATACTTTTTCATTTTCAACATCAACTTTTTTATGCATTATTGCAGCAGTTGCAACTGCTCCTGCTCCTTCAACTACAAGTTTATGTTTTTCAAGTAAAAATAAAATTGCATTTGCAATTTCATTATCGGTTACTTCTACTATATTATCAACATATTCTAAAATAATATCAAGTAGTTTAGGTGTTACATCCCGAACAGCAATTCCATCTGCAATTGTTTTAACAGAGGCTGAATCAATTGGCATTCTAGCTTCAAAAGATTCTTTCATACCTCTAGCACCCGTTGCCACAACACCTGTTATTTTAATATTTGGATTAAGCGTTTTTGCTGCAATGGCAATTCCTGAGATTAATCCACCTCCACCAATTGGAACAATAATATGTTCAATATCTTCAATCTTTTCTAAAATTTCTAAGGCAATTGTTCCTTGACCTGCAATTACAGCATCATCTGCAAATGGATGAATAAACTCTTTATCATTATCAATGGCAAATTTTGTAGCAGTTGCATATGCTTCATCAAAGTTTTCCCCAACTAATACAACATTTGCTCCATATGACTTAACACCGCTTACTTTTGTTAAAGGTGTAGCTTCAGGCATAAAAATTGTTGCTTCACAGTCAAAATATTGTGCAGCGTATGCTAAGCCTTGTGCATGATTTCCAGCACTTGCAGCTACAACTCCATTTTTTCTTCTTTTGTCATCCATCATTGCTAATTTATTAAAAGCACCTCTGATTTTAAAACTTCCAGTTAATTGTAAGTTATCCTCTTTTAAATATATTTCAGAATTTAAATCTTTACTTAAAATAGGAGCTTTAACCAAAGGAGTATTTAGTACAGTCCCTGCTAATCTTTTTTTTGCTTCTTTTATATCATTTAATGTAATCATGTTTTCTTTTCTTATTTTTGTTTTTTGCATCTTATCTAAAATATGTTTTATCATAATTAAAATACTTATAAGATACTTATCAAAAACAATTTTTATATTAAAAGTAGAACTTGTTATAATTTGTATTTTTATAATTGATTTGTAAACTAAATATATTATGCTTAATTGCAAATAAAAATAAATATGGTATCATTCGAAGAAAAAAGGAGAACATACTTTATTATATAAGGTATGTGAATTTTAGTTTGAAATTTACTTTTGTAACACTTTTCCCAAATTTGATTGAGCCATATTTTCATGACTCTATATTAAAAAGAGCAGTCGAGTCAAATTTTATATCTTATGAGTTTTATAATCCAAGGGATTTTACAACTAATAAACATAAAAAAGTTGATGATCAAATGGTAGGTGGAGGAGCAGGAATGCTTCTTACTTGTCAGCCATTGTTTGATTGCTTAGATGAAATAAAGAGCAAAGATGAAAATGCATATATTATTTTTCCATTAGCTGCTGCTAAACCATTTAGACAAAATGATGCAAAGCGATTAGCAAAGAAAAAAAATATAGTATTTGTAAGTGGAAGATATGAAGGAATTGATGAAAGAGTTATAGAAAAATATGCAAATGAGGTGTTTTCTATAGGAGAATTTATTTTAACAGGGGGTGAATTACCCTCTCTTGTGATGGCAGATGCTATTTCAAGAAATGTTGAAAAAGTTCTAGGAAACGCCGATTCTTTGGATGTTGAAAGCTATGAGAACAACCTTTTAGAAGCACCATCTTTTACCAAACCTGAAATTTTTCAAAAATTAAGTGTTGTTAAAGAATTCTTAAAGGGAAATCATAGTAAAATTTCCGACTTAAAATTCCAGATGTCCAATTGTAAGACAAAATATTATAGACCGAATAAGGAAAAACGATGAAAAATAGATATATAGCTAGTTTTGAAGCAGCTCAAATAGAGTCAAAAGAGATCCCTCAATTTAGAGCAGGAGATACTGTAAGACTTGGTGTTGAAATTAAAGAAGGTGAGAAAAAAAGAGTTCAAACTTTCGAAGGTATTGTTATTGGTAGAAGTGGAAACGGTGTAGATTCAACTTTTACAGTTAGAAAAATTGGTGCAAACTCAATCGGTGTAGAAAGAATTTTCCCATTATATTCTGAATCTTTAAAATCTTTTGAAGTAATCAGAAAAGGTAGAGTAAGAAGAGCTAAATTAAACTTCTTAAGAGGATTAAAAGGTAAAGCTGCAAGAATTAAAGAACTTAAAAGAAAGTAAAACTTAGGCTTAGGCCTTAGTTTTGATTTTATGTCAAAGATCTTAATTCACACAACCTCAATAATCGAAGCAACTCCGATTATTAAATTTTTTAATTTGAAAGAATTAGAAAACTCTTACGAAAATAAAATATATTCTAATGATGATATCTTACTTATAATATCTGGAGTAAGTAAAGATTTAATAGTTAAGTCCTTAGATTATATTTTTAAAAACTATTCAATTTCAAAAGCATTTGATTTAAGTATTGCATCATGTAGTGATGGTTCAATTGCTCTTGGGACACTTTTTTGTACTAATAGATTTATTGGCGGACTAAATTTTGCTAATATTACTACTATTGAAAAACCACTTGAAACAGATGAAAACTTAGAAACCTTACTTGTTGATAAGCAAGCACAATTCTTTTCTCAAATTTGTAAAGAAAATATAAAAGACTTTTATGTTTTAAAAATAGTTTCTGATTATTTTGATGAAGTTGAACCAACAAATGATATAATATTTGAGCTTATTAATAATTCAATTTCAAAATGGAAAAAATTAATCTAAAGGATTCCCTTGCTTGCTAGTATTGTTAATTTTATAGTTGAAACTGTAGGAAGTTTAGGCTATATAGGTATATTTTTAATGATGTTTCTGGAAAGTTCATTTTTTCCTTTTCCTTCTGAAGTTGTTATGATTCCCGCTGGTTATTTAGCCTATAAAGGTGAAATGAATATGTACATAGCAATTGTAGTGGGAATATTTGGTTCTCTTGCAGGTGCTTTATTTAACTATTATTTAGCAATTAAATTTGGTAGAAAATTTTTAATCAAATATGGTAAATATTTCTTTATAAATGAAACAACTATTGTTAAAATGGAAGAGTTTTTTAAATCACATGGCCATATCTCAACATTCTCAGGAAGATTAATCCCTGCTGTTAGACAATATATATCATTTCCTGCAGGACTTGCTAGAATGAATCTATTTGTATTTTGTATATATACAAGTTTAGGTGCTGGACTTTGGGTAATTATTCTTACTTTATTAGGATATTTTTTAGGTGATAACGAAGTTTTAATTAAAGAATATTTACATTATATTATTATTGTTATTTTAGTATTATTATCTGTTTTAGGTATTTGGTACTATAAAAAAGCAAAAAAAGCAAAAGTTTTATAAGTCATGTATAAAAAAATACTAAATATATTTTTAATCTTTTTAGTATTTATTTATATAATATTTGAAGAATTAGTTTGGGAAAAACTTGCTAAACCAATAATAAAACTTATATCAAATCTCGTTTTATTAAAAGAGATTACTCCTAAAATTTTATCACTAAATTCATATTTTATTTTAATATTTTTTGTTAGTATATTTGTTATTGTTGAACTTATTGGTATTTATGCTGGAGTCTTATTTATTTCAGGACATATCTTTTCTGCAGTTTTCATTTATATATTAAAAATCCCTGTTGCTGCTTTTATTTTTTGGTTTTTCAATATAACAAAATCTAAACTATTAGAGTTTAAATGGTTTAATTTTCTTTATATTAAATTGCTTTTACTGATAGAAAAAATTAAAAACTCATCAACTTATATTATGATAAAAGAAAAAGCATCTAATTTAAAAAACTCTATAAAAGAAAATATCTTTTCAACAAGAAGTAAATTTAAGAAAAAAATTACTTATATATATAAATTATTAAAACAAAAAATTAAATTTTAATTAAACTTTATTTACTACAATTAGATAAATTTTTTAAGGCTTAATTATCAATAATCAAAAACAAGCATATAAATATGCATTAATCGCCATATTTTTATGGTCTACCGTTGCTACTGCTTTTAAGGTTTCTTTACAATATCTTACACCATCTGAATTAGTTTTATATGCTTCAATTTTTTCTACTATAGTTTTATGGTTTATAATTTTTTATCAAAAGAAAATTAATGATGTGAAAATTCATATAATAAATAACTATAAATTAGTTTTTACCTTAGGTTTAATAAATCCATTTCTATACTATTTAGTTTTGTTTAAAGCTTATGATTTATTACCAGCTCAAGAAGCGCAGGCTATAAATTATACATGGGCTTTAATGTTGGCGTTTTTATCTGTTATATTTTTAAAGCAGAAATTAACTATCAAAGATATACTTGCTGGAATCATATGCTATTTTGGTGTTTTAATTATTTCTACAAAAGGTGAACCCTTTTCTTT
>CBFHMY010000101.1:0-6051 GCA_965657055.1 uncultured Aliarcobacter sp. | reverse complement strand
TGAAAAAAAACCAGTACAAATAATTTGGGCAGGGAAACCTTATCCTTTTGATATAAAAGCTATGAATATATTTAATGATTTAATTAATACTAGTCATTCTATAAAAAATATGGCAGTTTTAATTGGATATGAACTAGATCTTTCAAAAGCACTAAAATGTGGCGCAGATATTTGGATTAATACACCTAGAGTATCAAGAGAAGCCAGCGGTACAAGTGGCATGACAGCTGCTATGAATGGAAGCATACATTTTTCTACAAATGATGGTTGGCATCCAGAATTCGCAAAAGATGGCATAAATGCTTTCACAATTCCACAAATAGATCATAATGTACCTATAGAAGAACAAGATGTTCAGGATAATAAAAATATGATGGATATTTTAGAAAATACCATAATCCCAACTTATTATGATAATCCAAAAAATTGGCTAAAAATTATGAAATGTTCAATTAGTGATATTATTCCAACATTTGATTCAAATCGAATGGCAGATGAATATTATGAAAAAATGTATCTATTTGAAAAAAATCTGCAAAAGGATACAATAGATGAATAATGAAAATATAAATATTTTACTTGATAAAAATTTTAATTCAATCAATAAAATAATACTATCAAGACAAGATGCAATTACTGGCTTACTTCCAGCAAGCACAGCAATAAATGCCCATGGGGATTATACAGATGCTTGGGTTAGAGATAATGTTTACAGCATACTTAGTGTTTGGGGACTTTCTTTAGCATATAAAAAACATGCCCCTGAACATTATCGAGCACATATATTAAAACAAAGTGTAGTTAAGTTAATGCGTGGACTTTTAATAGCTATGATGAGACAATCTAATAAAGTAGAAGCTTATAAACTAAGTCACAATCCCCTTGATGCTTTACATGCAAAATATGCAACAGATACAGGACTAGCAGTTGTGGGAGATGATGAGTGGGGACATTTGCAACTAGATGCAACTTCTCTTTTTGTTCTTATGATTGCACAAATGACAGCATCTGGCCTTTCTTTGATTTATACTATGGATGAGGTAGATTTTGTACAGAATCTTGTACACTATATAAGCAGAACCTACTCTACTCCTGATTATGGAATTTGGGAAAGAGGAAATAAAATCAACCATGGAACAGCTGAAATAAACTGTAGTTCTGTTGGTATGGCAAAAGCTGCATTAGAAGCTATGAGTGGGTTTAATCTTTTTACAGATACTAAATCACAAGAAGGTGTTATACACGTAGTTGCAAATGACATAGCTCGATCAC
Organism: uncultured Aliarcobacter sp.; assembly: GCA_965657055.1. Lineage (GTDB taxonomy): Bacteria > Campylobacterota > Campylobacteria > Campylobacterales > Arcobacteraceae > Aliarcobacter. The sequence continues at coordinate 4,779 of CBFHMY010000101.1, read as the reverse complement.
GTTCAACTCTTAAAAGTCTTCTTCCTAGAGAGTCTGATTCTAAAGAAACAGATGCTGCACTTTTAAGTATCATTGGATACCCAGCATATGCTGTTGAAGATGAAAAACTAGTACAAAAAACTAGAGATAAAATAATAAATAAATTAGCAGGAGAATATGGTTGCAAACGATTCTTACTTGATGGTCATCAAAGTAGTATCGAAGATTCTTCTCGTTTACATTATGAGCCATCTGAACTTCATGAATTCGCAGATATTGAATCTGAATGGCCTTTATTTTTTACATATCTTCTTTTAGATGCATTGATGCGTAAAGATGAAGAGGCTATAAATTTATGGAAAAATAAACTAGAACCTCTTTTTGTTGAAGAAGATGGTGAGAAACTTCTTCCTGAATTGTATATTGTTCCATTTGAAAATATAGAAGCAGAAAAAGCAAATCCTAAATCACAAAAAAGAGTAGCAAATGAAAATCTACCTTTAGTTTGGGCACAAAGTTTATATATGCTAAGCGAAATGATTTTAGAAGGTATTTTAGAAATCAATGATATTGATCCACTTTCAAGACGAGAACTAATTGGTAAACAAGTTACTTCAACACCTCTTGTTTGTATAATCTGTGAAAATGATGGTGTAAAAGAACACTTGAAAAGTTTTAATATAGAATCACAAACTCTGCATGAAGTAGAACCTATAAGTTGTATGCATGCTTCTGAACTCTCAAAAATATACTCAGTACTTGGGAAAAATGAAAAATTAGGACTTACAGGAAGAGAATTACTAACAACAAGAACAGTAAGTACATCACGTTTACATATTCTAAATGGAAAAACAACACTTTTCTTCCCATACTATTTTGATCCAAAAGCTTTTTATTTTGGTTTTGATAATACTCTACTTGTGGAGCATTATGTATCTTCTTTGCGATTTGCAGCTTCCTCTTGGACACAAGATAAAAAACCTATTATTGCATTTTTAGTAAGAGAAGATATGCTAAGAGATCACTCAAAAGATGTTATTATAAAATTGCTTTTAGACTTACAAACAAACTCTTGTGAGACAGTAAAAATACAAAATGTAAAAGCTGAAACATTGATTGAACTTGCAGAAAGTGAAAAAATTGATTCAATTAGAACAATACAATTAGAAGCACTATCACTTCAAGGTGTAGGTAAAAATAAAGAAGAGTATGAATTAGCTGCTACACAACACGATTGGACTCAAGTACGTTGTATTGCTCAAAAAAATGAAATTTATGATATACGAGTAGAAGATGCTTTAATAGACATACTTATTGCTCAAAAACGTTTGGCTGTTGGACGAGCTTATAGTGTTGATGCAATTATAGATAAACCTAAAAAAGCATCTGAAATCATACAAACTATTTCGAAATACTGTGGAGAAAATAATGCAGAAAAAGTTCTAACTCAAGAAATTATCTTACACATTGGGCATCTTATAAAAATAGAGCCTGAACTTTTTACAAATATGTTAACTCTTCGAACTTGGGATTGTATACAGCTTTTAGTAGGACATGTAAGTAAAGAAAAATCTTTATCTTTAGGTGATGCCTATGAAGAATTATTAAAATATGCTCCTTATGGTATCTATGATACTTTACGTTTTATTTTTAAATCATATTCTCAAGAAGTTAAACAGTTAAAAGAGTTAGAAAACTTTTGTGTTTTAGGAGCTAAGAAATTAGATATTTCTATACCTAAAAAAAATGAACCTAGTGAAATTAATGAAATTAGTGATTGGGCATTATGGAGAGAAAAAGTAGCTCGAATAGGAACTTTGAATGAGAGTTTCTATGAAGATATTTGGAATATTTTACAACAATGTAAAGGTTTAGTAATTGGAGATAAATATAGTACTCAAAGTAGAATTGGTTCAGAATTAACCCTTGAATCAACAGTAGGAGAGCGAAGTTTTGAGTTAAAAATCGATTCACTTCTTCAAAGTATTTCAATACCTGTTTATAAAAAACTGAATATCGAACTAATAGAGACATTAGTAGAACTATTTTTAGCAAATCCAAAACTCTATATTCAAAATGATCTTATATTAGATGTTCTAATAGGACATGCAGTAAGAATTGCTTGGATGAAAAAGAATATTGATAAAGATTATGATGAATGTAAAGGTGAAGCATGGACTGCTTTTTATAAGCTTTCTGTTGAAGAGGTTCAAGAAAATTTTATCGAAGCATTTAGCTTCTTAATGAAAGAAGAGGATTTAAAATGATACTAGCAGGTGATATAGGTGGAACAAAAACAAATTTAGCTCTTTATATATACAAAGATAGTGTTTTGGAAATACAAGCACAACATCAATTTGCATCACAAAAATATCAAAGTTTTTCTGATGTAATACAAGAGTTTATTTCAAGCTATAATATTCAAAATATAGAAGCTGTTTGTTTAGGAATAGCTGGTCCCATAATAAATGGTGTTTGCAAAACTACAAATCTTCCTTGGGTAATAGACTCAAAAGAGCTTCAAAAAGTATGTAATACTTCAAAGGTAAAACTACTAAATGACTTAGAAGCCACAGCTTATGGAATGCTTTATCTAAATGAAGATGAGTTTGTAGATCTTAATCCAAATGGCAAAAAAATCGATGCAAATCGTGCAGTAATTGCTGCTGGAACAGGTCTTGGTGAAGCTATACTCTTTTTTAATGGAGAAAACTACTATCCAATAGGTTCAGAAGGTGGACATTGTGATTTTGCAGCACAGAATTCTTTACAAGATGAACTTTTAGTTTGGATGAGAAAACGACATCCACAGCATGTTAGTGTAGAGCGACTTGTATCAGGAATTGGTATTTATACAATTTATGAGTTTTTAAAAGAGAAGGGTTTTGCAAAAGAATCAGAAATAATGCTTGAATTAAATGAAACAGATGATAAAAATGCAATGGTTACAAAGTGTGCTTTAGAAGGTGATCCTTTATGTACTGAGGCTATGAAAATATTTGTAGAAATATATGGGGCTGAAGCTGGAAATCTTGCATTAAAATCTCTATCATTAGGTGGAGTTTATATAGGTGGAGGAATTGCTCCAAAAATTTTACCTTTTTTATTAGATGGTAATTTTTTAAAGGCATTTGCTGATAAAGGACGTTTTAAAGAAACCCTTATGAATATGCAAATTAAAATTTCATTAAATCAAAACACTGCACTTTTAGGAGCCGTACACTTTGCAATAGACAAAGTTAAATAATAAAGTATATTCTAAAAAGACATTTAAACAAGAAAGTATTATAAAATGACATATACTCAATAGATAAGTAATTTAATTTTAGATAAAATAATCTATGAAAAAATTTATTATAATACTGTTTTTAATAACACTACAATTTGCACACGCAAAAGACGACACCATTCTCTTTTTAGGAGATTCACTAACAGAAGGGCTTGGTGTAACAAAAGAAGAGGCTTTTCCTAAACTAGTTGAAATTTTAATTCAAACAGAACTTAAAAAAAATATAACTGTTATAAATGCAGGAGTAAGTGGTTCAACAACTAGCGATGGGCTTGACAGACTTAAATGGTATTTGAAAAAGAAACCATATATTGTTTTTTTAGCACTTGGAGCTAATGATGGACTAAGAGGTTTAGATCTTAAACAAAGTCAAAAAAATCTTGAAGAAATTATAAAATTTGCACAAGAATCAAATGCAAAAGTTTTACTAGCAGGTATGCTAATACCACCAAACTATGGCCCCCAATACTCTGATGATTTCAAAAAAATGTATGAAGAAATAAAAGACAAATACAAACTAAAAAGTATGGATTTTTTATTAGAAGGAGTTGCAGGAAATAAAGAGTTAAATCAAAGGGATGGAATACATCCAAATGAGCAAGGACATAAGATTATTGCTAAAAATGTTTTTGAATTTATAAAGGAAGAGCTGTAATGTTAAAATTAGAATCACTTAAAAAATCTTATGAGCAAGGTTCACAAAAAGTTGATATATTTGAGAATTTGAATTTTCACGTAAAAGTTGGACAAAGAGTTGCTATCATGGGAAAATCTGGAAGTGGTAAATCAACACTTCTTTCACTAATTTCAGGAATTATAAAACCAGATAGTGGAGATATTATCTTAAATTCTATTTCTTATAAAGATTTAAAAGAGAGCCAATTAAATGATTTTAGAGCTACAAATATAGGCTTTGTTTTTCAAAATTTTCATTTAGTTTCTTATTTAAATGCCTTAGAAAATGTAATGCTTCCTGCAAAAGTGTGTGGTATTTCAAAGCCTAAAGAAAAAGCAATAGAGCTTCTAAAAAGTGTTGGTCTTTCTCACAGACTTGACCATCTACCAGGACAATTAAGTGGTGGAGAAAAACAACGTGTTGCAATCGCACGTGCTTTAATTCATAATCCTAAGATAATTTTAGCAGATGAACCAAGTGGAAACTTAGATGAAGAAACTGGAATTGCTGTTATGGATAAACTTTTTGAGCTGATTGAACAAAATAATACTACTTTGATTTTGGTAACTCACTCAAAAGATGTTGCAAATCGTTGTGAAAAAACCTATGAATTAATACATGGAAACTTAGCTTTATGTTAGTACTTGAATTAGTTTTTAAAGCCCTTTCCCGATCAAAATCTTTTTCTTTGATATTTATATTAAACTTTTCACTAGCTATTGCTTCACTCTCTTATTTACAATTTTTTAAAAGTAGCATTGATACTTCTTTAGAAACAAAAGCGAAAAGCTTATTAGGAGCTGATTTAGTTATAAGTTCTAGATTTCCAATTAGT
>CBFHMY010000100.1:0-6079 GCA_965657055.1 uncultured Aliarcobacter sp. | reverse complement strand
CATATACAAAAAATGCTTTTCTTGCATCAATTATTTTTAAAGTTTTATAATCAGTCACAAGTATATTTTTAAAATCACTTAACTCTTTTGCATCAAATACAGCCCATCTTTGCACGTTAAAATAAAATTCAAACATTGATTTTGGTGAGCAAAAGAATACACTTTTGCCATTTTTAAAATCAATTTTACTAGCCCAAGCTGGATTTTCATATAATTTAATTTTTCTTATTTCACAAGAAGTTTCTTTTGTGAAATTTATATCATATTTAATATCATCAGCAAATCCTGAAATTATAAATAAACCAAAAACTAAAAATAAAATACCTACTAAACTTTTTTTCATACTTAATCCTTATACTAAATCTTTTTTTGAAAATATTTTATATCCAAATAGTGCAAATGCAAATCCTAATAAAGTTGGATATAAAATTGAAAACAATACAAACATGGATTGTTTAAATGTATCTAAAATATAAAATGCAACAGGTCCCATAACAGTTAATTCTGGATCAAATAAGGAAATAGCAGCAACTCTAAATATTTCCATAGGGTTTATAAGAGCAATTGCAATAATTATTGATTCTTCATATCTATTTTGCATCATTAAAGATATTAATGCAATATCAATAAAAGCTAATAAAAATATCCAAACAAAAAATGATATTCCTAATGCAACTTCACTTGATTTAACGAATGAAGATATAAAAAATGCAATTCCTAAAAAAGCAGATGAAAGTGCAAATAGTAATCCAGAATATAAGAAAAATATTTCCCAAGGAATTGAAGCACCAATACTAGTTCCGTAAATGATTGCTAAAAACATTGCAAAAAATACAGGTAAAAATACAGTTATGAATCTTCCTAAAATTTTCCCCCAATAATATTGTTTTAATGAAATTGGGAAAGAAAGCATATACTCTAAAATATGATTATCCCTATCTCCAGAAATAGATCTAACCGTTGTTATTAGTATAAAAATTGGCAAAATTACAATTGTAACTTGAATATACATAAGTAATAACCTACTTAATCCAGAAAATCCCATAACTTGAGATTGAGTAACGCCTGCTATAAAAAATAGGGCAATCATTCCTCCAAATACAAGTGAATAAACCACAAACCACTTGGCTCTTATGGATTCTTTTAAATCTAAATATGCAATTAGTAATAAATTTTTCATATATACCTACCTTATTATCTGGGCATTTTATCATATAACAATAGGTCATATAATTGATATACATCAATAGATAATATTATTATGAAAGCTATCCCTAACTAATACTTTTATATAATCTCACTTATCAAAATAAAAGAAATTGCTTTATAGTGATTAAATACATTATCAAAGGGTATGCATATATGAGAGCATTAATTAGCGTTAGTGATAAAAGTGGTGTTGAAAACTTTGCAAAAGAGTTAGTAGCATTAGGTTATGAAATCATCTCAACGGGTGGAACATATAATAAACTTAAAGATGCAGGAATTGCAGTAATTGAAGCAAATGAAGTTACGAAATTTCCTGAGTGTTTTGAAGGAAGAGTTAAAACTTTAAATCCATATATTCATGGTGGAATTTTACATAGACGTGATAAACAATCACACTTAGATCAAGCGCGTGAATTAGGTGTTGAAGGTATTGATTTAGTATGTGTAAATTTATATCCTTTTAAAGCAACAATAGAAAAAACTGATGATTTCGAAGAAATTATCGAAAACATTGATATTGGTGGACCTGCAATGGTGAGAAGTGCAGCAAAAAACTTTGATTCAGTTATTATTGTAACAGATGTTGTTGATTATGACTTAGTATTAAATAATCTTAAAAATGATACTAATACAGTAGAATTTAGAAGAGATATGATGATTAAAGCTTATGAGCATACAGCTGCTTATGATTCTATGATTGCTAATTATATGAATAAAAGATTTAATAATGGTATGGGAGCTAAACAGTTTATTGTTGGATCTAAAGTATTTGATACAAGATATGGTGAAAATCCACATCAAAAAGGTGCCTTATACGAATTTGATAATCAATTTTCAAATAAATTTAAAACAGTAAAAGGTGAAGCATCATTTAATAATATGGGTGATATCTCAGGAGCTGCTAGAATTGCTGCTGCTTTTGGAAAAGATAAAGCTGTATGTATTGTAAAACATGGAAATCCATGTGGATTTGCAATTAAAGATAGTTTATTAGAATCTTATGTTGAAGCACTTAAATGTGATCCAGTTTCTGCATTTGGTGGAGTTGTTGCAGTTAATGGAACAGTTGATAAAGAACTTGCAGTTAAAATGAATGAAATCTTTTTAGAAGTTGTATTTGCAGCTAACTTTACACCTGAAGCAGTTGCAGTTTTTGAATCTAAAAAAAGAATTAAATTATTTGAACAAGGTACACAGTATTTAGAACTTGCAAATGATGCAATTGACTTCAAAAGAGTTGATGGTGGATTTGTATTCCAAGATGCTGATAAAGTAAAAGAAGATGAAGTTAGAAATTCTGAGTTAAAATCAACAAGAATTGCAACAGAACAAGAAGTAAAAGATATGGAAATTGCATATAAAATAGCTTCATTAACAAAATCAAACTGTGTAGTTTATGTAAAAGATTCTGCAATGGTAGCTGTTGGTATGGGTATGACTTCTAGAGTTGATGCTTCAAAAGCTGCTTTAAGAAAAGCAGAAGATATGGGAATTGATGTAAAAGGTGCTGTTTTAGCATCTGAAGCATTTTTCCCATTTAGAGATTCTATTGATGCAGCAGCTCTTGCTGGTGTAAAATGTGTAATTGAACCAGGTGGATCAATTAGAGATGATGAGATTATAGATGCTGCTAATGAGTATGGAATGGCTTTATATTTCTCAGGAATTAGACACTTCTTACATTAGAAAAAATTATATTAATAATATCATTAGCTTTTAGCTTCTGATGTTATTTTTTTATTTAACTTTCTTTTTTTAATTATTTTTTGATATACTCTATAACTTTTATTTAGGAGTTTGTGTTGAATCTTTCAAAGCTTTATAAATCTTTTTTACTATTATTTTTTTTATTCAATACTTCTTTATATAGCGAAAATCTTAAAAAAATCACTATTCAATTATCATGGTTTGATCAGTTTCAATTTGCTGGATATTATATGGCAAAAGAAAAAGGTTTTTATAAAGAATTAGGTCTTGACGTTGAAATAAAACCATTTGAATTTGGTGTTGATATTCCAAAAGAGGTAAGTGATGGAAAAATAGATTTTGCAGTAGGACGAGAAACTTTAATTTTAGAGCGAATAAAAAATAAAAATATTGTTGCTCTATATGCTCTTTTTCAAGCTACTCCTTTGGTTTTGATGACCACAAAAGAATCAGGAATAAACAATATAAATGATTTTTCAAATAAAAAAATAATGACAACAATTGATGACTCAAGCGAAGTATCATTAAAAGCTATGATTATCTCAAATAAAGTTAAAATCGAAGATTTAAAATTTTTAAAACATACCCATAATATCAATGATTTAATAGATAAAAATACAGATATTATTTCTGCTTATATCTCAAAATCTCCCTTTGAACTTAAGCAAAAATCTATAGAATATAATATTTTTGATCCAAAAAAATTTGGTTTTGATATGTATAGTGATATGTTATATACAAGTGAAAATCTTATAAATAATGATTTAAATACAGTTTTATTGTTTAAAAAAGCTTCATTAAAAGGATGGGAATATGCATATTCAAATATTGAAGAAAGTTCTAATTTAATATATGAAAAATATAATTCACAAAATTTAACAAAACCTGAATTAATATATGAAGGAAAAGAATTAAAAAAACTCTCATACTTTAAAACTGCAAATTTAGGAGAAATTAAAAAAGATAAAATTCAAAGAATTTATGACTTATATAATCTTATGGGACTTGTTGAAACTCCTATTGATTTAGAAAAGTTTGTTTTTGATTTGAATAATTTAAGAAATTTAACTTTCTCAGAATCTGAACTTAAATATTTAGATAGAAAAGATTCATTAAGTATGTGCGTTGTTCCAAATGCAATGCCTTATAGCGATATAAAAAATGATGAATTTATAGGATTTGTAGCCGATTATTTACATTTAATAGAGGATAAAATAAAAAAACCAATTAAGCTAATTCCTACTGAAAGTTGGGCTGAGTCTTTGAAGTTTGCAAAAGATAAAAAATGTGATATTTTACCATCAGCTGTTTGGACAAAAGAAAGAGATAGTATATTTAGCTTTACAAAATCATACTTAAACATTCCCTTCGTTCTTTTAACAAAAAGTGATACTTCTTTTATCAACAATATAAGCTCTCTAAAAAATAAAAAAATATCTGTTGTAGAAAGTTATTCTATAATTAATACTTTAAGAAATAAGTATAAAGACATAGAGTTTATAGAAGTTAAAGATATAGATGAAGGTATTAAAAAAACTCTAAATGGAGAAGTATTTGGACATATTGATAGTATTTCTACTTCATGGTATAAAATTCAAACTAAATATTTAACTAAAATTTCAATTTCTTCTAAGCTTGAAGAAAATGTTGATATTTCAATTGCAACAATTCATGATGATATTTTATATGGTATTTTCCAAAAAGCTGTTTTGAGTATTGATATATACAATAAAAACGAGATATTAAATAGATGGACTTTCACAGAATATAAGAAAGATTTCGATTATGCAATAATTTGGAAGATTTCTATTTTTTTAATTCTTATATTTATGGCTATTTTATATAGACAAAAACTTTTAAAGAAATTAAATGAAACATTAGTAGAGAAAGTTCATCAAAAAACAAAAAAATTAAGAGAAATAAATAATCAACTAGAAGAAAAAATAAAAAAAGAAGTAGAAGAAAATTTAAAAAAAGATAGACTTTTATCTCAACAACAAAAAATGGTTTCAATGGGACAAATGATAGAAAACATCGCTCATCAATGGCGTCAACCCCTTTCTTTAATAACGACTAGTGTTAGTGGTTTAAAAATTAAAAAAATGTTAAATGAGTTGGATGATGAATTTTTCAATAAAACCCTTGATTCTATAATGAATACATCTCAATACTTATCTAGTACAATTGATGATTTTAGATATTTCTTTAAGCCCCAAAAAGAAAAAGAAGATTTTTATTTACAAAATTGTTGCAATAGAACTATTGATTTATTACATGCAAATTTTTTAGAAAAAAATATAAAAGTTACTTGCACAGTTGATGATGTAAAAATAAATGGATATGAAACGGAATTAATTCAAGTTTTAATTAATCTTTTAAATAATTCAAAAGATGCTTTAGAAACACTAGAAGACGAAAAATTGATTTTTATTGATATTGCTAGAAAAGACAATAAAGCAATTATTAAAATAAAAGATAATGCAGGTGGAATTGATGAAGAAATTTTAGAAAAAGTTTTTGAACCATATTTTACAACTAAACATCAATCTCAAGGAACAGGAATAGGACTTTATATGTGCCAAGAAATTATCAATAAACATATGAATGGTTACATTGATATTACAAATACTCAATTTAAATATAATCATAAAACATTTAAAGGAACTTTAGTTGTAATTGTTCTTGATGTAGTTAAATAAAATGATTTATTAATTTCGTAATAATCTTTGGCTATAATTTAAACAATATATATATTAGGAAAGCTCTTGAATTGGTTAGATATAGATAAAGCCCACGTTTGGCATCCTTACAATGCGCTACCTTCAAAAACAAAAATACTTCCTGTAAAAAGTACAAATAAAACATCAATTTTTTTAGAAGATGGAAAAGAACTTATTGATGGTATGAGTTCATGGTGGAGTGCTATTCATGGATATAATCATCCAAAATTAAATGAAGCATTAAAAAAACAAGTTGATATTATGCCTCATATTATGTTTGGGGGACTAGCTCATGAACAAGCATCAATTTTATCAGAAAAACTTGTTAATTTAACAGGGCTTAATAGTGTTTTTTTATGTGATAGTGGTTCTGTTTCAGTTGAAGTTGCTTTAAAAACAGCAATACTTTATCAAAAAGCAAAGGGATTAAAAAAATATAAATT
>CBFHMY010000099.1:0-6389 GCA_965657055.1 uncultured Aliarcobacter sp. | reverse complement strand
TTATACATAAAAGAGTTTATAAAAGTAGAACTTGATAATAAACAAATCGTAAAAGCATTAGTCTATTTTAAAAATGAAGAAACAAATCCTAATGCAATTGATTTAAGCAATCCTATTATTGAGTGGGTGGATGATTTTTGTTAGGTTGGGATTGATTTTTTGTTTTAATTATTAGTAGGTAAACCAATAAGCCGCGTTCTGTTTTTATGACAATAATTTATCTAGCTACTAAATTACTTTAGTAGTCTTGCGAAGACCAATTTCGTGAAGTAAATACCTAGTCTTCTTGCTGCAGGTTGGGTTTACAAAGCACTTAAGATTACTCAAAAGTCTGGTAGGCTCTTACCCCACCGTTTCACCATCACCGAAAAATCGGCTGTCTATTCTCTGTTGCACTATCCCTTAGGTTACCCCAGCCATTATTTAAATGGAACCATACTTCACAGCAGCCCGGACTTTCCTCTTGATTTTACTCAAGCTATTGTCTGGTTTACCTAAATGGAATTATAGCCATTAATTCTTAAAATCTATTTTCTTATAATATCGTAGTGGTCAGGAATAGTAAATTTGAAAATATCATCTGAAATTTCACCATTTTGAACTACATTTGTAAATTTAATTTCGACTTTATTTTCTAATTTATCTTTATAGTTTATAAACTCGATTTTATCATTTGATTTTGATGTTTTAATTGAATAATCAACATCATCAATATTTGTATTGTAAGTATTATCATCTATTTTTTTCGAAGTATTTAAAAGTTTAATAATATTTATTTCACTTTCAAGTTGAGTAAAAATTGCTTGTTCTAATTCAGGTTCATCAACAACTGCAAAGTTATCGTTAATATAAACATTTTTTACAACAGGAGTTTTGTATTGCCATAAAATTTTTCCACTTTTTTTAATAAAAACATCACCCTTATATTCAATAATATTATCAGATGTTGAAATAATTTTTTGTGTAAAACTAGCTTTAAAAGTGTCTAGATTTTTTATATCATTAGCTGCAAAACTAACACTTAAGAAAAGCATAGAAGAGATTATTAATTTATAAAACATATTTTAACCTTTTTTTTTATATAATCATTGGGATTATAACGAAAAGGAACTAATTTTATGTTAAATGTTTTTTCAAAGATTTTTGGTACAAGAAACGATAGGGAAGTAAAACAATATAGAAAACGAGCGCAAGAGATAACAGCTCTTGAGAGTAAGTATGAAAATTTAAGCGACGAAGAGCTACAAAGCGAATTTAATAAACTAAAAGAGCTTGTACGAAAAGAAGAAAAATCATTGAATGATGTTTTAAATGAATCTTTTGCAATTACTAGAGAAGCTTCTAAGAGAGCTTTAAATATGAGACCTTACGATGTTCAGTTAGTTGGAGCCATGGTATTACATGACGGAAGAATTGCTGAAATGAAAACAGGAGAAGGTAAAACTTTAGTTGGATCTTTAGCTGTTGCTTTAAATGCACTTGCTGGAAAAGGTGTGCATGTTGTAACTGTAAATGATTATCTAGCTAGCAGAGATGCTAATGAACTTACTCCTTTATATAACTTTTTAGGATTTACTGTTGGTGCTGTTGTTGGTGGAATAAGAGATGACCAAGAAAGAAGAGCTCATTATGCTTGTGATATTACATATGGAACAAATAATGAATTTGGATTTGATTATCTAAGAGATAATATGAATTATGATATCAATGAAAAAGTTCAAAGAGAACATAATTTCGTAATCGTAGATGAAGTTGACTCGATTTTAATTGATGAAGCAAGAACTCCTTTAATTATTTCAGGACCTACAAATCATAAAAGTTCTGATTATTTAAGAGCAAATCAAATTGCACTACAATTAGAAAAAGGACAATTGATTGAGCCTAAAAACTCTTCTGAAAAACCAACAACAACTGGTGATTTTATTGTTGATGAAAAAAATAAATCAGTTATGTTAACAGAACAAGGTCATGAAAATGCTGAAAAACTTTTTGCGGTTGATAACTTATATTCAATAGAAAATGCAATGCTTTCACATTCACTTGATCAAGCATTAAAAGCAAACTACATTTTTGAAAATGATGTTGATTATGTTGTAAAAGATAACACAGTTATTATTGTAGATGAATTTACAGGAAGATTAAGTGAAGGAAGAAGATTTTCTGAAGGTCTACACCAGGCTTTAGAAGCTAAAGAAGGTGTTTCTATTCAAGATGAATCTCAAACACTAGCAGATATTACTTTCCAAAATTACTTTAGAATGTATAACAAGTTAGCTGGTATGACAGGAACAGCTCAAACAGAAGCTACAGAGTTTGCAGAAATTTATAAACTAGATGTTGTTTCAATTCCAACAAATGTTGATATTAAAAGAATTGATAAAAATGACCTTATTTATAAAAGTGAAAGAGAAAAATTTGAAGCTGTTTGTAATAAAATCAAACAATTACATGAAAAAGGTCAACCTGTTCTTGTGGGAACTGCTTCAATTGAAAAATCAGAAAAACTACATGAAATATTAGTTAAGAAAAAAATTCCTCATACAGTTTTAAATGCAAAACAACATGAAAAAGAGGGAAAAATCATCGCTGATGCTGGTCAAAAAGGTGCAGTTACAATTGCTACAAATATGGCTGGACGTGGAGTTGATATTAAACTTACAAAAGAGATTTTAGATCTTGGTGGATTAGCAATTATAGGAACAGAAAGACATGAATCTAGAAGAATTGATAATCAGTTAAGAGGAAGAGCTGGTAGACAAGGTGATGTTGGTGAATCTCAATTTTACTTATCACTTGAAGACAATCTTTTAAGAATTTTTGGAAGTGATAAAATAAAAGGTATCATGGAAAGATTAGGTATTGAAGAAGGTGAGCATATCGAGTCTAGAATGGTTACTCGTGCTGTTGAAAATGCTCAGAAAAAAGTAGAAGCAATGCACTTTGAATCAAGAAAACATTTACTTGAGTATGATGATGTTGCAAATCAACAAAGAAAAGTAATTTATAGCTTTAGAAATGACTTATTAAAACCTGACTATAACATTGATTCAAAATTAGAAGAAAATAGAATTGAATATATCAATAATTTATTATCAAATGGTCATATTATAAAAGGTATGCCATCTGAAGATTTTGATTTAGATTATGTTAAAACGAAATTAGAAGAAGAGTTAAGATTTATTGTAACTCTTGATGATTTAAAAACTGATTCATTTGAAGATTTAGAAGAAAAATTAACTATTATGTTAAGAGAAGTTTATAACTCAAAAATGTCAATGGCTGCACCTGAGCAAAAAAGTGAAATTGAAAGAATATTATACTTACAAATTTTAGATAAAGCATGGAGAGAGCATTTATACTCTATGGATACACTAAAAGCTGGAATTGGTCTTAGAGGTTATAACCAAAAAGATCCATTGGTTGAGTATAAAAAAGAATCTTATAATATGTTTATTGAATTAATTTCAAATATCAAACATGAAATTATTAAAATTCTATTTACAATTCAACTTCAATCAAATGAAGATAGAGAAAAAGAACAAGCTGCAATTGCTAAAATGAAAGAGCAAATGGAAGAAGCAACAGAACATATTACAACTAATGTTGCTCAAGAAGCTGTAAAAAATAGTGATAGAAAAATTGCTAGAAATGAAGATTGCCCATGCGGGAGTGGTTTAAAATATAAGCACTGTTGTGGTAAAAGTGGCCCAAAAATTGGTTTAGCTGCAGGAAACTAATTTGAATAAGAAATTAGTTAATTTTATTGTAAAAAAATATTTACGATTTGACAAAAAAAATCCATTTATATCTATAAGTGCCATTTTGGCATTTGTAGGTGTTTCAATTGGTGTTATGGTTTTAATCTTATCAATGGCCATTATGAATGGGACAGCAAAAGAGTTTGAAAGAAAACTTTTTACAATGAACTATCCTTTAACTATTTATCCTAAAATGGATAATTCTTTAAATGAAGAATTGTTAAATAAGCTACAAAAAGAGTATCCACATTTAAAATTCTCTCCTTTTATCTCATCACAAGCTATTATTCAAAGTGGTGAAGCAATGAGTGGAGGTATGATTTTTGGAGTAATTCCAGAAAAAGAAGCTTTAATAAATCCTATTTATAAAGAGGCTTTAGGAAATCTTCAAATGGATAAATATGACATAATTACAGGTTCTGGAATATCGGATAAACTACTTTTAAATGGTGGTTCAAAAGCAACTTTATATTTTACAGAGCTAAATCCAACAGGTTTTTCTATGATGCCTAAAATGAAAAGATTTACATATGTAAACTCTTTTAATTCAGGGCTTAATGCTTACGATAAGTCATATATGTATACTTCTTTAGAAGCTTTACAAATACTATTAAAAAGAGAACCTGGTGATTATGATGGTATTCATATTTATTCAAATGATGCTTTTGCAGATATGGAAAAATTAAAAGAATCTCTAAGAGGTACAAATAGTGGAATCGTAGGGTGGTGGCAACAAAATGGAAACTTCTTTGCCGCTATGAAAATGGAGAAAACAGCTTTATTTATAGTTTTAATGTTAATCATTTTAGTAGCTTCTTTAAATATCATTTCATCACTTTTAATGACAGTTATGAGTAGAAGAAAAGAAATTGCCCTACTTTTATCGATGGGAGCAACAGCTAAAGAGATTAAAACTATTTTCTTAAGAGTTGGAACTATTATTGGTTTTGCAGGTATTTTAACAGGGATTGCTTTAGGGTTTATAGGTTATTGGCTTTTAGATAACTTTGATATTGTTACTTTACCCGCTGATGTTTACGGTAGTGCTAAACTTCCACTTGATTTAGCTATGAGTGATTTTGTATCTATTATTATAGGTGCTGTTGTTATCGTTCTTATTTCATCTTATTATCCAGCTTCAAAAGCTACTAATATTGACGTTATTGACGTTTTAAGAAATGAATAAAAATTAAAACAAAAAACAAATAAGCCTTTTATTCTAAAGGCTTATTTATCATATTTTCTTTATCTTCTTTTTCTTCTTGTGTTTCTTTTCCACTTATAAAATCATACAATGCTGATGGTGATGTTAAAATTCTTTTCACTATGTTCATAGGTACACTAAAAGCATCTTTTGTTAAGTTTGTAGATATCTTTGGATTATCTAAATCACCAAATACATTTACTTGAGTTTCTACTCTATTATTATCACCTAATAAAACAAAATTAACAACTGGAATTGCACCTACTATTTTTGAATAGTCTTTTAAAAATATAAGTTTAATATCTGAACTTATTGTCATATCATTTAAATTAACTTTTCCTTTTCCATCAAAATCAATTCCATTTCCAACTGTAACTAGTTTTTTAATATCTAAAAGCTCTTTTTCTTTACTATAATTAAACTCAACTGAACCATTTATAATTTTATATGCTGTAAGGTTAAACCCAGAAGTTGTAGCCATTCCAACAACAGAAGGAATTGCAAGGAATGGATTTATAAGTGCAGGAGATGTATGTATAAAAATCAAAAGATTATTTAAAATTGCTAAATCATCGATATTACTATCTTTAATAATCATTTTTCCTTCTAAATTATTTATATCACCACTTGCTAAGAATAATAAATTCCCACCTTCGAATATTTTTTTATCAAAAATTGCATTTACAAACTCATCATTTATTTCATTTGAAAATATATCTATTTTTTCATCTTTAGATTGATTCATTGTAATATCTATTTTTTGATTAGATAAAGATCTTGGACAAGCCGGACTCACACCTGAACTATTTGGACAAGTTCCAGACGTTGTGTAAGTAACAGTGTATATTCCTGCTGTACTGGCGGATACATCAATTGCTCCTGTTGAAGCATTAATGGACAATCCTGCTCCCGAAGTGAAAGTTCCTCCTGCTAAACCTGAAATGGTTGGAGTAGGGTCTGTATCATTTGCGCAATAGGACGCAGCGCTGTAGCTAAAAGAAGCGTCATCCAATGCAAAGACTTCAATATCATCTGTTGCAGAATTTCCACTTTCTGTATAAGTTAAAGTGTGTACTCCAACTCCTGCCGCAGCAGGGTCGAAACTGTAAGTTGTGCCATTACCGTCATCGGTTACTCCTGGACCACTGTATACACCACCAGTAGGCGTTCCTCCACCAAGACCAGTTTGCACTCCAGCATTAACACATAAATCAGCTGGAGCTGTAAATGAGGTAAGTATTACTGAATAACCACAGCCAGAATTTGCAGTAGGCACGAATTCATTGGTATCATTACTTATCCAATATTGAATATCATTGATTATTGCCGAAATTTGAGCAGCAGTCCCAGTAATTGGAACTCCTCCAGGCACGGAAGAACAATCAAACTGCCAGTTGTCAACCTCTGTTTCAGGAGATCCTGCAACA
>CBFHMY010000098.1:0-6665 GCA_965657055.1 uncultured Aliarcobacter sp. | reverse complement strand
TGCTCACATTTTTATAAATACTGACTTTTATCTATTTCATCAAAATCTAATTCAAATTTTCCTAATACTATTCTAGCTTTTTTAAAAATTACATGTGTGAATTCATTTAACTGACATAATTGAATTACTTTTCTAATATTTGTTTCATCAGATTTACATCCAAATAATATCTCTTTCAAATATTCTTTTTTAAATTCTTTTGCACCTATAGTTTTCCCACCTGTTAAATCTAAAAGTCTAATTTCTTTTCATATTTCCAAAATTTTGATTTTGTAGTAAATATTCTTTTTATTTCACCTTTTTGAGGATTGAAAAAAGAAATTAATTCATACTTTTTTCTTTTTGGATATGAAACCTTACTATAAGTAATATTTCCATTATACAATTTATCTTCAAAGCCAAAACACAAACCTTCATGATTTTTTGCGTAATGAGACCACATTAAAATATTTTTTTTATTTCTACTTAAACACAATATCCCAACTTCTTCATCTAAATAAGAATCAATTTCGCTAAATTCTCTATATTTATAAGTAAAGTCATTAAAACTCCTATTTTTTATTATTTTATAATTGATTTCCCAACCAAATACCCACTCGCCCACGCAAATTGCAGATTAAAACCACCCCTATTTCCCACGATATCCAAAACTTCACCAGCAAAATATAAACCTTTACATAATTTACTCTCATAAGTTTTATTATCTACCTCAGCGGTTCTAACTCCACCTCCGCTGGCTTCTGCGTGTCCGAAACCTTGGGTATCTATGATTTTTAGTTTCCATTGATTTAGTTGATATGCTAATGCTTTTATTTGTTTTGCATTTATATCTGCGGCTTTTGTATCTATATTAATTTTGCAAATATCTAATAAAACAGGTGCTATTTTATTTGATACCATTCCTGTTATTATATCTACTGCTTTTTGACTTGGGATAGTTTTAAATAGTGTTTGAATTTGGTCACTTAGGTCATTTCTATTTATTTTTGGGAAAAAATTTATTGCTATTTTTACATCTTGATATGAACTTAGATTTAAAACTGCCAGTTGTGAAATATCAAGTATTGCAAAACCTGAAACTCCATAACTAGTAAATAGTACATCACCAAAAATCTCTTGCTCTAAATTTCCATTTACAAATAAGCTTACATTACACTCTTTTTTTACACCTTGCAATTTACCATTATATGTATTATCCGTTTTTAAACCCACAAGAGAAGGATACGTTGGATTAAAACTATGTGCAAATTTTGAAGCGAAGTCTAGACCACTTTCATTTGCATTTAGTTGTGGAGCTGCTCCTAGTCCATTTGAAATAACTACTTTATCATATGCTTTATATTCATTATCTTGGGTTTTGATATTAAATTTATCTTCTACTTTTTCTATATCTTTTATCATAGCTTCTAAGTATATATTCACATCTAATTCTTTTAAAGCTAGTTCCAAAAGATTTGTTACTGATTTTGCTTCATTTGATAAGGGATATACCTTTCCACTTGGTTTGATATCAAGTAAAAGACCTATACTTTTACAGAACTTCTCAAAGGCTTTGAAATCAAACTCTTTTAGTGCAAAGCTAGTAAAATCAGGATTCTCACCTATATAGTTTTTAGATGTTACTTTACTATTTGAGATATTGCATCTTCCATTACCACTTGCTAATATCTTTTTTCCTATACCTTTGTTTGCATCAAATAAATCTATATGTAGGTTTTTATTTAATCTTTTAGCAGTAATTGCAGCTATTATTCCAGCTGCTCCTGCTCCTATTATTGCTATTTTCAAATTTTGCCTTAAACTTTTTTTTGATTATAGCTAATAGACTCTTTTAAATACTAAGAATACTCATTTCAATAAAACACAGCAAACCAAATAGTAGGTTCATCTAAACTTGTAAATTTTACTCTATGTTTTTCCATGGCTTTTATATTTAAACAATCACCCTTCTTTAACTCAATAACTCTATTTTCAAACTCAAGTATGGCAAAACCTTCTAAAAGTAAAATAAATTCACTTTTTTCTTGCTCATACCAAAAGTTTTCAGGTGACTTTTGTCCATTTGAAACTATCTTTTCTACTTTTATAGTCTCATTTTTAAAAATTTCAAAAAATTTTTCTTCACTTTTATCCACTATTATTTCATCAAATATATTATACTTTTCTACACTCATAAATTATCCAAAATATTGATTTATTGGTATTTTAGCAAAATTTTTCTAATCATCTGATATAATCTTGATTGATTTAATCAAGTTAATTAATCACCCCTTATCTAAAGGGTATTATATTAATTGTGATTAAATTACTTGACATTAATAAAAAAATGTTCTATAATTCCAACATATAAAGAAAATAACAAAAAAAAGAAAGGAAAATAATATGCAAAACGAAACAATTGCAATACACGCTGGTTATAACAAAAAAGAAGGTAATGGCTCAATGGCTGTTCCAATTACACAAACTACTGCTTATGCATTTAGAGATTCAGAACATGCTGCCAATTTATTTGCCCTTAAAGAATTAGGACCAATCTATACTAGATTAACAAACCCTACAACTGATGTATTAGAGCAAAGATTTGCTGCACTTGAAGGTGGAGCTGCTGCTATTTGTGTTGCATCTGGACAATCAGCTATTTTTTACGCTGTTGCAAATGTTGCTGAAGCTGGAGATAATATTTTAATCTCTGACAAATTATACGGTGGAGCTGTTACATTACTATCTCATACTATGAAAAGATTTGGAATTACTACTAAAGTTTTTAGAAGTGAAGATGCTTCAAATTTAGAAGAGCAAATTGATGAAAAAACAAAAGCAATTTTCTTTGAATCATTATCAAACCCACAAATTGCAATTACTGATGTAGAAAAAGTAGTAGAAATTGCAAAAAGACATGGTGTTTTAACTATTTGTGATAATACAGTTGCAAGTGCTGCATTATTTAACCCAATTAAATGGGGAGTTGATGTTGTTGTTCACTCAACTTCAAAATATACAAATGGTCAAGGTACAGCAATTGGTGGAATTGTTGTAGAAAGAGATGGATTAGCTGAATTTTTCAAAGCAAATGAAAATAGATATTCACACTTTACAACTCCTGATGAGTCATATCATGGATTAGTTTATACAGATGTTCCACTTCCTAACTTTTGTTTAAGAATTAGATTATCACTTTTAAGAGATATTGGTGCTGCTCAAGCTCCATTTAACTCATGGTTATTAATTCAAACATTAGAAACTTTAGGATTAAGAGTAGATAGACATTCTGATAATGCACTTGAAGTTGCTAAGTTTTTAGAATCACATCCAAAAGTAAAAGCTGTAAATTACCCAGGGCTTCCATCTAATAAATATTATGCAAAAGCACAAAAATATTTCAAAGGTGGTAAATCATCAGGATTAATTTCATTTGATGTATCTTCATTTGAAGAAGCAAGAAAAGTTATTGATAGTGCTAAATTATTCAGCGTTGTTGTAAATATTGGAGATAGTAAATCACTTATTGTTCATCCAGCATCAACAACTCACTCTCAAATGAGTCCTGAAGAGTTAGCAAAAGCAGGTGTTAATCCTGTGACAATTAGACTTTCTATTGGTTTAGAAAACACTGTTGATCTTATTGAAGATTTAAATCAAGCATTAAATTAATATGCCATTAATTTCAACAAAAGGTGTATATGGGCTAACAGCCATGTACGAGTTAAGTAAGCATCAAGAAGATACTCCCATGCAAATCAAGGATATATCTGCAAATGCTAATATCCCTCAAAACTACCTTGAACAGTTACTAAGTAAGCTAAGACGAGCTGAATTAGTAAAAAGTATCAGAGGGGCAAGAGGTGGATATATACTTGCTAGAAAACCTAATGAGATTAAAATAGTTGATATTTTAATCGCTTTAGAAGATGATATAAAAATTGTGGATATGAAAGCAGATAACCCGATTTTGAATATCTTTTTTGATGAGTCGAAGAATAGTATGAAAAAGATTTTTGATATTTCATTGGATAAATTAGATGAATATCAAGATAAATATAATGAATTTTTACATTACAGTATATAAATAATAAATAAAGGAAAATGATATGAAATTTGCAAATAATATAACAGAATTAATCGGAAATACACCTTTAGTAAAATTACAAGGTGCAAGTGATGCAAGTGGCGCAACAGTTCTTGGGAAATGTGAGTTTATGAATCCATCACACTCTGTAAAAGATAGAATTGGAACAAATATGATTAACGCAGCTATTAAAGCTGGATTAATTAAAGAAGGTACTACAGTAATTGAGCCAACAAGTGGAAATACAGGAATTGCATTAGCATCTGTTTGTGCTGCTCTTGGAATTAAATTAATTCTTACAATGCCTGCTTCTATGAGTATTGAAAGAAGAAGATTATTAAAAGCTTTAGGTGCTGATTTAGTATTAACTGCTCCTGAAAAAGGTATGAAGGGTGCTATTGAAAAAGCTGTTGAATTACAAGAAGAGACTCCAAACTCTTTTATTCCTCAACAATTTGGAAATGCAGCAAACCCAGAAATTCATAGACTTACAACTGCAAAAGAAATCTTAGCAGACACAGATGGAAAAATTGATATTTTTGTAGCTGCTATTGGTACAGGTGGAACAATAACAGGTGTAGGTGAAGTTTTAAAAGCTAATAATCCTAATGTTCAAATTATTGCAGTTGAGCCAGAAGCAAGTCCAGTATTAAGTGGTGGTAAACCAGGACCTCATAAAATCCAAGGTATTGGAGCAGGATTTGTTCCTGATGTTTTAAATACAAAAATTTATGATGAAGTAATTCAAGTATCAAATGATGATGCAATTGCAAGCTCTAGAAAACTTGCGCAAACAGAAGGATTACTAATAGGTATTAGTGCTGGTGCAAACGCACATGTTGCTGCATTAGTAGCTGCTAGACCTGAAAACAAAGGTAAAACTATTGTTACTATTTTATGTGACACTGGTGAGAGATACTTAAGTTCAGGTTTATATGATTATGATGAAGAGTAAAAACTCTTCATTATAATATTTGTTATATATAAAATTAGGAAAAATAAATGCACGAAAAACCATATAGGTCAGTGGTAAAATCAATATCATGGAGAACATTAGGGACCCTTGATACTATGATAATCTCATATTTTGTTACAGGTAATTTAGTGATGGCAGCATCAATTGGTTCAATTGAAGTTGTAACAAAAATGGCATTATATTATTTTCATGAAAGAGCTTGGAATAAATGTTCTTTAGGTAGAGTAAAACCTCCTGCAAATGATTATCAAATTTAGGTGAAATAATGAGTAAAAAAGAGTTAGTAGAAAAATTAAATAAAGAATTAGAAAATAAATCAACTCAAGAAATTCTTGAATATTTTTTAAAAAAATTTGAAAAAGTAGCATTAAGTTCAAGTTTAGCAGCAGAAGATCAAGTTCTAACAGACATGATGCTAAAAAAAGATAAGAATGCAACAATATTTACATTGGATACAGGGAGACTTCATCCTGAGACTTATGATGTAATGGATGCAACAAACTTAAAGTATGGTGTAAAGATTGATGTATTTTTCCCAAATAGTGAAAAAGTACAAGAGTTATATCAAACTCAAGGTGTAAATGGTCAATATGAAAGTATTGAAAATAGAAAAAATTGCTGTGGTATTAGAAAAATAGAACCTCTTAAACGTGCTTTAAAAGGTCTTGATGTTTGGATTACAGGATTAAGAGCTACTCAAAGTGTAACAAGAGTTCATATGCCTTTAGTTGAATGGGATGAAGCATTTAATGTTATAAAAGTTAATCCTTTGATTAATTGGAATGAGAAAGATGTATGGGATTATATAAAAGAAAATAGAGTTCCATATAATAAACTTCATGATCAGGGATTTCCAAGTATTGGATGTGCTCCATGTACACGAGCTATAAAAGATGGTGAAGATATAAGAGCTGGACGTTGGTGGTGGGAAAACCCAGAACACAAAGAGTGTGGTTTACACAAAAAATAAATTTTAATTTTAAATATAAAGATGAATTCAAACTTTTAATTTGAGCTAGTCAAAATTAATGGAGAAGAATAAAAATGATAAGTAAAGACAGATTAACACATCTAAAACAATTAGAAGCAGAATCAATGCACATAATGAAAGAAGTAGTAGCAGAATTTTCTAACCCAGCAATGTTATATAGTGTTGGTAAAGATTCTTCTGTTATGTTACATCTTTTACAAAAAGCATTTTATCCTGCCCCTCCTCCACTTCCATTGGTTCATGTTGATACAACATGGAAGTTTAAAGAGATGATTGAGTTTAGAGATAGACGTGCAAAAGAAGTTGGTATGGAACTTTTAGTTTATATCAATCCTAAAGGTTCTGAAATGGATATTTCTCCTTTTACTCACGGTTCAGCACTACATACAGACGTTATGAAAACTGAAGGTTTAAAAAATATGTTAAACATTCAAAAGTTTGATGCAGTATTTGGTGGTGCTAGACGTGATGAAGAAAAATCAAGAGCAAAAGAGAGAATCTACTCTTTTAGAGATAAAAATCACAGATGGGATCCAAAATCTCAAAGACCAGAATTATGGAATATTTATAATGGAAGACATACAAAAGGTGAGTCTATTAGAGTATTCCCATTATCTAACTGGACAGAACTT
>CBFHMY010000097.1:0-6991 GCA_965657055.1 uncultured Aliarcobacter sp. | reverse complement strand
TCCAGTTACTAAGTCAATGTTATTGCCATTTTTATAATATTCAAAAGCCTTATCAATTATAAATTCAACATACTGCTTTCTTTGCTCTTTTGTAATATCAATTTCAAGATTATCTTTTCCTCTTCCTGAATATACTAAGTGTGAAATATAAAGCTTATCAACATTTAATTCTTCACATAAATCAAACATTGCATAAAAACTATCTTGTGTTTCTTTTGTAATGGTAAATCTAATTCCTGCATTTCCACCATGAGCTTGAATTAGTTTAATAGCTTCAATTGATTTTTTATAAGCACCTTTTTGTCCTCTAAACTGGTCATGAATTTCTTCTATTCCATCTATTGATATTCCAATATAATTAAAAGTTTCAATAATTTGATCCACATTTTTAGGACTTACATAAATTCCATTTGTTGATAAGTATGTCATGATATTGTGTTCTTTCATAACCCTTGCAATATCAAAAATATCTTTTCTTAATAATGGCTCTCCACCTGAAAATATTACAAAATTAACTCCACCAGCTTTTAATTTTGAAATAGTTTGTTCAATTTGCTCAAAAGTTAAAGTATCTTTTTCATTTGCATCAGCTTTACTATAACAATGGTGACAAAGAAGATTACATCTATTTGTAAAATTCCAAATCATAATTGAGCCGTTTAATGTTCTTGATTTCTGATCTTCAAGAGTTGTTTTAATTAAATTTGATAATCGAAACATTTCTTTAATCCTTTTTTGATTTAAATGACATTATAAAATTTGTAATTGCATCAAGTTGTTCTTGTGAAAGCTCATCTTTGAAGCTTGGCATTACAGATCTTTTATAACCTAATTGTTCATACATTGATTTAGGTGCAATTATATGTCCTTGCATTTCTTCTACAGTTCTTTTATTTGCAATTTGTTCAAAAGAAGGCCCGAAGGCTACTGAGGTTTGATGGTGACATCCCCAACAATATTGTTTAAATACTTTTTCTCCATCCAATGATGAAGCATTCAAAAAATTGAGAAAAAATATTAGTACAAGAGGTATAATAAATTTAATACTCAATTTGCACTCCTTGTTTTAATGTAAATAAATCTTAACATAAAGGCAGAATTAAAGGCTTGATAGGTATCAATAAATTATGAATAAAAATAGGTAAAATTAAACATATATTTACAAAGGAAAAATGATGAAAAAAATTTTATTTTCAATGGCGTGTGTTAGCTTATTATTTGGAAGTGATTATGATGTAGGTTTAGATGCTTATAAAAATAAAGAATATAAACAAGCCTATGAATATTTTTTAAAGAGTGCAAATACAGGAAATTCCCAAGCTGCACATAATATATCAATTATGTATAACAATGGTGATGGGGTAGAAAAAGATATAAAACAATCAATATTATGGTTAGAAAAAGCAAGTGATGCAAAAAATTCTTATGCAATGACTCAATTAGGAAGTAATTATATGAATGCTTATGGAGTTTCTAAAGATTATAAAAAAGCTTTTGCTTTATTTACAGAAGCAGCCCTTTTAGATAATGAACAAGCTGCTTATAATTTAGGATATATGTATACAGTAGGACTTGGAGTTGATATTAATAATAAAGAAGCTGTTTCATGGTATGAAAAATCTGCATCTTTAGGAAGTGAAGATGCTTTAATAAATTTAGGTTTTATGTATATTTCAGCACAAGGTGTTCCAAAAGATATGAAAAAAGCTGCTATGTATATTAAAAAAGCTAAAGATAATGGAAATGATAAAGCTGCTTCTTTATGGGAACAATTTGAATTAGAAAAAGAATTATAGGATTTAGAATGGAAATTGTTATGTCTTTAGTATTTGCAAGTGTTCTTTTAGTTTTTATGATTTATCCAGCTATTAAAATAGTTGAGTTTTTAGAAACAAAAATGACAATTACAGATAAAATGTATAATATTTTAACGGTAGTGATTACAATAATTTTAGCATTAATTGTGGGTGCTGGATTATACTTTATTTAATTTTTATAGATTTTAAAACATCTATAAATTTTTCTTTTGATCTGAAATCATAAATAGGGTGGCTTATAAAAGATTCATCCTTATATGATGCAAAAAATATACTTGGAAAACTTCTTGTGTAAAATAGCTCAATTGGATATGAAGTTTTATATTCTACTGTTATTAAAACATTTATGAAGTTTGCATTTAAATAGTTTATATACTCTTGATTTTGGAAGTATTTTCTTAAGATTTCATTTGAATTTTTATCTTTTGATGAAGCTATAAAAAGCATCATATTCTTTTTTTCTTTTTTGGCAATTTCTAAGGCTTTATCGTAAGAACTATACCATGAAATATTGTTTGAAGATAAGTTTGATAGAAGTAATATTAAAATTAGAATTATTTTGTACATTAAATAAAAAATACCCATCTTAAAAAGATGGGTATTTAATTCTTCCTAATTAAGCACCAGGAATAGTTTGTCTGTGTTCTACAGAATAAGTAAATGTAGGAGTAGTTAAGTTATTAATATATTTAATAAATTTACCACTATCTGATTCATAAATACCAATTCTTCCAGTAGTCCACTCAGAAATCATAGTCCATGCACCATGATTAGCAGGTTCTGCGTGTAAAAGTCTAGGTTGAACAGGTTCTTTTACTTTATCACCTAATTTATCTGTATATTTGATAACTTTATCTTTTCCAATTTGTGGATCAGATTCAGGGAATGTAATTGTTTCATATTGTGTAGCATCCCAAGTTTGTAAAACTTTTTTAGTTTTAGCATCAATTAATTGACCTTCTGTTTTTCCAACTTTTACAATTTTATCAGCTTCTAAAGTCTCTTTATTAATTAAGTAAACTTCATTATAAGTTTCAGGAGATCCTAAAACTGTATCAGCCCAAATATATGGTGTATGATGTGCAGTTCCTACGAATAATCCACCACCTGAAGTTTCAACTTTTTTAACAATTTCCCAATTTGAATCCCAAATTACAACAGAACCAATATTCATAGAAACAGTTGCGTGTAATTGTTTTCCCATTTTTTTATTAAACCAAGAAGATCCTTGACCTGGATGTGGTTTTGATTTTTCACCTGTATAAACTTTTGCTGCTAAATTTTTCTCTTTAAAGTCAACAATACCCATAACATCACTTCCTTGAGAAGCAATCATATAGTATCTACCAAAGTCAGCACCTTCATCTTCATTTAAGAATGCATCATGAAGAATTTTACCAATATTAGGAACATCTCCTACAATTGGGAAACCAGGTTTTGAATAATCAATTAAATATACTCTACCAGCATCTTTTAATGCCATTGCAAAATAAGGACCATAAGGAGTATCAGCTAAAGATGCAACTCTTGAAGCTTCAATTTGACCTTCTGTATTTATAACAGCTGATGTATCATAAGCTTTTAATGGCTCTAAAGTCATAGCATCACATAAAACTGCTCCACCTGGAGTATAATTTCCTGCAATTACATATTTACCATCAGGAGAAACTGCAAGTCCTCTTGATTCAAATCCAACTTGAACAGAAGCAATTGCTGGTTGACCAGGAGCTGCAATATCAAACATTGTTAATCTTCCAGATCTTGAAATTGAATAAGCATATCTTGGATTTTTTTTGTTTGTTACAGTTACGTGAACAGCAAATCCAGCTTTATGTCTTGATAATACTTTTCCAGTAGTTGAGTCAATAAAGTCAACTAAAGATGCATCTCTTTCTGTTGCAAATGTAATATCTAAAACAGATTTTGTATCTACTGCATTTGGATATTTTTTAGCTAATTCTTCTCTATCAGCTAATTTTGTCCAAGTACCTTTGATTTCTTCTAAATTTAATTTAAAGTTTGTATTATCTTTCCAATCCATTAACCAGTCAACCATACCATCAGCATCATCTTTACTAAACATATGTTGCCATTGAGGCATTGCAGTATTTGGAATACCATTCATAATAGCATCTCTTAATACATGTCTTTCTTTTTTCTTTAATGCATCTGGTCTTAAATCAGAACCAACTCCACCTTGGTGAATTGGACCATGACAACCTTGACACTCTTTTTCATACACATTTGGAAAATTCATTGTCGAGCTACCTGCAAATAAAGAACTTGCCGCTAATACTGAACACGCTGTTAAACTTAATATTCTACCTAATTTCATAATGTCTCCCTTACTTTTTTTAATGTAAATTCATACCTTACTACCAATAAATAGTCTTTTTAAAACATCACAGTTTGGCTATTTATTCCCACTTACTTAGTTGAATCAAGAGTAAACTCTTGATTCTTATTTTTGTTCGTCTTCCAATCTTTTTTTCTCTTGTTTATAAATCCAAAACATTGGAATTATAATTACAGTGTGAAGAAAAATAGTTAGTGTCAAAGGCCCTTGATTTAAGTATCCAAAAAAACTTGGAACTACATCTGTAAATGCTTCAAACATTTTTTACTCCTTATCTTTCGTTTTTAGGATTTTTAGAAATAGTAAGTAAATCTTTTACTAAATAAATAAATCCAATAAATGTCATGATTCCAGTTGCAAGTCTCCATCCTAGACCTTGAACAAACCATACCATATCTTGAGATACAAAGAATGCTTCCCAAGTTGCTCCCATTTGAGCACGTTCTACTAATACTTGACCATAACCAGCAACTGTTAATGAAACAGTCATACCTAATACACCAATTGTAATTAATGAAATAGCCATTTTAGAATCAAATGTCGATTTCATAACTTTGATACCATTTTTACCTTGAACTCCAAGATAGAACATACCAATTAAAATAGTGGCATATGCTCCAAAGAATGCTAGGTGACCATGAGCTGATGTAAACTGTGTACCATGTGTATAAATATTAACTTGTGGTAATGTGTGGAAGAATCCCCAGATACCAGCACCTAAGAAGTTACCAAAAGCATTTGTAACAAACCAAGCAAAAGCAGGTGAGTTATTCATGATTTTTGCATTTTCAACACCTTCACCTTCTTTAATACCAGTTTCTTTTCCCCAGTCATAAATAACGTGAACAAACATAGCAACTAAAGGAACAGGCTCAAGTGCTGAGAATAATGCTCCAATTTCCCACCAGTACTCAGGTGTACCAATCCAGAAATAGTGATGTCCAAGACCTAAGATTCCAGAACCAAATAACATTGCTACTTCAATCCATAGCCACATTTCAACTACTTCTCTTCTAGCACCAATGATTTTAATTAATCCATAAGCTGCTAAACATCCAACAAATACTTCCCATGTAGCTTCAACCCATAAGTGAATTACCCACCACCACCAGTATTGATCCATTGAAATATTATCAGTAAAGAACATACCAGCTAAATATAAACCAGCAAGGGCTAAAACGTCAGCCATAAGAACAGTTACAATACCTGTTTGTCTACCTTTTAAAGCAGTTGCAAAAAGATTAAATACAAATACAAGTACTACAACAACGATACCAATATCAGCCCATCTTGGAGCTTCAATATACTCTCTACCTTCATTAATCAACCAAATAGTTGATTCACTAGCAGGTCCTACTTGAACTAATATAAATACTAAAACAACAACAGTAACAGCAGCTGTTAAAATATAAAATGCTAATTTACCAAGTTTAATTCCAACTGTTTCAATACCAGTTTCTTCTGGTAATAAATAGTAAACAGAACCAATCATTGCATATAACATCCATACAACTAAAGCGTTAATATGCACCATTCTTGCAACTGAAAAATCAAAGATTTCAAAAAGAAAACTTGGATATAAAAATTGTGTTGCTGCAATTAGACCCATTAACAATTGTGCACCAAATAAAATAGCGGCAACTGTAAAATAGTTAATTGCTAATTTTTGAGATTCAAATTTTAGATTATTTGCCATGAATTGCTCCTGTTACACCATCTGTTGACATTCTTGCAAAGTTTCTTGGGAAACCATTTGTATCAATTGATGACATATGTTTTAAAAATGCTACAAGACCCATAGCTTCTTTTTCTGTAATACCAAGGTTTGGCATCATTCTTTGATGTGTTGGGTATAAAGATGGATTTTGTAAAAATTTAGACATAGCTTCTTCTTTAGTTGTAGAATTAGTCATTCCTAAATATGAACCATTTGGTCCCCATGCTGGATCTAACCAAGCTTTTGTTAAATCAGGAGCATAATAAGCACCATTTCCAAGTAATGTATGGCAATTCATACAGTTTTTAGCTTGAGAACCTAACTTACCTAAGTGAAGAAGTTCCGCAGCTTCTTGTTCACTCCAATCATCTCTTCCAAAGAATTTTTCTTTTTCACCAATAACTGGCACCTCATGACCTCTTTTCGTATCCATCTCATAAGTAACTTTATAGTTAATTACGGTTGGTCCTGGTACTCTTTTTGTAACACCAGCCTTAAGATCTGCATCTGTCCCCATACTAATTTGACCCATTGAATCAAATGTTAACCAAATTAGTAAGATTGAAGCAAAACCAGTTACCCACGCAGCTGATCTTCTCCAAAATGGAATACTAGTCCATACTGAAACAACTTTTTTTGACACCTGTTCCTCCTAAAATTTATTGTTCATATCTTTGTTCAGATCTTACATTCAAGTAATAATATAAGTGTGGAAGGATCAAATAACACACCATAGTTACCATTAAAGCTTTAATAGTAAAATCATTACTTTGAATTTTGTCTGCAACAAAATACATACAATATGTTTGTAAAGCCCAAAAAATGTATGCAAAAGGCATATACATTTTTTTTAATCTTTCCATTTTTACTAGCGTATAAATAGCTACATAAAACAGTCCAAACAGTAAAACAAAAGATGAAGATAAAAAGATAGGTAAGAAATCGTCAAGGGCAATTTCAGGTCTTATGATTAAGATAGGTTCCATTTTTTCTCCTTTTTTGTTCATACTAGAACTATGGAAAAATTTTAGTCTAAACTTTAAAAGAAAAAAATGATATATATCAATATTGAAAGAAGTATAAAAAGTATTTGAAAAATAG
>CBFHMY010000096.1:0-7249 GCA_965657055.1 uncultured Aliarcobacter sp. | reverse complement strand
GACCAGGAATGATATATGATAGCTCAAGCAGTTCTCAAATAGAAGTAGAAATTTGGTCAATGCCTGTGCAAAACTTTGGAAAATTTATGAAAAAAATTCAATCTCCACTTGGAATTGGATCTGTTTTTTTAGAAGATGAGTCTAGTGTTTATGGATTTTTATGTGAAAGTGATTATGTAAAAAATGCAAAAGAGATTAGTGAGCTAAAAAGCTGGAGAGCTTTTATAAGTAAAATTTAATATTCTACTTATTAAAAATACCTAGATCTAAAAAAGATATAAACAAAGTATAGTTTTATACTTGTTTATATCTATATTTTTAAATAGCCAAGTTTCTCATAAAATTACTAGCGATGATAGAAGCTCTTTCTTTAAATTTCAGTGCAATATCTTCTGTATAAAGTTTATCCAAAGATTCAAAAAATAGTTTTAACCATGCTTCAAAAGATTCTCTATCTAGCCCTGATATTTGCATATGTGGAGCAAAAGGAGAACCATTATAGTTTCCCCTTCCAAAAGATATTGTATACCAAAAATCTGTAAGCAGAATTATATGTTTTTGCCAAACTTCAGACTTCATATCAGCTCCTAATTTTTCTATAAAAAAAGGAGATATTTTTTCATTTTTCAAAACTTTTGTATAAAAAGTTATTACTAATTTATTTATATTTTCTTTTGTAATTTCATTACTTTGCATGATTATGTTTTGCTTTTTTCTTTTGAACTGATTTAATATTTATAATCATTAAAATCGAAACTACAAAAGCAATTACGAAGAATCCTGCAAATACATAAAGTGTTTGAGAATATGAACCAGTTGCATCTTTTACCATTGAAATAATTAGTGGTCCAACAAGTCCTGCTGCTGCCCATGCTGTTAAAATATAACCATGAATTGCACCAAGTTCTTTTGTTCCAAAAATATCTCCTATATATGCAGGAATTGAAGCAAATCCACCACCATAACAAGTCAT
The DNA here is from genome assembly GCA_965657055.1 of uncultured Aliarcobacter sp. Classification (GTDB taxonomy): domain Bacteria; phylum Campylobacterota; class Campylobacteria; order Campylobacterales; family Arcobacteraceae; genus Aliarcobacter. The sequence goes on along the minus strand of CBFHMY010000096.1, from coordinate 6,276 downwards.
AATAAAGTATAAAACAACTTGGAATATAACTATTTCTTTGATTGAAGGAAGCATATAAAATGCTACTGCTTGTGTTGCAAAAAATATTACATAAACAACAGGTCGTGTAAGATAATCACTAAGCGATGCCCACATAATTCGCCCTGCTCCATTGAATATTCCCATCAAACCAACAGCTGCAGCTGCAGCGATTGCTGAGATTCCTAAAACTTCTTGAAGTAATGGAGATGCTACTCCAATAATGGCAATACCACATGTTACATTTATAAATAACATAATCCAAAGACCATAAAATCTTGGAGTTTTAACAGCTTCATTTAACCCTAAAAATGCTAAATCTTCTTTGATTTTCTTTTTACCCTCTTTGATTTTTTGCTCAAATTTCTTAGGCATATACTCATCATGTGGTTTTTCTAAATAAAGTGCAGATGCAAACATTACTACAAAATAAACTGCACCCAAAATAAAGAAAGTTCCAGAAATTCCAACACTTCCTATTAAAATTTTAATAGTTGGTCCCCAAATTGCAGATGCAAATCCAAATCCCATGATAGCAAGTCCCGTTGCCATTCCTCTTTTATCAGGAAACCATTTTACTAATGTTGAAACAGGTGATATATATCCAATTCCTAAACCACATCCTCCTAAAACTCCATAAAAGAAGTATAGTAACATTTTTGATTCCATCATTATTGCAAGTCCTGAACCCATAGTTCCTAAACCAAATAATGAAGCTGCAATAATTGCTGAAACTCTAGGACCATTTTTCTCAACAAATTTTCCCATTAAAGCTGCACTTAATCCCAAAAAGAAAATTGCAATACTAAATGCAATCGTAACATCTGTTAAATTCCAAGCCATTTGTTCTTGAATTGGTTTTACATATACACTCCATGCATATACAGAACCAATACAAATATGAACTCCAACAGCACTTAAAGCCATAAGCCATCTATTTTTTTCTACCATTAAGTAATCCCTTAATTATAATCTGTGCGCGATTTTAACAATTTTTCCTAATAAATAGATAAAAGTATTAAATTAATTCTATACATTTTATCTATTTTTTAAAATTTGTTTTAATATAAGGTAATAAAAAATAGACTTAAATTATTTATTTCTTTTAAAGACTAAGTTTTTAAGAGCTTTCTCACTATCAATAGCAGGAAAGGTATCAAGATTTTCCAATCTTTTTTCAAATTCAAAATCACTTGCAAACTCTTTGAAGATATTTTTTATAAAATCACTATCAAGTTCAGGAGCATTTAGACATGATAAAACTGTACATTTATTAGCTGCTAATTCATTTAATCTTTTGATTATTTTTTCATAATCTTTGGTTGCAGCAAAACTTCCTTTTTGAAAAGATGGTGGATCTATAATGATAATATCATAAGGACCTTCTTTTTTAATTCTACTCCATGATTTTAAAATATCATAGGGCATAAATTTTACTTTATTAGTATCAAGGTTATTAATTCTATGATTGTCTCTTCCTATTGTTAAAGCACCTTTTGCCATATCAACATTTACAACTTTTGAAGCACCTGAACCAATGGCAGCAACACTAAAAGCACAAGTATATGAAAATAGATTTAGTACATTTTTATCTTTGCAAATACTTTGTACAAACTCTCGCCCTATTTTCATATCAGGGAATATTCCCATATTTTGATTGGAAAAATTTATTTTATATTTTAAAGAATTTTCAATAGCTACAACATTTGGTAAAACTTTTCCTCTTAAAACTTCATTTAAATTATCTTTTTTATATCTTCTTTGAATTATCAATGTCTTAAAATCTCTTATTGCATAAATTTCATCTAAAAGTTTTATCAAATCTTTTTCAATATTCTCTTCAATTTGCTCAAAAAAAGTGGCCAATAAAATATCATCTATACTATCAACTACTAAATAATTATAGTCATCATAAAAATTTCCCCGTCCATGGAAAACTCTTTTTAATTCTTCATTTTTATTTTCTAGATTATTTAAAATAATCTCTTTTAATTTTTCTATATTTATATTTATCTCTTTATTCAAAGTTATACTCTTTTATTGAAATTATTTGATATTCATAAAAAGTTTCATTTATTTTGAACTCAAACTCTTCATCTATTTTTTTACCTAAAAAAGCTCTTCCTAGAGGAGATTTATTTGATATTTTATTTTCATTTGGATTTGTTTCGTGTGTTCCTAATATTATAAAAGTTTTTATCTCTTCATTATCTAGATTTTTCACTTCTATTTGTGAGCCAAAATTTACTCTATTGTGGGGAATTTGTGAGATATCTATTACTTCACTTGTATTTATAATTTTATCAAGAAAACGAAGTCTTTTATCTGTATTTCGTATTTGCTCTTTTGCAGCTATATACTCAGCATTTTCACTTCTATCCCCTAGTTGAGCAGCTATTTCTTTCTCTTTTACCCAGTAAGATTTTTCTTTTAATAATCTTCTGAACTCTTCAACAATTTTTTCAAAACCATTTTTTGTAATTAAATCTTTATTCATGAAGCAATTATATTAAGTTTTTTTATTAGTTCACTTAAGATATACTTTTGCCCTAATAAGAACAAGGAGTTGTTTTGCCATATATAAAAAAAGAGTTTAAAACTATCAAGGGTGAAAAAATTGAAAAATTTTTAGAAATACTAAATATTGATTTAAATCTTACATTAAATCTTTTAGAAAAAGGCAAAATAAGTGATGAGAACAATAAAAGACTTCAAAAAAATCAAATTATAAAATCAAACTTTATTTATATAGTTATCTTTGAGCCTATAACAAAAGGACTAAAACCTATATTTGATTCTTTCCATTTTGCAATTTTTGATAAACCAAGTGGAATAATGGTGCATCCTTCTTCTCATCAATTAAATACATATACCCTTCTAGATGAAATAAAATACCATTTTGGTCAAAAAGCTTCTTTAGTTCACAGAATTGATGCAGAAACATCAGGTTTAGTTCTTGTTTCAAAAAATGCTTTTAGTGATATGATTTTAAAAAATATGTTTGAAGAAAAAGAATATATCAAAAAATATTTTGCAATAGTTGAAGGAAAAATAGAAAAAAATTTGGAAATAAATACGCCTATTACAAATGACACAGGATTAATCAAACTTAAAATGAAAACCGATTTAAATGGTAAAGAATCTAAAACATTGATAAATCCAATTTCTTATTATAAAGAAAAAAATCAAACTTTAGTAGAAGCAATTCCATTAACGGGAAGACAACATCAAATAAGAGTACATTTAAATTCAATAGGTCATAAAATAATTGGTGATCCAATATATGGAATAGATGAAAAAATCACTGATCTTTTTTTGAAAAATAAACTTAATGAATCTGAAAGAGTAGAACTTACAAAAAGCCATAGACTAATGCTTCAAGCCAATTATCTAGAGTTTGAATTTTTAGATATTATTTATAAATTTTCTTCTTTACAAAAATTTTAAATTTCTAAGCAATTATTTTATAATTTTATACTAACATTCCGAAAATTTTCCACCTTTTCCAACAAGGATGCTATTGCTATTTAATTCATATGAATTTGTTTTCTTATTTCTTCCAATAAGCTTTCTAATATACTTTTATCTAAACAAAAAAAAACTCGTAACTTTCTCTAAAATATTTTTAGTAGTGGCTTCTTTAATATTTTATTCATGGTGGAATATAATTTATCTTCCTTTGCTTTTAGCAAGTATGCTTTTTAACTTTTTAGTTGGTCAATCTTTAGGGAAAAATAAAACAAAAGCAATGCTTACTTTTGGTATTTTAGGAGATATAGCACTTCTTGCTTATTTTAAATATACAGACTTTTTCATATCAAATTATAACTGGGCTTTTAACAAGGATATAAATCTTTTACATTTAGCACTTCCCTTAGCAATTAGTTATTTTACATTCCAACAAATAGCATTTTTAGTTGATTCATACAGGGGAGAAACAAAAGAGTACAATTTTTTAAACTATGCACTATTTTTAACTTTTTTCCCACAACTTTTAATGGGTCCAATTATGCACCATAAAGAGATTATTCCACAGTTTCAAACAAGATGGAAATCTTTTATAAATTGGCAAAATGTGTCTTTAGGATTATTTATTTTTTCAATTGGACTTGCAAAAAAAACACTTCTTGGGGATCCTCTTACGGATTATGCTCAATTTGCCTTTGATTTCGCACAAAATTTATCACCTGTAGAAGCTTGGTATGCATCTGTTTCTTATGTACTATCATACTATTTTGACCTTTCAGGATATGCAGATATGGCTGTTGGTGTAGGAAAAATGTTTAATATTGATATTCCTAAAAACTTCAATAGTCCTTATAAAGCTAGGAATTTTGCTGATTATTGGAAGAGATGGCATATAACACTTTCTAGATTTTTAGGTGATTATATTTATAAAAGTTTAGGTGGAAATCAAAAACTAGCTATTGTCATGTATGTAAATATAATGATTACATTTTTTGTCTCAGGATTTTGGCATGGAGCTGGTTGGAACTTTATAGTCTGGGGATTATTAAATGGTATTTTTGTTGTAATGGCACACATGATGAAAAGAGCCCATTTACAAATGAATTTTTATCTCGCTTGGTCTTTAATGTTTATGGGATTAATTCTTACAAGAATTTTATTTGTATCAAATAATTTTGCTGATGCTTGGCATGTAAGTACCACACTTTTTGATATTTCAAATCTTAGATTTTCAGATTTATACTATATCGATCCATATATGCAAAGTTTTTATATTGCCTTAGCTTTAACTTTGGCAGTTGCTGCAAAAAATAGTATGGAAATTGCTGAAAATTTTAAACCAAATACAAAATATATGTTTTATACAATAATTCTTTTAACAGCTTCTTTATTCACTTTTTCAAGTGCAAAAGAATTTTTATACTTCCAATTTTAGGGATAATAGATGAAAAAACAATACAAAAGATACTTTATTTTATCTCTTCTTCTTACATCTTTTATTTTTGTATCTGGAATTGCAATTAGATATATAATTGATCCTGTTGGAATTAATAATAAAGTTAATTTAGGTCTTTATAAAGATGTTGCCCTTGCATATAGAATTCAAAAATTTGTAGAATTAAATGAATTCAAACCAAATAGTATAATATTAGGGGGAAGTAGAGCTCACTATTTAAATCCAAAAGATTTAGAAAAATATACCCATGACAAAGTTTATAATTTAGGACTTACATACTCAACTCTTGAAGAACAATATTATTTTTTAAAATATTCAATAGATCACTTTGATATAAAAAATGTTGTAATTGCCTTAAATTTATATCCATTTAGTGAAAAACTAGAAGATAATAAAAGTGATTTTGATGTAACATTATTTGAAGATGGTTTTACTGTTTTTAAACAAATAAAACATTATCTTAGCTTACCACTTATTAAATATTTAAAATATGCCTATGAAAATAAATATACTGAAGCTTTTTATAAAGATGGTGCAATTACAGCTTATCATCAAAGTATAGTTTTACAAGATCATACTTGGGAAGATAGAAAAAAAAACTCATTAGAGGGTTATTATAGAAAATATAATAGTTATTTAGAATGGGGAGATACTCAATTTGAATACTATAGAAAAATTGTTAAACTTTGTAAGGATAATAATATAAACCTAAAAGTATTTACAACAGCTGTTCATATATCTCAACTTAATATTTTAAAAGATGTAAATAAAATGGATATATTTTATAAATGGAAAGATGAATTAGCCAAAATTTATCCTTATTATGATTTTATGACAGAAAATAGTATTAGCATAAATGATGATAATTATATTGATACTTCCCATTTAAAACAAGAATTTGGTTATTTATATTTTGCTAGAATTTTTGAAGATTCATCTGTTGTACCAAAAGATTTTGGAATTTTAATAAAATAACTGAACAACAATATTATAGCATTTATGAAATATGAGCTATCAGGCTCATAAATCAAAATAAAAATATTCTAGTCTTGTAAAAAAGTTTCTCTTTTCTTGTTCAATAATCCCATTAGGTTTGTGGAACTTTACAGTTTTTACTTTTTGAACACTTTGTGGAACATGGAAAACTCGTTTGGGTGCTTCGTGTTCCAAAACTTAGAGGTTTTTGATTGCAAATTATTGCGACAAAATTTTAAAATTAGCTTTAATATAATAAAAATTTCGAAAAATCATCATAATTCTTTTCTCCCCTACGAAATTCATTTTTGAAATTTAAGATTTCTTTTGCTGTGGGGATTCCGATTATCTTAATCTTA
>CBFHMY010000095.1:0-7280 GCA_965657055.1 uncultured Aliarcobacter sp. | reverse complement strand
TTAAAAATCCACTTATTACAATGGCTAATAGAGTAATACTAATTAATGTTTCAAGTAGTGTAAAACTATTTTTTACCAAGCTCAACTGCTTTATTATAAGCACTTTCAACGGCTTTTATCATAGCATTTCTAACACCTGCTTCTTCAAGCTGCGCATAACCAGCAGCTGTAGTTCCACCTGGACTCATTACTGAATCTTTGATAATTGCTGGATGTGTATGTTTTAGTAGTGATGCGGTTCCTGAAAATAATCCTTGAACTAATTGAGTACTTATATGTCTTTCAAGTCCAGCTTTAACTGCACCATCAGCAATTGCTTCAGCAATTAAAGCTAAATATGCAGGTCCACTTCCAGCAATTGCAGTTGCAATATCTAGTTGATTTTCAGTATTAACCCAAATAGCTTGACCGATACTAGCAAATATTTCCATAGCAATAATTTTTGCTTCATTATCACCTGTAATTGTAGTCATAGAATTTTGAACAGATGCTGCAATATTTGGCATAGTTCTAATATAATGTTTTGCTTTTATTTGTTTTCTTAATGTTTCTAATTTTGTTCCAGCTAAGATTGATAATAATAAATTTGCATTTCCTGTAAGTCTTGCTGATACGCTTTGTAAGGCATAAGGTTTAACACAAAAAAGAATATTCTTTCCTGTAATATCTTCATGGTCTTCTAATACTTTTATTTTGATTTGTGGCATTTTTTCTTGAATATTTTTTAGTTTTTCTATATCTCTGCCGATGATTTCTACTTCATGATTTTTAACAAGACCTCGTGCTAATGACTGAGCCATAATTCCGTTACCAATTAATGTAAGTTTCATTATATTACCTTTTTAGTTATTTGGATTAATTATAGCAGATAATTCCTAAGCTACTATTAGATAGAATATCACTTTTATGATAAAGGATATTGAAATGATGAAAAGCTTTAGGTTGAAAAATATATTATTAATAGCTTGTGCAGCTTTTGTATTTACGGCTTGTTCTTCAAAGTCGGAAGAAGAATACAACAAACCAGCAGTTTATTGGTATAACAAAATGTTAAAACAAATTGCATCAAATGATTTGGATGAAGCCGATGATACATACACGTCGTTAGAGAGTGAACATAGAAATTCACCTTTTATTCCAAGTGCTATGTTAATTTTGATTAATGCTCATATTGATGAAGAAGAGTATGCTCTTGCAAACTTTTATTTAGATGAATATATTAAAAGATTTAGTTTAAGTAAAGATATAGATTATGCAAGATACTTAAAAATCAAAGCTAACTTTCTAGGATTTAAATATCAATTTAGAGATCAACAACTAATTGATGATACTTTAGTACAAATTCAAGATTTTAAAGTTAAATACACAAATTCACCATATATGCCTTTAGTTGATACAATTAATGCAAGATTAGAAATGGCAAAAGCATCTATAAATAGAGAAATAGCTGACCTTTACAAAAGAAAAGATAAAGAATTAGCAGTTGCTTTCTATGAAGAAAAAGTAAAAGAATCTTGGATTGCACCAAGTGAAATCGAAGCTGTAAAAGTGCCATTTTATAGATCAATTTTCGAGTAAATATAAATTAATATTTTTATAAATATGAACAATTTTTTAGGAGTTAATTAAATGGAATTAGAAAATTATGATGAATTTCCACAAACTATACCTTTAATAATAGAAGACGATATCTTTTTATATCCTTTTATGATTGCTCCACTTTTTTTAAGTAATGAGCAAAATATTAAAGCAGTTGAATATGCAATTGAAAACAATAAATTAGTTGTTGTTGCAGTTTCAAAACATGGGAAAGAGGGCAAAAGAGAGCATAACTCTTTTTTTGATGTTGGAGTTGTTGGAAATATTATGAGAAAAGTATCTTTACCTGATGGTAAAATAAAAGTACTTTTTCAAGGATTAGTAAAAGGAAAAATTTCAGATTTTTCTGATGATAATTCTTTATTTGCACATGTTGATATTTTAAAAAATGAAGAATCAAATGAGCAAAGCGTAAAATCTGTTATTGAGGTATTGCTTGAAAATGTAAAAAAATTATCAAGATTAAATATCAAATTTCCAGCAGATTTAGTTAAAACTATTGAAGAAAATGATGACCCAACAAGAATCGCTGATTTAATTTCATCTGTTTTAAAAGTTAAAAAGGAAGAGGCTTATAAACTTTTTTCTCAAGCAAATGTAGAACAAAGATTACTTGATATTATTGAAGTAATTAAAAAAGAGATTGAATCTTTTAAAATACAAAAAGAAATCACTCAAAAAGTAAACTCAAAAATAGAAAAAACTCATAAAGATTACTTCTTAAAAGAGCAAATAAAAGCTATTCAAAAAGAACTTGGTAGTGATAATAAAAAAGATGAAGAGATTAAATCTTATAAAAAAAGATTAAAAGCTAAAAAAGACTTTATGCCAAAAGAGGGTTATAAAGAGACTAAAAAACAAATTGAAAAATTAGGAAGAATGAATCCTGATTCTCCTGATGCTTCACTTTTACAAACTTATGTTGAGCAAGTTTTAGATATTCCTTTTGGCGAATATGCTAATGAAAAAATTTCTGTAAAAAATGTTGAAGATCAATTAAATAAAGATCATTATTCTCTAGATAAAGCAAAAGAGAGAATTTCTGAATATTTTGCAGTTAAACAACTTTTAGAGCAAAGAAATATTGAAGATTTAAAATCAAAAGGTACAGTACTATGTTTTGTAGGACCTCCAGGTGTTGGTAAAACTTCACTAGCAAACTCTATTTCAAAAGCATTACAAAGACCACTTATAAGAGTTGCTCTTGGTGGAATGGAAGATGTAAATGAGTTAAGAGGACATAGAAGAACATATGTTGGAGCAATGCCTGGACGTCTTATCAAAGGTATTATTGATGCTAAGAAAATGAATCCAGTTATGGTTTTAGATGAGATTGATAAACTAGGAGCAAATCACAGAGGTGATCCAACTGCTGTTATGTTAGAGATTTTAGATCCTGAACAAAACCATGAATTTAGGGATTTATATTTAAATTTCCCAGTAGATTTGTCTCAAGTTATTTTTGTATCTACTGCAAATGATGCTAGAAGAATTCCAGCACCATTAAGAGATAGAATGGAATTTATTGAAATTTCATCTTATACTCCAAATGAAAAATATCATATTGCAAAAGATTATTTAATTCCTCAAGAGTTAGAAAAACATGGGCTTAAAAAAACTGAAGTTTCTTTAAATAAAGCAACTATTGAATTAATCATTGCTAAATATACAAGAGAAGCGGGTGTTAGAAATCTAAGACGAGTTTTCTCAAAACTATTTAGAAAATGTGTAAAACAAATATTAAATGATGAAACTTTAACAAAAGTGACTATAAACACTAAAAATATAAAATCGTTCTTAGATAATCCAATCTTTGAAATAGACCCAGCTGATAAAAAAGATTTTGTAGGAATTGCAAATGGTCTTGCATGGACTTCAGTTGGTGGAGATGTTCTTAAAATAGAAGCTATTAAGTTAAAAGGAAAAGGCAGTTTAACTGTTACTGGAAACTTAGGTGAAGTTATGAAAGAATCATCGAGAATTTCTTATTCAGTTGTAAAAGTACTTATTGATAAGGGTGTTTTATTAATTGAAAATGAGATTATTCCAAAATCTGCAAAAGAGGTTGAAGATAAAATAATAGTAGATCCAAGTGAAATATATAAAAGATTTGATATTCACTTACATATCCCAGAAGGTGCAACTCCAAAAGATGGACCAAGTGCTGGTATAACTATGGCTTTAACTATTGCTTCAATTTTAAGCGAAAAAGCAATCAAAGCTGATGTTGCAATGACAGGTGAGCTTACACTTTCAGGTAAAGTTTTACCAATTGGTGGATTAAAAGAAAAACTAATTGCAGCATATAAAGCAAAAATGAAAAAAGCTTTAGTTCCTAGAAAAAACTTCGAGAGAGATTTAGATGATATTCCTCAAGAAGTAAAAGATGCTATGGAAATAAAAGCTGTTGATGTTATAGAAGATGTTTTAAAAGAAGCATTGGTTTTATGATATGAAAAAAAGTTCACGACAAGAGAGTATAATTGTAAATAATTTTTTTACATTAGCCTCTATCGTGATCATTGCGATAACTATTGTTTTATATTCAAAATATATTTCCAATGATGATTATAAAAATGATGATTTAAAAGAAAAAGTAATAACACTTTCATGTGAAAAAGAAGTTTTTTCTACTTCAAAAATATACAATCAAAAACTATTAAATGAATCTCAAAAAGCTTTGGATAGAGGTTTTTACAGATTAAATGGACAATATAAAAAATCAACATATTCAGATTCTATTATAGAAGATTTTATCTCTTTATTTGAAGTGGATAATTTTTATATTAAAGCAATAGAAAAAGAAGAAAAAAATAATATAAATAAATTTTTACAAATTGATTATGAAATAATAGAAAATGATAAAAAAGATCCAAATAAAAAACAAAAAGATTGTAAATTTTGTTCAGGAAGTATTTTAACAACTTTTAAAGCAGAGCAAAAAGATATTTTCAAATTTTATATAGATTTTAATCTATATGATAAAAATGAAATTGAAAAAAGAATAGATTGTACAATAAAGGCATATAGAAACAATGTTAAAAAACTTTAGTAAAAAAGATCTTACAGCTACAAATATACTTATATTTATCACTGTAATTATGTATATTATTCAAATAAATACACCTCAAGGTGGTTTATTATTTGGTTTAAATTTATATTTCTTAGTTTATGATTTTTGGTGGCAGCCACTATCAAGTATGTTTGCACATGGTGGAATTGCCCACTTAGGTATGAATATGTTTGTACTTTGGCAGTTTGGAAACCTAATTGAGAGATTTAGAGGAAAAAAAGAGATAGTTCTTCTTTATTTAATAAGTGGAATACTAACTTCTGTTTTATCTTTTGCATATATATTTTACTTAGACAATAGTGTCAATATAGTTGGAGCATCAGGGGCTATTTGTGCACTTTTAGGATATGTTGCATATTATGATAAAGCTCAAAGAAGTGGAATAATAACTTGGGTTTTACTAATCTCAGTAGCACCGCTACTAATAGGTCTTCCAATTGCTTGGTATGCACACTTTATAGGACTTGCAATTGGATTTATTTATGGGCTTATCAGAAGATAAAATTAGTTATTTACAAAATAAGTAACAATACTCATAACAAATATAACAATAGCTAAACCTACAAAAACATCTTTTAGGCTTACTGTGGGATTTAAAATTCCGCAGTATGGGCATTGTCTTTTTTTTGCTTCAATTTCATTTTTACAATTTTTACAAGTAGCTATAATTTATCCTTTAGAAATTTTATGAAATAGTATCATATTTTAGGCTTTTAAACAATCAAAAATGATATTATAGTTTTAAATAAAAAGGATAAAAAATGGAAGAGATATATATACAGTGCCCATATTGTTTACAAGCAATCTCAATTCCTTTAGATACAGGAATTTATGAACCAGCAACTATTGTTGAAGATTGTGAAGTATGTTGTAGACCTATTGAGGTTTCATATATAGTTGAAGATAGAGAAATAAAAACTTATTCATATAATAGTATAGAAGGGAATGAATTTTAGATATGGAAGTAAAATCGATAATTTTTGTTTGTTTAGGAAATATTTGCAGGTCTCCATTGGCTGAGGGAATTGCAAAAGAGTATATAAAAGAAAAGAATTTAAATTTAGTGATTGAAAGTGCAGGAACTGGAAGTTGGCATATTGGTGAAGCTCCTTGTGAAAACTCAATAAAAGTGGCTTCTTTAAATGGTGTTGATATTTCAAAACAAAAAGCTCAACAAGTTAAAAAGTCTGACTTCAAAAACTTTGATTTAGTTGTCGGACTTGATGATAGCAATATTTCAAATCTAAAAAATTTAGGATGTCTAAATCCACTAAAACTAGGTGATTTTGGATTTAATGGAGAGGATGTTCCTGATCCATATTTTTTCGATGGATTTGAAGGCTTTGATAAAGTTTTTGAGATGATTGAGCATTGTGTAAAAAACTTGATTGATGAGAAGTTTTGTAACTAATTTCATTATTTATAATTAATATTTATGATTTAATACTAACTAAAAACTATAAAACTTATAATAGTATAAATCTAAAAAAAGGTGATGAAATGCTTAAAATAGGAACTCTAGTAAAGATATTATTTATATTTATAATAAGTTTTGCTTATGTAAATGCAAATCAAATAAATGATAAAGCTGCATTAAATGGTATTAAAGAAGCAAAAAGTGTTTTTTTAATTGATTTTACAAATGTAAAGAAAACTGCTTTTTATTTAAATATTATTGAAGGAACACATAAAGGTTTTGTTTCTCAAGGTGTAAAACCAGATATGGTTTTAGTTTTTATTGGTGAAACGGTTAAATATTTAAGTACAAAACAAGATGAAGCATTTGAAATGGAAAATGAAGAAGATTTAATATCAATTCAAAAATCTATAAAAACTCTTGCAAGTTTAGGTGTAAGAATGGAAGTTTGTGCAGTTGCTACAAAGGTTTTTAATGTGGATAATAGTACGATCCCAAAAGAGATGAATGTAATAGCTGATGGTTTTATATCATTAATTGGTTGGCAAACTCAAGGTTATAAGTTAGTTCCAATATTTTAAAATATGTCTAAATTTATAGCTTTATATACTTCTATATAAAGCTATGAAAATTATTTTTCTTTTTTGTGAGCTAAAACCCATAGTTCAACTTTTTCAGTTTCCCTTGAATCTGTTCTTTGAGTTCTTCTTGAAGATGCTCTTACTTCTCGTCTTAGGTGTAAATCTTTTCTAAATCGATTATTTTTTTGTAACTCTTCAATTATTGGATGAGTACTTTGATTATCAACTTCTTGGGCAAGATTTGAGAATATTAAAACTAATTTTCCATCTTCTTTTAGATATTTCTTTGCTTCTTCAAAAAACCTTGGAAATAGGTCTTCTTCATAATACATAGCTTTATCTATACCTTCTTCTAAGTCATGCTTTGCAAGTAACCATGGTGGATTAAAAACAATTACATCTACTTTTCTATCAAAATTTCCAAATAAATCACAATGATTTAGAGTTATTTTCTTTTGAAAATTTAATTTTCTACTTTCTTGATAAACACCAATAATCGCATTTTTATTTGTGTCCGTTGCATAAACATTTTCAAAACCATTTTGAATTAATTGATATGTTAAAATACCGCTTCCAACACCAATATCAATTGCATTATCTTTAGGTCCAT
>CBFHMY010000094.1:0-7354 GCA_965657055.1 uncultured Aliarcobacter sp. | reverse complement strand
AAGTACTTAATCTTGGAGCTAAACCTGCAATTGAAGCAATTACTCCAGCTGTTATCATAGATGCCATTCCTGCTTCCATAATTGACACAATAGCAGCTTGATTATTCCAGTTAAATAACTTACAAATTAATATTGCAATTATGGGAGCTAGTATAAGTTTTATTACTAATGCGACACTAAAGGGTTTTATCTCATCTCTTGGGAGTCTAAATTGTAATTGAAGACCAACTGCTACAAGTGCAAGAGGAACTATAGTATTTGCAAAGCTAGTTAAAACTTTTGTGATAGTATCATTGAATTCTACACCCATTAAAAATAGTGCAACAATCAAAGATATAAAAGGTGGAAATGTTAATATTTTTAAAGTAATAATTTTAAATCCAGTTTTACTTTTATTAGAATAATAAGAAGCAATAAATGTACCATAAGTAGCAACTGCAATTGAATTTCCTAATTGGTCGTAAACTAGTACATAAGGAAGTGAACTATCTCCCATATATGCATTTATTATAGGAATTCCTAAAAAAGATGAATTACTTAAAGTGGCAACTAGCATAAGAGAACCTGTAACTTCTCTTGAAAATGCAAAAAGTCTTGATAAAAGTAAAACCAAAATAGCACTTATAATTATAACACTCCATGCAATAACGATTGGAATGATTGTATCAACTGAGAAGGTTAGTTTTGGAATTTGCAATAATACCATTGCAGGAAGGGAAATATATATTACAAATTGGTTTAAAATAATAGGTGCTTCTTTTGAAAAGATATTTAACCTATTTATTCCATAACCAATTGTTATTGCCAATAATATTAGTACAAAATTATCCATAATTTAATTTAAATCAGTATTGAAATTAGCTTTTAAAACAAGCTTCGGCTTCGCAATTATTTCCACCTGTATTTTCGCCAAACTCTTCAACATAATCAATTCCCCATTTAAACATTTCTTGAAGAACTGGTTTTAATCTTTTCCCACAAGGAGTTAAACTATATACAACTTTTGGAGGAACTTCAGCAAAAACTTCTCTGTGAATAATATTTTTTTCTTCTAATTCTTTTAGTTTTACAGTTAATGTTTTTTGAGTAATTTCATTTATTGTTTCGTGTAAATCTTTAAATCTTAATTCAGTATCTAATAAATGCCAAATAATTGCCAATTTCCATCTATCATTAAAAATATCAAGGGTTACTGCAACTGAGCATTTGTATTCTTTGTCGTTTATATAATACATGTTATTTCCTTTTTAATTAAGGAATTATAGCATAAGTAAAATAAATATTTATTACTTACCTAAAATAAAGTAAGGTAAGATTAAGTTCATTAGGTTTATAATTTTCAAAATATTTTAAAGGCTTACAAATGTCACATTTATTTCAAAGTAAAAATATTGGAAATGTTTCTTTAAAAAACAGCATTATTATGGCACCTATGTGTATGTACAAAAGTGATAATAGTGGAAAAATAAATACTTTTCATAAGTATCATTATGTATCAAAAGCCTTAGGTGGAGTTGGACTTATAATTGTAGAAGCAACAGCAATTGAACCAAGAGGACGAATTTCATCAAATGATCTAGGTCTTTGGAATGATGAACAAATAATAGCTCATAAAGAGTTAACTAAAGATTGTCACTTTTTTGGTTCCAAAATGGGAATACAATTAGCCCATGCAGGAAGAAAATGTACAGTAAATGATTTAACACCTATTGCTCCAAGTGCTATTGCATTTAGTGATGAAGCACCTTTTAAAGAACCTTTAGAAATGACTTTAGAAGATATACAAAATACAAAGAAACTATTTTTAGATATGGCTGTTAGAGCACAAAAAGCTGATTATGATATCCTTGAGTTACATGCAGCACATGGTTATTTACTTTGTGAATTTTTATCACCTCTTACAAATAAAAGAGATGATATTTATGGTGGAAGTATAGAAAACAGATGTAGATTAGTTCTTGAAATTGCAAAGGAATTAAAAGAAAAAGTTGACTTACCATTGACTGTACGAATTAGTGCTAGTGAGTGGATGAAAGAAGGATGGAATAATCAAGATTCAATTTACTTGAGTAAAAAGCTTGAAGAATTAGGAGTTGATGCTATTCATGTTTCATCAGGTGGTAATCAAGCTAATCCTGATAAAGCTTTAGACTTAAAACCTTTATATCAAAGTGATTTTGCAAAAGAGATAAAAGAAGCTATAAGTATTCCAGTTATTGCAGTTGGATTAATAACAACTGCTAGGGAAGGGGAGTTTTTACTAGAAAATTCTTACTGTGATTTTGTAGCTTATGGAAGAGAATTTTTAAGAAATCCAAACCTAGTTTTTCAATTAGCAAAAGATTTAGATGAAAAAAAAGAAATAAACTCTTCTTACCAAAGAGCATTTTAGTAAAAAATACGAGGATAAATTATATGAAAAAAGTTTTAATATTAAATGGTCACCAATATTATGATGTTGTAGCAAAGGGTGAGTTAACAAACCATTATGTAGATTGTGCAAATAAATTTTTTGAAGAAAATGGTTTTGAAGTAAAAAATACTCATATTGAAAAGGGTTATACAATTCAAGAAGAAGTAGAAAAGTTTAAATGGGCTGATTATATTTTATTTCAATATCCAGTTTATTGGATGAGCCTTCCTTGGATTGCAAAAAAATATATTGATGAAACATTTACTCAAGGTGTTCATTACGAAAGTGATGGAAGAAGCAGAAGTGATGCGTCAAAATTATATGGAAGTGGTGGTTTAATGCAAGATAAAAAGTATATGTTATCTTTAACTTACAATTGCCCAGCATCTGCTTTTAGTAATAAAAACAGTTTATTTGATGGATTATCTTTAGATGAAGCTCATGTTGCTGTTCATAAAACATTCCAGTTTTGTGGATTAAAACCTTTAGAAACTTACGCTGTTCATGATATATTTAAAGGTGATTTAGATTTAAATTTAGAATTAGAAAATTTCAAAAGTGTATTAGCAAAGAATTTTTTATAAAATATAAGGAAAATGATGAATCCAACGATTAAACAATTAAGTTCACGAAAATCTATTAGACAATTTACAGGTGAAAGTGTAAGTAATGAAGATCTTGAACTTATTTTTAAAACAGCGCAAAGATGCCCAACTTCTATAAATGGACAACAAATTTCACTTGTTTACACAAGAGATAAAGAAACAATAAAACAAATCGCACAACTTTGTGGTGGACAAGAGCAAGTAGCAACGGCAGATGTTTTTATAACTATTGTTGTTGATTTTAATAGAACTATTTTTGCAGTTGAGCAAGCGGGTGAAAAACATCTTATTGACCAATCAGCAGAAGGTGTATTAGTAGGTGCAGTTGATGCAGGAATTATGTTAAATGCAATTCAAGTAAGTGCTGAATCTCTTGGTTATGGTACAACTGCTATTGGTGCTGTTAGAAATGATCCTGAAGCTATGATTAAATTATTAGGTTTACCTGCTAAAACATTTCCAATAGTTGGAACTACAATTGGAGTTGCTACAAAAGAGGCTAAAGAAGCTCCTTTGAAACCAAGAATTCCAATGGAAAGTTTTGTTTTTGAAAATACTTATAATGATAAAAAAGTAAAAGATGGTGTATTACAATACGAAAAAGAGATGAAAAAATATAGAGAAGATCATAATATGAACTATCTTCAATCTTATTGTCAACAAACTGCTACTTATTATAAAAGTATATATTTTAGAAAAATAGCTGAAAATTATAAAAAACAAGGTTTTGAATTTAAAGATTAAATTCAGTTTATAAAATTATTATTACAAAGGATAAATATGTCAAAAATAGTTGTTGTTGCAAAATTAAAAATTAAAGAGCAATTTAGAGATGAAGTTTATAATGAATTATTAGCACTTCACAAAAGTACTAATGAATTAGATGAGGGTTGTATTCAGTATGAATTACATAAAGATTTAGAAGATGCAAATAGTTTTACATTTATTGAGACTTGGGAAAGTGCACAACTTTTAGAAGCTCATATGGCTACAGCTCATTTTGCTTCATTTGCTAAAATAATTGAAAACAAACTTGATGCTTTAGAAATTTCAAAATTAGAAAAATTAATTTAATAAAAGGATAAAAATATGGAAAAAACATTTATGGAAGCTATGGATTTTAGACACGCGTGTAAAGTATTTGATGAAACAAAAAAAATCACTGATGAAGATATGAAGTTCATACTTGAAGTTGGAAGAAAATCACCATCATCATTTGGTATGGAAGGTTGGAAGTTTTTAGTTATTACAAATGAAGAGTTAAAAGCAAAAATCAGACCTGTTTGTTGGAATCAAGTACAAGTTACTTCATGTTCTCATTTAGTAATTATCCTAGCTGCTATTGATGCTGTTAAACCATCATCAGGTGAAGTTGAAAGAAAATTCAAAAGAAGAGAAATGCCTCAAGATAAACTTGATATGTATTTAGGTTTATATGCTGATCATTTAAAACAAACTTTATCAAGTGATGATAATATTTATTCATGGACTGCAAAACAATCATATATTGCTTTAGGAAATATGATGACTGCAGCTGCTATTAAAGGGATTGATTCATGTCCTATTGAAGGTTTTGAAAAAGATAAACTAGATGAAATCCTAGGTTTAGATTTAACAAAATACCAAACAGCTGTTGTAGTTCCTTTTGGATATAGAATAAATGAACAATCAACTCAATTAAGAGAAAAATTCGAAAATGTGGTTGAATTTATAAAATAACTTTTTAAAATGATACTTTTTTGATACTATTAAGGAATATAATCTTTTTGGAGTAAAACTTTTAAAAAGATTATATTAATGAATTTTACTCTTAATATCTGATTTCTTATACTTTTTATTTGAATTTGATATTTAAAAATCATAATAGGAAATATCATGAATAACACAAATAAACTGCAGCTTAGAAAAATTTTATCCAATCACTTTGTAAAATTTTCATTAATTCCTATTTTAATAGTAGAAATTACCCTATTAATATTATATTTTTCTATCAATAAATATATTTCAATTCAAAATACAGATTTCTTACTAAATCAAGCACAAACTAATACTAAAGAATTATTAAAAAAAGAATCAAGTATTGTTAATGACAAACTTTCAGAAATATCTCAATTAGCTACTTTATTGCAAAGAGAACATGAATTAATTTTTTCTAACTCTAATAGATTTTCCCTTCCAAATGAAGAACCACAATTTGCCTTTGCAGATAATAAAGTATTTTATAAAACAAATAAAGTAGGTTCTAGTTTATATTATTCAGCTAAAACGCAAATTACGCAAGTTGAAAGAAATAAAGCGATTTTTACAGAAGCAATGGATGTTTCTTTAAAAAATATTGTAGATGTAAATCACTTGGCAGTTGCTGCATATTTTAATAGTTGGGATAATATGAATAGGCTGTATCCTTTTATTGATGATGTATCTACGCAATATGGTGAGCATATTCAAATGGAAGATTATAACTTTTATTATCTAGCAGATAAAAAACACAATCCTGAAAAAAAAGCTGTTTGGACAGGAGCATATTTGGATCCTGCTGGTTTAGGGTGGATGTTATCTTGTATTGTTCCAATTTACAATAATGAATTTTTAGAAGGTGTAACTGGAATTGACATTACAATTGATAGTTTTGTAAAAAATATTTTAAATCAAGAATTCCTTTATGATGCAAAACTTTTTATTGTTGATAATGATGGAATGATAATCGCAATGCCTGAAAAAATTGAAGCATTGTTAGGATTAAAAGAATTAAAAGAGCATTTATATACTGATGCAATTTTAAAGACTATTGAAAAACCAGAAGATTATAATATTACAAAAAGTAATTATATTTATTCTGAAAAATTTAAAAATTTAATAAAAAATAATGTTTCTAGTGAAACATTAAACATTAATAATAAAGACTATTTAGCTTTATCTCAAAATGTTGATGAAACAAATTGGAAATTAATGATTGTAATTGATAAAAGTAATATTTTAAAATCAATACAAGATTTGGAAAACTTATCAAATAAAATAGGATATTTAGCTATTGGATTTTTACTTTTATTTTATATAGTGTTTTTTTATTCACTTTTGAAAAAAATTAACTTTTTCTCTGAAAAAATAACTGAACCATTAGTTGATTTATCAAATCAAACAACACTCATTATAAAAAAAGATACAGAATTTAAAGAAGTTAATACAAATATTGAAGAAATATCTCAATTAAATGATAATTTTATGCATATGTTAAATGTATTAAATGAGAGAAATAAAAAATTAAATGATGCAAAAATTTATGCAGAAAATGCAAATAAATCAAAAGATGAGTTTTTGGCAAATATGAGCCATGAGCTAAAAACTCCATTAAATTCTATAAATATAATAAGTAATATTATGATTAAAAATAAATCTAATAATTTTAATGAAAAAGAACTTGAGAATATAGGAATAATTAACAAATGTGGAGAAAATTTAATATATTTAGTTAATGATATGCTAGCTTTATCAAAAATAGATACTAATAATATTGATTTAAAGAATAAAACTATAAATATAAAAGATATGATAAATAGAATTTATAAAAAGTTTGAAGAACAAGCAAAAGAAAAGGGTTTATTGCCTAAGTTGATTATGGATGAAAAATTAGATTTAATGCATAGTGATGAAATTAAAATTAATCAAATCATAAAAAGTTTATTAAGTAATGCATTGAAATTTTCACATAAAGGAACTATCTCTTTAATAATTAAAGATAGTGAAGATGAAATAAAAATATTAGTTGAGGATGAAGGTGTAGGAATTGAAGAAAAGAAATTTCAATATATCTTTGATAGATTTACTCAAATAGATGGTACTACAACAAGAAAATATGGTGGAGTAGGATTAGGTCTTAGTATATGCAAGGAATTAGTTTTATTATTAAATGGAAAAATTAGTGTTAAAAGTAAAATAAATGAGGGTTCTTCTTTTGAAGTAATATTGCCTAAAAATAAAGACTTAGTAAATATAGAAGAAATTGATAATATTAAACAAGATATTCAATTAGAAGAAAATCATGAAACTTTTAATTCAAAATTCAAAATTAATAGTGATGGTATTATTAAAGAAGAGAAAAATAAAATTTTAGTTTTAAAT
Source organism: uncultured Aliarcobacter sp. (assembly GCA_965657055.1). Lineage (GTDB taxonomy): Bacteria > Campylobacterota > Campylobacteria > Campylobacterales > Arcobacteraceae > Aliarcobacter. Next base: position 217 of record CBFHMY010000094.1, on the reverse strand, counting down.
AATGATCATTTATTGTTTTTTAGTATTATTATTGAATTAAAGAAAAAATATGAAGTAAAACAAGCATCAAACTTAGAAGAATTACTAAAATTAAAAAATGAAAATGAATACGAAAAAATAATAATTGATATTTCAAAATTTAATAATGATGAACAAGAGATGTTATTATCAAATACTAGTGATAGTTTTTTTATAATTTATGAAAATGAAAATGATA
>CBFHMY010000093.1:0-7424 GCA_965657055.1 uncultured Aliarcobacter sp. | reverse complement strand
AGTCAATTAATTTTGCATCAATATTTAAAATATCAATTGTTTCATTTTTTTCAAGTAAATTTTTAAATAAATCAAAAATAGAGTTAAATTTCTTTTTTTCATAATGGGAAAAATCAATCAGTGCTTCAAATTGTTTAGAATCTAAAGATTGTAAAAACTTCATACTTAAAGTTTCAATATCATCTTCTTTGATTTCAAAATCATCTGAAACTCCAATATATCCACAAAACTCTCTAAGAATTTTATTGATAAATTTATCAATTGTAAAAATAGATAAGGTAGCATTTGAAAAGGATTTTACTAAAAAAGATTTTCTGCCAAGAATTTCTTTTTTTGATAATTGAGATTGCTTTACTATTGCATTTAGATATGCTTCATCATCTCCTAAAGTAAGAAGTGTTTTATAAATTCTCTCACTCATTTCATTTGCAGCTTTATTTGTAAATGTAAGAGTTAAAATTTCATTTGGTTTTGCACCAAGTAATAACAATGATATATATCGAACTGTTAGTGCAAAAGTTTTTCCACTTCCTGCACTAGCTTTTAGGGCTAAGTATTTTTTCATAAACTAATGATACTAAAGTAACAATTATAACTTACTATATTTCTTTACATTAATTATTAATTATTAAATTAATAAGATTCTTTTAGATATAATCTGGTCTCAAAAAATACTTAGGATAGTTTATATGCAAACAAAACATCAAAAAGTTCAAACCCTACTTGACGCAATTCCATATATTAAAAAGTTTTTCGGAAAAATAATTGTAATCAAATATGGAGGCTCAGCTCAAACAAGCCCTGATTTAAAAGAAAAATTTGCACAAGATATTGTTTTTCTTTCACTTCTAGGAATTAAACCTATTATTGTTCATGGTGGAGGTTCACGAATTACAGAACTATTAAACAAACTTGAAATTCCATCAAGTTTTGTTGATGGACACAGAGTTACTTGTGAAGAAAGTATGAGAGTTGTTGAAATGGTATTAAGTGGTGAAATTAATAAAAATATCACTTCTTTACTAAATCATCATGGAGCAAAAGCTATTGGTATTTCAGGTAAAGACTCTGCTATTATAAATGCTATTCCAAAAGATGGTGGTAGATTTGGTTACACAGGTGAAATCACAAAAGTAAAAGGTGAAATGATTAAAAATTTAATCAAAGAAGGATTTATTCCAGTAATTGCACCAATTGCTGATAGTGCTGAACCAAATCATCCAGGATTTAATATAAATGCAGATGTTGCAGCTTGTGAAATTGCAGCTGCTGTTGGAGCACAAAAAGTTCTATTCTTAACAGATACTATTGGTGTATTGGATAAAAATGGAGAGCTTATTACTTCTTTAGATAAAGAAAGTGTTGAAGCATATAAAAAAGATGGAACAATTGCTGGTGGAATGATTCCAAAAGTTGATTCATGTATTGATGCAATTTATAACGGTGTAAATAAAGCCCACATTATTGATGGACGTGTTGAACACTCTATATTACTTGAATTATTTACAAGTGATGGAATTGGAACTCAATTTGTAAGACGGGACAATCCAAATAATGATATAGATATGGACAAATTATTAAACGATTAAAATAAAAAAAGAAAGGTCCCTTTAAATTGGGACTATTTTAAGGAATATAGTATGAATTTTATAGAAACAAGAGGAAATGACGGGATAAAACCAGTTGAAGTACCATTTAGTGAAGCTATTCTAAATCCAAGTACTTCATTTGGTGGATTGTACGTACCAAAAGAGCTACCTAAACTTGAAGAGAATTTTTTACAAAACCATGTTAACTCTTCATATAAAGAATTAGCTTATGATATTTTAAAAGCTTTTGAAATAGATATTGATGAAAATGAAATAAATAAAGCATTAGCTTTATATGATAATTTTGATGACGCATCTAATCCATGTCCTGTTATAAAAGTTAAAAGTGATTTATTTGTACATGAACAATATCATGGACCAACACGAGCATTTAAAGATATGGCATTACAACCTTTTGGTTCAATTCTATCATCAATTGCAAAAGCTAGAAATGAAAAATATTTAATTTTAGCTGCAACTTCTGGAGATACAGGACCAGCAGCACTTAATACTTTTAAAAATAAAGAAAATATTCAAGTGGCTTGTTTATACCCAGATGGTGGAACTAGTGATGTTCAAAGACTTCAAATGGTTTGTGAAGATGGTGAAAACTTAAAAGTGCTTGGAATAAAAGGTAATTTTGATGATGCACAAAATGCATTAAAACAATTATTAGCTTCTCAAACATTTAAAGATGAGCTAAAAAAAGATAATATTAAATTAAGTGCAGCGAATTCTGTAAATTTTGGAAGAATTATATTTCAAATCATTTATCATTTCTGGTCTTATATTCAACTTCTTAAAAATAATGAAATTATAAATGGTGACAAAATCTATTTAGTTGTTCCAAGTGGTAACTTTGGAAATGTTTTGGGTGGATTCTACGCACAAGAAATGGGTGTTCCAATAGAGAAATTATTAGTAGCATCAAATGAAAATAATATTTTAACTCAATGGATTAATACAGGTGTTTATGATATTAGAGATAAAGAGTTAAAACTTACAAAGTCTCCTGCTATGGATATTTTAAAATCTTCAAATATTGAAAGAGTTATTTTTTCTCTTTGTGGAGCACAAAGAACTAAAGAACTAATGGATGATTTAAATAAAAATAATATTTTTCATATGAGTAAAAATGAAACAGAAAATCTTCAAAAATATTTTTCAGCAGTAGATTCGAATGATACTTTTGGAACAAGAACAATTAAAGAATTTTTAGATATTGGTTATTTAATGGACCCACATACTGCAACTTGTATAAAAGCATATGATACATTAAGAGAAAAGAATTTAAAAACAGTTATTTATTCAACTGCTGAATGGACAAAATTCTCACCAACAGTTTTAAATGCATTAAATCAAAATGATACAAAATACGCGGACAAAGAAGCTTTAGAAGAAATTTCATCAAAATATAATGCAAATTTACCACAAAGTATTAAAGATTTATTTCATGCTAAAATTAATCATTCTTTAGTTATAGATAAAAAAGATATCGAAGCTGAAATTGTAAAATTTATTAGAGAATCATAAGATTCTCTAATAACTATCTTAATCTTAAGTAAATTACCCATATATTATCAACTGTAACATTTATTCTCACATATTAATCAAAATCTATCCCAATTATGACATAGGTCAATACAATTTAAGTATTTAAGTAATATAATTAACAAATTCTAAAATTAAAAAAAGGAAGCCAAATATGTCTAAAGAAACAAATAGACGAGATTTTATTGGTTACTCATTTGCTGCAGTTGCTGCAGTAGGTGGTGCTGCGTCGCTTGTTGGTATGAAGCAAGCTTGGGATCCACTTCCAAGTGTACTTGCTGGTGGATTTACTGAGATTGATTTAAGTGCTGTAAAAGCAGGAACTCCAGAAACTTTCGTATGGAGAGGGAAACCTATTTTTATACTTAAAAAAAGTGCTGATATGGAAAATTCAACTAGAGATTTAAAAATCGGTGAAGATAGATATACAGTTGCAATTGGGCTATGTACTCATTTAGGATGTATTCCTGCATGGAAAAAAGACCATTGGAAATGTGCATGTCATGGTGGAGAGTTCAATCCTAGTGCAAAACAAGTATTTGGACCACCTCCAAGACCTCTTGACTTACCTCCATTTGAAGTAAAAGGAACTACAATCGTTTTAGGTAACGAAGGTCCAGAATACAAAGCTATCGCTGCTGCGATGAAAGCGTAAGGAGTAATTAATGGCAAAATTTGAAAAAGCTAACTCTGTTGGTGAGTGGTTAGACCAAAGATTAAATCTAACTACTTTCAACAAGGTAATGATGACTGAATATTGGATTCCAAAAGATATTAACTTCTTATGGGCTATGGGAGTATTACTTGCTACTACTTTTGGTATTTTAATTATCTCAGGAATTTTCTTGATGATGTACTACAAACCAGATATTAACTTAGCATTTGATTCTGTTAACTATACAATTATGCAAGAAGTTGCATTTGGTTGGTTATTTAGACATATGCATGGTGTTGCAGCTTCTGTTGTATTCTTAATCATTTACATTCATATGTTTACAGGTATCTACTATGGTTCTTATAAACAAGGTAGAGAAATGATTTGGATTTCAGGTATGTTATTATTTATGACATTTTCTGCTGCTGGATTCTCTGGATATATGTTACCATGGGGACAAATGTCTTACTGGGCTGCAATGGTTATTACTAACTTATTTGGTGGAGTTCCTGTTATTGGTCCTGATTTAGTTGTATGGATTAGAGGAGACTTTAACGTTGCAGATGCAACTTTAACTAGATTCTTTATGTTACACGTATTCTTATTACCAATTACAATTATGGGTATTATTGGTGTTCACTTCTATACACTAAGAATTCCTCACGTAAATAATCAAAATTCAGAAGAATTTGATTTTGATGAAGAAGCTGAAAAATATTTAGCTGGAAATAAAAAAGAGTCAAAAGTTATTCCTTTCTGGCCTGTATTTATCTCTAAAGATTTAGCTGTATTAGGTGTTTTCTTAATATTCTACTTCTACTTAGTATTCTTCCATTACAATTTCGCTATGGATCCAGTTAACTTTGATCCTGCTGATAATATGGTTACACCAGCTCATATTTATCCTGAGTGGTATTTCTTATGGTCATATGAAGTATTAAGAGGTTTCTTCTTTGATATTGCTGGATTTAAAGCATTTGATATTGGATTAATCGCGTTTGCATTTGCTAATGCTATTTTCTTAGTATTACCATGGTTAGATAGAGATCCAAAAATTTTACCTGCACATAAAAGACCTGCGTTCTTTATTTGGTTCTGGGTATTAATGGCAGACTTAATTGTATTAACTGTTTATGGTAAATTACCTCCAACAGGTACAAATGCATGGGTTGGATTCTTTGCAGCAGTAGCATTTATTGTATTATTTGTTGTACTTCCAATCGTTACTAAAATTGACGCTAAGAAAAGGGGATCACTATGAGAGAATTAAAAATACTAGCAGTAGTAGTAGCTTTAACGCTAATTACTTACTGGGGTGTTGAGCCATACGCTCATAACCAAATGCATCCTCATGTTGAAGCTGCTGATTTTACATTTGCAGATATTAAAAAAGATGTTGAAGATGTTGCAGCACTACAAGGTGATGCAACAAATGGAGAAGTTTTAGTTACATCTAACTGTACTGCATGTCACTCAATTGAATCAAAAGGTTTTCCAAAAGTTATGGATAACGCTAGTTCAGGTGCTGCATATGGTGTTACACCTCCTGATTTAGGATCTGCTGGAAAATTATATGATGCAACTTATTTAGCTGCATTTATTAAAGATCCTGCAAGTGCATCAAAAGTTGCACATAAATTTGTAGATGGAAAAGTTCACCCAATGCCTTCATATAACTGGATGCAACCTCAAGAGATTGCAGATATGGTTGCATATTTAAAATCTATTGCTCCAAAAGAAATGACAAATAAAGAAGTATTTACTGATGCTTGTCAAAGATGTCATGGTATTAAATATGCTGATATGAAAGGTGGCTCAATGGCTGCATTTACATCACATGATGATATTAAACATTATATGGGTAAATTACCTCCAGATTTATCTCAAGTGATTAAATCAAGAGGACATGAGTATTTAGAAACATTTGTTAATAACCCTCAAAAACACCTTGAAGGTACAGCAATGCCAAGAGTTGGATTAAACGAAGAAGCGCAAGCTCAAGTTGTATCTTACTTAGAAGAAATTGGTGATTCTAAAAAAGCTCAAAGAGAAGAATTAGGACCTAAGTTCTTAATCTACCTTGTAATCTTTGCAATCTTCGGATTCTTATGGAAAGCAAGTAAATGGAGAGATGTTCACTAAGAACATTTCTTTGTAAATAAAATTAGTAGAAAAAAGGGTAGATTTTTAATCTACCCTTTTTTTATGTATAAGCTATAAAATATTATAGAAGTATTTTTGAACCAGCTGATATAATTGCAGTCTCAGATCGTAAAATCAAATTAGAATTAAATCCAACAATATTATCTTTATTAAATTTCTCTCTTTCTTTATTAGAGAAACCACCTTCGCACCCAATAATTAAAGTTTTGATTTCATCTTTTTTATTATCAATACTAATTTCAGAAAAGTCTAAAAAATATGTATCACTGTTTTCTTTTATAAAGGTTTCAATATTTTTGCAAACATCAAGTTTTATAATATTTGATCTTCCACACTGGCATGAAGAGTTAATTAAAATCTTCTCTAGTTTTTCAATATTTATTTTAAAATTCTTTTGAGAATAGTCGCTATAAATAAAAGTAATTTTATCAACTCCCATCTCATTTAAAGATGCAATATATTTTTCTATTGTTTTAGGATCAACAACGCACCAACCTAAATGTAGATTTTTGTTGTTTAAAAGTACTTTTTCTTCACTTGAAATTAAATCAAGTAAAGCTTTTTTCTTATCAATATTATTTACTCTATATAAATAAATATTGTTATCTTTTAAATTTCTAAAATAAATCTCATCATCAATTTTATGTCGTCTAGCTTTTATAATATAATTATATACTTCATCTTTTATTTCTAAAATGTTACCACCACAAAATTCATCATAAGTAAATTGCATTAAAATACCTTAGAAATAATGTAAACAGCAATAATCACAGATATTTCAATTGTATAGATTTTTCTAGAATAAGTAAAAAAATCATTTTGAAGTTGAACTTGATCATGTTTAATAACTCTCATTTTTTTATATCTTTTTATTTCAATAACTAATAAAAAAATTGAAGCAGGGATCATTAAAGCGATTGTAAAACTAAAAGTTTTTGCATAAAATGCAACTATTGTTCCTGTATAAATAACTATAGCATTTGTTAAATGATATAAAGGTGTCATAAATTTTAATCTTTTTGCTAAAACAATAAAATTTCTCTCTCTTGTAACAGAATATAAATTAAATAACATAATTGCTAAGAAAAAATATATTGTATAAACGTGGGTTTGCACCGCACTTTGCATTAGTTCCATATTTGTTTATCTCACTTTTAAAAAATTTTGGTATTATATCTAACTTGTCATAAGTTTTTATTTTAACTAAAAAAAGGAATAATATGGCTATTGCAGTACAAAAAGCTATAGATATAATTTCAAATCTAAATATTAATACAAATTTCGAAATCATACCAATAGAAAATGCACTAAATAGAATCTGTGCCCAAGAAGTAATCGCAAATAGTTTTTTACCAAAATTTAATAATTCTGCAATGGATGGTTACGCAATTTTGGTTCATCTTTAAATTTGATAATAATGTCTAAAGGAGTAGTTCCTCCTAAGTTTTCATCAATTACTTGCATAC
>CBFHMY010000092.1:0-7432 GCA_965657055.1 uncultured Aliarcobacter sp. | reverse complement strand
AAGAGGTTGCAAAAGCTATGGTTTGGCTTGCAACTGATTGTCCTGAGTATATAAATGGAATTTGTTTAGATATAAATAATTGCTCATACCCAAGATAGATTTTTAATATTAGTTTAAATATTATTATATATAATAATTATAATAATAATTCAAAATAATTCATAGTGTAAAATTCTATGAATTATTTGTTAACCTAATAAGGAACCTCATGTTAAAAAACTTCTCTATAAAAAAAATATTAATCTCAAGTGGCTTTATCATTATTCTTTTTTCTTCAATTAATTTTACATTAAATATCATAGAATTAAACAGTGTTGAAAAAGTTGTTAAGGAAAAAGAGTATGAAATACTACCAAAAGTATTTGATTTTCTAACTCTTCAAAAAGATGTAATACAAGTACAACAATGGCTAACAGATGTTTCAGCAACAAGAGCTGCTGAGGGATATGATGATGGGTATACAATTGCAAAAGAGTATTTTGATGCTGGAAATGAGTTACTTGATGAGATGATTATTTCTAATAAAAAAAGAAATGATTCTCAACTTGTAGCAGATTTACAAAATTTTAAAACAGATTTCAAAAACTTTTACGCAGTTGGTGTAAAAATGGCTGATACTTATGTAAAAGATGGTCATGTAGAAGGAAACAAGTTAATGTCAGAACTTGATCCTTTTAGTGAAAAATTAACTGAAAGATTAGAATCTTGGATTACAACACAAATGCAAGAAAATAAAGATAAAGCGATGATGATTGATGAAATAATAAATTTCACCCAATGGAGTTTATTGATACTTGGTCTAATAATAATTATTTTAAATCTTTTAATATTTGGAATTTTAGTAAAAAGAATTTCACTTTCTATGGATAGTTTTCAAAATGGTTTATTAAATTTCTTTAAATATTTAAATAAAGATACAAAAGATACTGAATTGTTAGATGATAGTTCAAAAGATGAATTTGGTGCCATGTCTAATGTTATAAATAAAAATATTATTAAAACTAAATCAATTATTGAAAGTGATGAAAAGTTTTTAGAAGAAGTTACAAGTGTAGTTCAAAGTGTAAATAAAGGTTATCTAACAAAAAGATTAGAAAATAAAGTAGAATCAGATAATTTAGAGAAATTAAGAAATAGTATGAATGATATGCTTATTCATTTAAATGAGGTTGTAGGAAAAGATATAAATAAAATAATTGAAGTATTAGAAAGCTTCTCTACTTTAGATTTTACAAACTCTGTAAAAGATGATAACAATAAAATCCCAACAGCTTTAAATAATGTTACAAAATTAATTAATGCAATGTTAGTTGAAAATAAATCAAATGGATTAACACTTCAAGGAAGTTCTACAATTTTGATGACAAATGTAGAAACATTAAGTTCATCTTCAACACAAGCAGCCGCTTCTTTAGAAGAAACAGCAGCTGCTTTAGAAGAGATCACAGCTAATATTGCAGGGAATAATAAAAAAATTATTCAAATGTCAAATTATGCAAATGATTTAACTACTTCTGCAGCAAGTGGTCAAAATCTTGCAAATGAAACTAATATTTCAATGGATGAGATTAATAGTCAAGTAAATGCTATAAATGAAGCAATAACTGTTATTGATCAAATTGCATTTCAAACTAATATTCTTTCACTAAATGCAGCCGTTGAAGCAGCAACGGCAGGAGAAGCAGGACGTGGATTTGCAGTTGTTGCAGCAGAAGTACGAAATTTAGCTTCAAGAAGTGCAGAAGCAGCAAAGGAAATTAAAACTTTAGTTGAAAATGCCACAAGCAAAGCAAACAATGGTAAAAATATTGCAGGAGAGATGATTAAAGGTTATTCTCATTTAAGTGATAATATTTCTAAAACACTTAATTTGATAAAAGATGTAGAAGGTTCATCAAAAGAGCAATTATTAGGAATTGAACAAATAAATAGTGCCGTTACTCAATTAGATCAACAAACTCAAAAAAATGCAAATGTAGCATCACAAACTAAAGAAATTGCGCAAAATACACAATTTATTGCAAATACTATTGTTAAAAATGCAAATGATAAAAACTTTAATGGTAAAGATACTGTAAAGGCAAAAGATTTAAATATGAAAGGTTTGGATCAAGTAATTGATGTAAAAAAAGAGCAAATTAAAAAAACTGAAACAAAACCTAAAGTAGAATCAAAAGAGTCTTCTAATCATAATGTGAAGATAGTTTCATCAAGTGCTAAAGATAATGATGAGTGGGAAAGTTTTTAAGAAGTAGTTTTACTACTTCTTAAAATATGTAAAAATAAAAAGTGAAATAATAAGTACTAATATAAAAATATTTGAAAATAGAAGAATTATAAAAAATAGAAGCGTTAAAAATATTGAACAGTTTCTTAATAATCCTTTTTCAAATATCACAATAGCAGTTATAAGTCCAATAATTGCATTTGCTATAAAAAATCCATCTGCAAAAGCTACAAGATTATCAAGGGATAAAATTTTAAAATATACTAAAATAAGCGTAATCACATAAATAATTGATAGTAAATTTAAAGCTCCTATGGGTGTTTTATTGCTTAGATGTTTTGAAGTATAGCTTGTTAGTTTTAGCGATGATATGAGTCTAGCAACACCACCTACAAATAAAATCAAAGTCCCAACACATAAAATCAGAGATATGCTTGATAAGATAAAGTTTGAATATGATTTGAAAATAGGCTCAATTAGCCATATTAATTTAAATGCTTCAATGCCTTTTTTCTCAAAATCTCCAAATAAAATAGCTAAACAAATTAAAATATAAACCAATGATACGGTAATAGCTGAAAATATAACAGCATTTGTAAGGGTTTTAGTCTCTTTTACTTCATTTGAATAATTACCTATTACTTCCCATCCTACAATAGCCCAAAAGGCCAATAAAAAAGAGTATCCAATTTGTGAAAACTCAAGGGACGGAATTATAAGTGTAAAACTTGTGGTTTGAAGTAAAATATTTATACTTGAAATTAAAAATATAATAGTAATTGCAGAGCTTACAATTAGCATTAATTTGCCAATAAAATCAATTCTAAATAGCAATAACGCATAGGTAATTAAATAAATAAAAAAGCCTAAAGTTACAACAGAAGTATTAGGAAAATAGGGTTTTATAAATTGACCTGCTATTAACAAAACGGCAACAGGTCCAAAAAATACAGCACATATTAGATAAAAAGAGGTAAGAAGTTGATACTTTTTTCCTAAAGCATTTTTTGTAGCTAGTGAAACACCCCCATCTCCTGGAAATAAAATTGCAAGTTTGCCAAAAATAAGTGCAAAGATAAAACCTAAAGATAAAATAATAGCCCAAATAATAAGTGAATAATTTCCTATCATATTATAAAGCATAGATGGAAGTAAAATAACTCCAGAGCCTAAAATTGGTCCAATAATAAGTCCTGAAAGGGTAAAGGTATTTAGCTTTTTTTCTTGATTATGCAATTTTTTCTTTCTTTTTAAATATTTTGATATTATTTAGTATTTTTACAGCAATTAAAGTTAGGATTGTACCTAAAATAATTGAATAACTTATATGCTCTTTTAAGAAAATTACACTTAAAATAATTGCAAAAAATGGAACTAAAAATATAAATGAACTAACTTCATTTGTACCTAATTTCTCAATTCCTATAAAATAAATCGAAGTTGAAAAAGTTGTTGCAATAATAGCTAAGACAAAAATATTTATCCAAAATATTGAATCAAAGCTTGAATATTTTATTTCAAGTGGATTTACAAAAAAGATACTCACAAGTATAGTCATAAATAAATACATATAAAATGAAAAAACTAAAGGTGATGTTTTAGTTGATTTTGAAGAAATTATTGTAAATATTGGCCATAAAATAGATGCTATTAAAAAATATGAATTATGAAGTGTAAATATTTGCTCAATAGAAAAAGTCCAAGCATTAAGCATTGTTAATACACCAATTCCTCCAATAATAAGAGCAAAAATATCTTTTTTTTGTAGTTTTCTACCAAAAAATAAGGCCATTAAAATAAAAGTATTAATAGGTACTAAAGTTGTAACTAATGCACCCCCTAAACTTGCTGTTCCAAATTTTACCCCTAAAAAATAAAACTTTAAATAAACAATCATTACTAAAGATGCTGCAAATGCCAAGAGTAAACTTTTTTTGTTTATATAAAAATATTTTCTCATAACTATTAAAATGGGTGCTAGAGTAATAAGAGTTAGAGAGTTTCTTAAAAACATCATTTCATATTCATTTATATATGAGCTTAAAACTTTTGCATTAACCCAAGATGCACCCCATCCTGCCATTGCTAAAACCATCATAAAATAGAATATATTTTTATTTGTTTGTGTCATTTCATATCTTTTTGTAATTTTTATGAAGCAATAGTATAATAATAGAGTAATTATTTATAGAATAATATTGCTATTTTTTTGTAGTAGAGTAGGTGTATATCCAAAATATTTTTTGAAATTTCTAGTAAAGTGTGATTGGTCATTAAATCCCACAAGTAAGCTAGCTTCACTTATAGTTATTCCTTCTTTGATTAAATTATTTGCTCGATTTAATCTTTCATTTATAATAAATGAGTGGGGAGTCAGACCTATCTCCTTTTTAAAAACCCTTAAAAAATGGTACTTACTAAGATTGCAATTTAAAGCTAATGTATCAAGGCTTATATTTTCATCAATACAATCATTAATAAACTCTAAAGATCTTTTTACAATAAGCTTATTATCAAACATATCATTATAATATTTTGTATAGTTTGTAAAATGTAAAATCAAATATGATAATGAATCAATTAAAAGGGATTCAATTAAGATCTCATCTTCTTTTTTAAAAAAAGAATCAAAAAAGTTATGAAGTTTGAAAAATAATATTTTGTCATTAATAATATGATTTTCAAAAAAAGGTACTCTTTTTTCAAAAAATATTTGCTCATATAAATTTGATAATAAGTCAATTGTTGGATAAAAGTTTGAATGAGACCAGTGTTTACTAATCCCTTCATGTACTTCATTTGGATTATTTACACGAATTGAGTATTTATAAAAATCAAAACTTTTATTTGAATTGTAAGTTTTTAGTACACCATCATAGGTAAGACCAATTGTATAAGTATCATGATAGTGTTTTGAAAAACTTTCATTTATATGTTTAACATTTTCAAAGAGGGTATTTTTTAAAAGTTTTGTCATGGGAGATTATATCAAAATAATTATTATAAGAAATAGAATAATTTACTATTTTAAAAGAGTTGAAAAAAGCGTGTTTACGCTTTTTTCTTTAACATAATTAAAGTTACTCCAATTATTGCTGCTAAAAATGAAGCTGCAAAAACTCCAAGTTTCACTGCTGCTATTACTGTTTCATCTGCAAAAGCAAGATGAGTTATGAAAATAGACATAGTAAATCCAATTCCACCTAAGAATCCAACTGCAACTACATCACTCCATGAAATTTCATCAGGTTTTTTAATAATTCCCATTTTAGTAGCTAAGTAAGTAAATCCAAAAATACCAATTGGTTTTCCTATTACTAATCCAAAAACAACTCCTAATACAATCATTAGATTTGCATCAATTGTAGAGAAATCAATAATAACCCCTGCATTTGAAAAAGCAAATAAAGGCATAATAAAAAATGCAGATAAACCATGAAGATTATGTTCAAGTTTTACAAGCGGATTTTGAACCTTATCATATCCATATGCCATACTTTCAAGAGCATCTATTTGATGATGATTTAAAACAGGAATTGGATCTCTGTGTTTTTCAAAATCATCAATTGACTCCCTTGTCTTTTCAATAAATTTATCCTCATCTATTTTTGAACTAATAGGAATTGCAAAAGCTAATAAAACCCCAGCAATTGTAGCATGAATTCCTATTTCATGGATAAATATCCATAAAAATACACCCAAAATTAAATATGGTAAAATCTTTTTAACACCTAGGTAATTTAAAAGCCAAATAAGTGCATAAGTTACTCCTGCATGTAAAAAGTACTCAGCTTTTATTTCACTTGTATAAACAGTTGCCACTACTAAAACAGCACCTAAGTCATCAACAACAGCAAGAGCTACTAAAAATAGTTTAAGTGCTGGATTTACACGAGTTCCAAGCAACATTAAAATACCAAGAGCAAAGGCAATATCCGTTGCCATTGGAATACCAAATCCTAATGGATTATCTGTATTTAAAGCCACATAAATAAGTGCTGGAATTACCATTCCACCAATAGCTGCAACTATTGGAAATGATGCTTTTGCAACTGATGAAAGCTCACCAATTACCATTTCTCTTTTTATTTCAAGACCAACCATAAGAAAAAACAATGCCATAAGCCCATCATCAATCCAGTATGTTAAACTCATTGATATTGATTTATCACCTAAAGTCATTCCAAGTGGCATATGCCATAAATCATAATAAGCTTGACCCCAACTAGAATTTGCAACAATTACAGCAGCTACAGTTGCTAGAAAAAGAAGTACACCACTTAGTGCTTCTTTTGAGATAAAATCTTCAATAATTAAAAACTTTTTAAGCATTTTCTTCCTTTTTATTTAAACAATTTTTACAAATACCTTTTATTATTATATTTTCGATTTTATATTCAGGTATATTAAAATCTATTTTTTTATGAATACATTCTATTTTTGAGCAAGATGAGCAAATGAAATGTGAATGGGGTGTTTTTGAAATTTCAAAATACCTTTTTTTATCATTTGATTCAAAAGAACTAATAACTGATTCTTCTTCAAAAATTGTAATATTTCTATAGAAAGTTGCTTTATCCATAGAAATATTCTCTTTCATATCTTCATATGATAAGGGCTTTTTTGAATCTATTAATAGCTCTAAAATAGATTTTCTAGCATTCGTTAATTTAATATTTGTAATATTGTTTAAGTTATTTATTTCATTCATGGATAATATTATATCAATTTATTTTTAAACTTAGTTTTACAACTAAGTTGCATTAAAGAAAGAATTCATTAAAATTCAAAATCGCAACTCGGTTGCAAGAAAATATGAAGGAAAAATTTTGAAAAAAATATTATTTTTATTAATCTCAATAATTGGGATATTAAATGCGTCAACACCACAAATAACAGTTAGTATTTTACCTCAAAAATATTTTGTTGAAAAAATCACTAAAGATAAGTTTGAAATTAATGTAATGGTTCAGCCAGGTGCTTCACCTCATACATATGAGCCAAAGACTTCACAAATGAAAGCATTAGCAGCTTCAAAAGTATATTTTTCTACTGGAGTATCATTTGAACATGTGTGGTTAGATAAATTTAAAAAAAATGCTAAAGATACACTTTTTGTAGATTTATCAAATGGTATTGAAAAATTAGCAATGTCAAAACATGAACATCATGATGAAAATGCACAAGAAGATGAGCACAAAGGGC
>CBFHMY010000091.1:0-7511 GCA_965657055.1 uncultured Aliarcobacter sp. | reverse complement strand
ATAATCATTCCAAACTTTTATACAAAGCTTATTTTTATTTTTATATTCAGTTTCTGCAAAATTATGAGCTCTTCCAAAGTTTGGGAAAACTCCAAGTCCTGAGGCATACATATATGCTATATAACAATTTGCATCATACTCTTTTTGCTTTGAAGCTAATTTAAAATAGTGTAAGGCTTTTTCATAATCTTTATCAACTATTTCTCCCATTAAAAAAAATCTTCCTATCATAAGTTGAGCTTTAGCATGATTTTTATTTGAAGCATCTATAAAAGTATTATAAGCTTTTTTAGGATTGTAGTATTTTGTTTTATTTGATAAATATATTTTTCCTAATAAATAAGTTGATTCAACATTTCCTAAATCAGAAGCTTGCTGAAAATATTCATAGGATTGATTCAAATTTTTTGCAATCCCATCTCCTTTTAGATAAATAAGTCCTAATTCATGTAGTGCTTTTGGATCATTTTTTTTTGCTAACTCTTTATATGCACTAATAGCTTTTAATGTTCCTTCAACTCTTTTAATAGTATAAACTTCTTCAAAAGTCATAGCATTTAGTATATTCATAAATAGAAACAATAAAAGAGTTATTTTCATACTATCTCTTTTTTTATATTAGAATTTAGTGCAGTGGTTATTTCATAGGTGATTGTGTCATGTTCTTTTGCTAGTCTTTCTACATCATCAAAAATACAAACTTCTTTATCATTTGTATTTAAAGATAAACAATCCATAGATACTCTACCTAAAACTTTATATCCTTTAGGTGTTGTATATGAATTTTTTTCATTCAATCTTAAGAAACCATCACCATAACCAAGATCATAAGTAGAAATAATAATATCTTCAAGTGCTTGATATGTTCCGCCATAACCAACACTTTGACCTTTTGTTAAAACTCTACTTGAAAGTTTATCTGCCCATAATGATAAAACTGGTTTTAATTTTGGAAATTTAAAAATATTTGCATTATCTAAATATCCATAAGTTGCAATTCCAACTCTAGCAAAATCTTCATCAAAATTTGAATGTCTAAATAAGGCCGCCGAATTGCATGAATGGAAGGCTGGTAGGGGCAAAAAAAGTTTTTCACATATTCTTTTCACATCCTGTTTTACCCTAGTAAAAACAGTGTTTTGCCAGAAAAAATCAGTTGATAACTCATCTGCGCATTTATGGTGTGTGAATACACCTGTAATGTTGATATTTCTTTCTTTAAGCCCTAAAATAGCCACTTCTAGTTCATCTGGAGATATCCCATTTCTATGCATTCCCGTATCAACTTTGATATGGACATTAGAGTTTTGAGGTAGATTTTCAATATCTTCAAGTGTGTTTATTGCTATGTGAAAAGCATGTGAATAAGTGTGAATAGATTTTTCTGCAAGTATCAAAATATAATCAAATAACTTTTCAATTTTAAGTGCATCATTTAGTGTTCTAACCACTGCTTTTTTGATACCAAACTCACTAGCCATTGTTCCAATTTCAACAATACCATGACCATAGGCATTATCTTTTAGTACTACAGCTACTTTATTTTTTGATTTTGTTTGTTCTGAAATAACACTTAAATTGTAAAATAAGTTTTTTTTATTTAATAAAATTCTAGCCAATACTAATCCTTTGGATTTATAAAATAATTTATGATAGTAAGTGCATCTTTTTCATTTAAAACATTTTTCAACTCTTCCATAGATGCATTTTTAATTTTCTCAAATTCACCAAAATATAAAAGAAGTTTCTTGATTTTTGCTTCACCAATACCTTTGATTTGCATAAGTGATATTTGTTTGTCTTCAGCTCTTTTTTGTTTTTTATGAAAGTTGATTACAAATCTATGGGCTTCATCTCTTTGTCTTTGAACAAACTGCAATCTTTTATCACTAGTTGATAATTTGAAGTTCTTAAATTCACCATTTTTAGTTTTATAGTGAATAATATCTTTGGCAGCTCCCTTTGCTCTATGAGCCTTTGCATCAACTTTTTCTTTTGCAACTGCTATTATGTCAAGATTTACTCCAACTGATTGCACTATATCATAGGCAAGTTTTAAAAGGGTCTCTCCACCATCTATTATCCATAAATCAGGAGCAGGGTTTTTAATAAAACTCTCAACTCTTCTTATTAGCATTTCTCTCATTTGAGAGTATTCATCTTTTGATTCAAGGTTATAGTGTCTAAATGCTTTTTTATCAAAGGCATTTATTTCTTCATTCCATACAACCATTGCTCCCACTGTTGCTTGTCCCATCATATGTGAGTTATCATAGCTTTCTATTAAATAAGGAAGAGTTTCTAAGCCAAATAAATCTTTTAGCTCTTCATATATTGTTGTTTGATTTCTACTCGAATCAATTCGTAAAAGTTCATCACAGTTATTTAAAGCTATTTGAACAATATCTTTTTTCTTATCTTTTTTAGGATTTAAAACTTTTATTTTTTTAGAAAATCTTGTTTGTAAAAACTCTTCTAATTCTTCAGTGTCTTCAAGTTCAATACCCGTTAATATCTCTTTTGGTAAAAGTGGGATTTCATTATCATAGTAGTTAATAATAGCTCTTTTATAAGCTTCATTATAATCAAAATCAAAATTTTCATCAAAGTTATTCACCTTTAAAAAGTCATGTGAAGAAGAGGCAATTTTACCATCTCTTAAAAACATTCGAACAACAACTGCTTTTTTATTTGAAGCTGTTATTGCAAAAATATCAATGTCTTCATTTGTTGCTAAATCTATACCTGATTTTATTTGAGATTTTTCTATTGTTTTTATTCTATCTCTTAAAGTCATAGCTTCTTCAAATCTAAAATCATTTGCGTATTGAGACATTCTTTCACTTAGCTTTGTGATTAGTTTTGATTTATTATAGATATATTCAAGGGCTGTTTCTACTATTTTCGAATAATCCTCTTTTGAGATTTTATTCTCACAAGGAGCAAGGCACTTTTGTATTTGATGAAATAAACAAGCTTTTTTACCACTTACGCAAGATTTTTTTTGAACTAGGGGAACTATCTCATAAATGCTATCTAGCATATCTTTTGCACCCGTTGAATATGGTCCAAAATATTTTACATTTTTTTCTTTTAATATTCTTCTTGTGATTTCAAGTCTAGGAAAATCTTGATTATAATCTATTACAATATACGGATATGTTTTATCATCTCTTAGTAAAATATTGTATTTTGGTTTTAGTTGTTTGATTAAAGAGTTTTCTAAAATCAATGCATCATGTTCATTTGGTACTACTATCCATTCACAACTTACAACTTCAGAAATCATTTTATAAATACGCGGACCTAATTTATCAGAAGGCAATAGTTTTGGAGTAAATTTAAAATATGATTTAACTCTATTTTTAAGCACTTTCGCTTTACCAATATAAAGTAGATGACCGTCTTTATCAAAGTATTGATAAACCCCTGCGTCATTAGGAAGTTGTTTAAGTTTTTCTAGTAGATTCATTTGTGAATTGTATCAAAAAAGCATTTAATCTATTATGATATTTTCAAAAAATTATTAGTAGAAATAATTTATAAAATCAGCTTATAACTGAACTATAAAATAATATTAAAATTAAGGGTTCATTTGCTATTATAAATTATATTAAAATTAAGATTAATTAATCTATAATTTTTCTATAAAGGATTATAATGTCATTAAAAAAGAAAGCATTAGGCTTATTATTAATAGTATGTACTTTTTCAATCCTATTTGTAATTTTCATTCCATCTTTTTATTCAAATAATTCAGCTGGAAAATTTGAAAAAAAGATTGACATAAGTTTGTCATTTTTAGAAAAAGAAGAAAAGCCAATAGTTTTGATTTTTTTTGGTTATGTTGGATGTACAGAAATTTGTACTCCTGCTTTACATCAACTTGATAAGATTTTTAATAAAATCGATTCAAAAAATGTATCTTTGTATTTTATAAATTTATTAACAAGTGCGGATCCACAAAGTGTTGATGCTTTTGCAAAATCATTTAATCCAGCATTTAAAGGTATTTATTTAAATCAAAAAGAGATTGATACAGTAATAACTAAACTAAATGTTATGTCGACACCTTCACTTTTGGATAAAAATGTTATTGATCATTCGGCTTTTTTACATTTATTTATAAGAGAAAATGATGCTTATAAACAAAAATATATTTATACTACAAGCCCTTTTGACATAGATTATATTTCAAAAGATATTACAAGAATTCAAGGAGAATTAAAATGATAGAGACTTTATTGCCTTTTTTAGATAAGAATTTATCTAATGAATTAAAAGAAAATCTAACAGAAGATTTTAAAAAAACAGATAAGTTTATGCTGATAATTTCATTTGTAAATTTTTTGGTTGTTTCAGCTTTAACATCTATTAGTTATGGCACTTACATATTTGGAATAGTTGCAGGTGGAGCAATATTTCTATTGACTTTTCTTGCATATAAGTTTTTTTGTGGAACTGCTATTTCAAGAATAATTTTTGGTGTAGCATTTATGATTTATCCAGCTATTATGATTTCTCAAAATCTGGGACTTATTGAAATGCATTTTGGGTTTTTTATTCTAGTTGCTGCACTTGCTAGTTATAAAGATATTACAGCACTATTAGCAGCAACTGTAACAGCAGCAACTTACCATCTTTTCTTCACATACTTACAATTAAATAATGTATCAATTGGTGGGATGGAAATCATTATTTTCAATCATGGTTGTTCTTGGGGAGTTTCTTTTTTACATATTGCCTTTTTTGCTGTTGAAGCAGTAATTCTTTTATTTGCAATTTCATCTGCTGTTAGACAATATATAATCGCAAATAAATTACAAATTGACTCTGAAAAATCTTATGAAGCTTTAACTCAAGAAAATAAAAACAATCAAGTAATTATATCTTCTACAATTGAGATTGCAAATAAAGTAATTTCAGGAGATTTATCTCAAAGAGTACAAGGTGAAACTTCAAATGAAAATATAAAAGCATTAAAAGATATCATTAATAATATGATATCAAACCTAGAAGAAAAAATTGCAAAAGATATAAATGGAATTATAAAAATCTTAAATGATTTTTCAAATCAAAATTTTACTGGAAGAATTGATGATAAGGGGCAAATTTCTCAAAATTTAAATAATCTTGCAAATACTATTACAGAAATACTAAGTGAAAATAAATCAAATGGTTTAACACTTCAAAAAAGTTCAGATATTTTAGTATCAAATGTAAATATTTTAAATACAAACTCAAATGAATCAGCAGCTTCTTTAGAAGAAACTGCAGCCGCAATTGAACAAATTACTGGAAATATTAGAAGCAATACTGAAAATGTGAAAAAGATGTCAATATTTGCAACACAAGTTACAAACTCTGCAAATGAGGGTGAAAAACTAGCGAATGCCACAAATAATGCAATGGATGAAATTAACACACAAGTTTCTAATATAAATGAAGCAATAACAGTAATTGATCAAATTGCTTTCCAAACAAATATTCTATCTTTAAATGCAGCTGTTGAAGCTGCAACTGCAGGAGAGGCAGGGCGTGGATTTGCTGTTGTTGCTGCAGAAGTGCGAAATCTAGCAGCAAGAAGTGCAGAAGCAGCAAATGAAATTAAATCATTAGTTGGAAATGCAAATATAAAAGCAAACGAAGGTAAAAAAATAGCTGATACTATGATTAAAGGGTATAGCTCTTTAAATGAAAATATTACTAAAACAAGTGAGTTAATTGAAACAGTTACAATGGCTTCAAAAGAGCAATTAACAGGAATAGAACAAATAAATGATGCAGTAAATCAATTGGATCAAAAAACACAACAAAATGTATCAGTAGCAAACTTTACTAATGATGCTGCAAGTCAAATATCATTTATTGCTCAAACAATATTAAGTAGTGCTAATAGTAAAGAATTTAATGGCAAAGATTCTATCAAAGAAAAGAATATCGACAATATAAAAGCTTCTAGTAAACCTGAAGTTAAATCTAATGAAATAAAAAAACAAGTAGTAAGTAAACCTTTGAAAGTTGAAGAGAAAAAAATAATTACACCTAAAAAAGATGATGATGAATGGGAGAGTTTTTAAACTCTTCCTTGGAAGATTACACTCTTATTTCTACCTGTATTTTTTGCTTCATATAAAGCCTTATCTGCTCTTATAACAATTGAATCTAAGTCATAGTCTTCTTTTGTTAATTGGCTTATCCCTAAACTTATAGTTGTTTTTATTTCTAAATTATCATGTATATAATTTAAATTTTCAATTTCTACTCTTATTTTTTCAGCTAAAATATAAGCATTTTCTTCATTTGTATTGTTAAGTAATATGGCAAATTCTTCACCACCAATACGAGCTAAAATATCTGATTTTCTAATATATTTATTCATATTTTTAGAGATTAATTTTAGTATTTCATCACCAACATTATGTCCGCAAGTATCATTTATATTTTTAAAAAAATCAATATCAATGCAGATTATAGATAAATGAATATTTTCTCTTTTTGCAATATGTAAAGATTTTGTTCCAATTTCAAAAAAATGCCTTCTATTTGGAATATCTGTTAGATAATCTTTTGTTGAGATTTCAATTAATTTTTTATTTGCATCAATTAACTCTTTTGTTCTTATACTCACCTTTTTTTCAAGTGTCTTATTTAATTTTGTAATACTAATTTCTCTTGAATAAATAGAGTTTATTGTAAATACAATTATAATAATAAAAACAATAGAAGTGAAAATAGTGATGGCAAACAAAAAATTAGTTTTTGATTCTAAGATTTCAATATTTTGAGTATAGTTATCTGTAGGTACACTAACTCTTAGACCTCCTCTTACATCTCCAACTTTATAATTTTGATGAACATGGCATTCTAAACAAGAAGGTTCAACTTTTAATGAGCCTAATAAATTATATTTATCTTTTTCCATGCTTGTATAAAATGTTTTATCTTTATTTTTTGCCAAGTCATATAATGCTTTTTTTTCAAAATCATCAGGAGCATTAACTGGATTAACTGGATCTAAGCTGGTTATTTTGAAATAATATTTTTCTGTTTTATTAGACATTTCTGATAACTGTCTAGTCATCCATGCAGGATTAATTTTAATAAGAAGTTCATCATCTTTTGTATAGGTGTGATTATTTTCTAAATAAGGATTGGGTTCTATTCCTTCATGCGCTTTCACATAAACTGCACCATGATCAGAACTCCATTTTCTCATCGTTACAATATTATTAAATAGTGTTGAGGATTGTTGGAATAATATATTTTCTGAAATAATTTTATATTCAGTTTTTGTATCATTTATATATTTTATTATAAAGATTGAAAAGCAAAGAACTATCAATACAATTAAATATATAAGTAAATTTTTATTTTTCATCATTGTCTTTTATTATTTAATAATTTTCTTAAAAAATTATATCACAAAAAAGACTTATTTTTAAAAGTATAATGAATATTTTTTATATAAAGGTAATATTATTTTATATTTTTAATAATAATTAAAAAAT
>CBFHMY010000090.1:0-7628 GCA_965657055.1 uncultured Aliarcobacter sp. | reverse complement strand
TCCTAAATATCAAGAGTTTTATAAAGAGTTTGATGATTGTGAAATGTTTATAGTTATTGGAACAAGTGGTGCAGTTGTTAATACTGATATGTTTTTAAATCCTGATATCAAAATATCAATTTTAAATAACCTAGAGCCAAGTTTTTATATAAATGAAGAAGTTTACACAAAAGCTATATTTAAACCTGCATCAAAGGCTATTGATGAAATAGCAGCTAATATTGAAGAGTTTTTAAAATAAAAGAGAAGTTTTCTCTCTTTTATAATTTAGATTTTAGATTTTCCCAATGAATCCTATTAAATCATAGAATTCATTTCATCCTCTGTTAAAACTGCGACTTTTAGTTCTACAGCTTTATCATATTTACTTCCTGCATCTTCACCATAAATTACATAATCTGTTTTTTTCGATACAGATGAGCTGATTTTTGCTCCTAGAAGTTCTAGTTTTTTCTTTATATCTCCACGGCTTACACTCATAGTTCCTGTTAGAACTATAGTTTTACCTTTGAAGTTATTTTCTTCTACTTCTATTTTTTCTTCTATTGTTGGAGATATAAATGTGATTAATTTTTCAACTAATTCTTTATTTACTCTCATAAATTCGCAAAATGATTTTGCCATTTGCTCACCAATACCATCAAGGGCAATAAGTGAATCATAATCAATGCTTACAACATCAAGTCCAAACTCTAAGCAGATTTGTTTTGATGCAACTTCTCCTATGTGTTCAATTCCAAGGGCATTTATAATTCTATGTAAAGATGAGCCTTTTGTATTTTCAATTGCAGTTAAAAGGTTGTTTATTTTTTTCTCTTTAAAGCCTTCTAGGTTTTCTAAATCTTCATATTTTAAAGAGTATAAATCTAAGATATCATAAATCTTTTTCTCAATTACTAGTGTTTCTACGATTTTATTTCCAAGGCCATCTATATTCATACAGTTTTTACTAGCAAAATAAATAATAGAGTTTACTACTCTTGCTGGACAGTCTAAGTTTTGACATTTTATCATTGTGCCTTCATCTAAAACTTCACTTTGACATTCAGGGCAAGAAGTAGGTCGAGAAATAATAGTTTCATTTCCTTTTCTTCTTTCTGTAAATACTTTAGTGATTTTTGGAATAATATCGCCACTTTTTATAATAATAACTTCATCATTTAATCTTAAATCTAATCTTTCGATTTCATCAAAATTATGAAGTGTTGCACGACTAACTGTACTTCCATCTATTAGTGTTGGTTCAACTAAAGCAACGGGAGTTAAAACACCTGTTCTTCCCACTTGTAAAATAATATCTTTTACAATAGTTGTTTTTTCAACTGCTGGAAACTTATAAGCACATGACCATCTTGGAAATTTCACTGTATAACCCAATTCATCTTGTGTTTCAATGTCATTTACTTTTATAACCATACCATCAAGCATCATTTCTATATCATTTCTTGAAGCTATGATTTCGTGATAAAGCTTTTCAATTCCCGCAACATCTTTTGTAACAGTTATTAAAGGAGGTCGAGCAAATCCTAATGAATAAATATAATTCATTTTTTCATTAAGGTTTTTAAATTCAAGTGAGTTTTGACCAATTCCCCAAATATTAAAAAATAGTTTTCTTTTTGCTGTAATACTTGGATCTAATTGTCTTAAACTTCCTGCTGCTGCATTTCTTGGATTTGCAAAAAGTTGTTCATTGTTTTTTAATCTGTCTTGATTTATCTTTTCAAAATCTTTTTTCTTAATAACAATTTCACCACGAAGCTCGATTAAAGATTTTTCTTTTATTTGAAGTGGAATAGAATGAATTGTTTTAACATTATTTGTAACATCTTCACCAATACTTCCATCTCCTCTTGTAATTGCTTGTTTTAATAAACCATTTTCATAAATAAGATTTAAAGAAGCTCCATCAAATTTTGGCTCACAATAAAACTCTAAATCAGTATTTACTTTTTGTGCTCTTTTTATCCAGTCTTCTAATTCTTGTGTATTAAAAACATCTTCTTGTGACCACATTCTACTTAAGTGAGAAGCTTTTTCAAAACCATCAAGTATAAATCCACCAACTCTTTTATTTGGTGAGTTTGGATGTGATAAAGTAGGATTTTCTTGCTCAAAAGCTAGGCATTCTCTAGCAAGTAAATCATACTCTTCATCACTTGCAAGGGGATTGTCAAATACATAGTATTCTTGCGCCCAAGAGATTAGTTTTTCTATTTTTATATCATATTCATTTTTAGTCATTATTTCTCATTATTCATTTTTTTTCTTTTGAATTATACTTAATAGATTTAGTATAAAAGATAAATAAGTTATAATTCTACTTTTAAATTTAAGACAAGAAGAGATTATATGAGTTATTTAGATATTTGTATTATGGGTTGGAATTTAAACGCTTTAATGTTTGTTATTAACTTTTTAATAGCTATAAGAGTTATTTCAACACAAGATAGAAGTAAACTTCAAGAAGAGAGTTTAGTTTTAAAAGAGTTAAAAGATGAATTGGAAACATACTATCCAAACAGAACACTAACAACAATGCTTACGTACGTAGTTCCATTTACAGCATTTTTTAGAATGAATTATAAATTAGTAGAAATGTTTTTCTTTTTCCAAAAAAACAAAGAAGCTAAGATGTTTGATTATATGGTATATAAATACACTTATGATATTCAAAAGGCTAAGAATAATTAAAAATAAACAATACATATCTTTGCATAATCAATTTGAAGGTTTTTGCCAAACGCCATCGTTATTTAAAGACTCATTTTATGATTTAGAGGTATTTGATTTAGTAGATGACATTGCTGTTGAAAACTTTCATATACAAAATATTGAGATACTAGAAAAACTTCCTCTTGGAAAGAGGGTAGAGTACTTTTTTGATGCTATTATTGCTCAATCTTCTACTTATGAAAGAGTTCTACGAAATATACAAATCATTCATGACAAACAAACTCTTGGTGAGCTTGATTTTATTCTTTTTGATAAAAGAAAAGAAAAATATATTCATATAGAGATGCAATATAAGTTTTATCTTTATGATGATAGTTTTGAAAATGAAATGGATAGATATATTGGTCCAAATAGAAATGATACTTTAGTTTTAAAACTACAAAGACTTAAAAATAAACAATTTCCTTTACTTTTTAATGAGCTTACAAAAGGTTATCTTAAAAATGTTGATTTAAATAATATTGAGCAAAAAATACTTTTCAAAGCTAATATTTTTCTTCCAAGAAATCTAAAAAATAAAAAATTATCACTTATCAATAATACTTGTATAAATGGATATTTTTTAAGTTTTAAAGAGTTTATTGAAGATGATACTTTTAGAAAAATGTCTTTATTTGTTCCTGATAAATTCGATTGGTTAATCAATCCCATATTAAATGAGAACTGGAAAAGTTATGAAGAAGCAAAAGAAGAGATAGAGTTTTTTATAAATAAAAATATTTCACCACTTATTTGGTCTCGTTACACAAATAATGGTGAAATTATAATTGAAAGATTTTTTCTTACTTCTTGGTAAAAGAGATTAATTAATCTCTTTTAAAATTTCTTTTATTACCACATATACATTTTCAACAGATTTTATAGAAACTTGCTCTTTTTTTGAGTGAGGAAAATTAATTGTAGGTCCAATAGAGGCTACTTTTATATGTGGGTAGATATCTTTAAATATTGCACATTCAAGTCCTGCATGAATAGCTTCTAATGATGCACTTGGGTTGATTTTTTTGTAAACTTCAAGTACTTTTGATGTGAATTCATTAATATCAGGTTTCCATGCTGGGTATTTACCATTTGTTGTTACTGTAAAATTATGATTTTCTAGGGTTTTTATTGTTTCATTTTTTAGCATATTTAAATCATTATTATCCATAGATCTAGCACTTAGTTCTATTCTTACACCATTTACATCTGTTTTTATAATTGCAATGTTAATTGAGCTTTGAACTACGTTTAATTCACTATTCATATCTCTTACACCATTTTGAAAACCATAAATAAAATCAATAATATTATCATCAAAGATATTTAAATGCTCACTTTTAGCTTCAATTTTTTCTATAATCATATTTTCATGACTAGCTATTGGAGTTTTAGAACTTGCGATTATTGCTTTTACATTTACAGGAATTGAGTTTATTCTCTCTCCTCCATTTATGTCAAGAAGTTTACCTTCGCACTCTTTTATTGTTTGAGCTATTAGTTTTATTCCATTTGGAATATTTTTATCTATATCAACACCACTGTGTCCACCTTGAAGTTTTGAAATTGATATTTCATATAAATCAAGATTGTCTGTATTTGGAATGATTTTTTTATTTGTGTTATATGCAAAAATATCAACTCCCCCTGCACAACCTATACAGATCTCACCTTCTTCTTCACTATCAAGATTTAGCATATATGTAGCGTTTAGAGGTAAGTCAA
Source organism: uncultured Aliarcobacter sp. (assembly GCA_965657055.1). Lineage (GTDB taxonomy): Bacteria > Campylobacterota > Campylobacteria > Campylobacterales > Arcobacteraceae > Aliarcobacter. The sequence goes on along the minus strand of CBFHMY010000090.1, from coordinate 3,188 downwards.
GATTATTAGCTCCTATTAGTCCTATTTCTTCATCTGAAGTGAATAAAAACTCTCCATCATAATGCTCTTGCATCAAAGCTATCATATAAGAACAACCAATTCCATTGTCGCTTCCAAGTGTTGAGTTTTCAGCACTTAAAATATCACCATTTTCTACAATTTGTGGAACGCAATTATCGCTTAAACAAACTATGTCATAGTGAGATTGAAAAACAACTTTTGCTTTTGAATTTTCTTTTTTACATAAAATATTATTATGCTTATCAGTTAGACATATATAGTCAAACTGTTTTGATAGCTCTTTCATATAGTTTATAAATGGCTCATGGGTTCCTGAGCATCTAGGTATTGCTGTTATCTCTTTGAAAATATTTATTATATTATTGTTCATAAAAATCCTTAAATTATTTATTATATATTAAGAGGCAATTTTATCTTAAAAATTGCACCACTTTGATTATTTGAAGCTGTTATTTCACCTTTACAATGATCTTTAATAATAATTTTACTCATATAAAGCCCAATACCTGTACCTTCTTTTGCTTTTTTTGTAGAAAAGTATGGATCAAATATTTTATACATAATATCAGGAGCTATTCCTTTGGCATTATCTTCTATTTCTATTATTGCAAAATCATTTTCTTTATAAGTTTTTATTTCTATTCTTTTATTTTCTATTTCATTTTCAACTAAAGCATCTTCTGCATTTTTTAATAAAATTAAAATTACCTGTTGAATTTCTGTTGTATAAGTATTTATACTTTCGTTAAATTTATAATTTGTAATTAAATGTAGCTCTTTTGACTCAAAAGATGTTTTTATTATATTTATAGCTTTTTCGATAATATCTTCAAGTTTTGCTTCTGCTTTTTCTTTATCTGATTTAAAAAAATTTCTAAAATCATCAATTGTAAAGGATAAATGCTGTGTATATTCTGTGATTAGGTTTAGCTCTTCTTCTAAAATTTCTTTTGATATTTCTTTATTTAATAGATTTTTTAATAATAAACTATTTGTTGTAGCTGTTATTGCTGTTAATGGCTGTCTCCATTGATGAGCAATCATTGAAATCATTTCTCCCATTTGGGCAAATCTTGATTGTTGAATTAATTGAGCAGTTTTTTCTTCGTTTTTTTCTATTTCTTTTTTAATTCTTTTTTCTAAATCATAAGTTAAAACTTCTAATCTTTTTTCCATTTCTTTTCTTTTATTTATATCTCTAATTACAGTATGAATTACAAGATTACTATTGATTTCTATGGAAGTTAAAACAACTTCTATCCAAAGTTTTTTATGATCTTTACTTGTATGCATCCATTCAAAACTGCAAATCCCATCTTTTAATGCTTCATTTAGTTTATTTATTGATTTTAAGTTTGAACTTTGTCCATCTGGTTGGAGTTTTGGAGATATTTCATAGAGATATTTACCAATTATTTCATCTTTTGAATAGTGTAATATTTTTGATGCAGCTTCATTGCAATCAGTGATTTTTCTGTTTTTTATTAATAATACTCCATCTGCAGATTTATTATATAATTTTTCAAAAAGCTCTTTTTGTTTTGCAATTTGTCTATTTTTTTTCTCTATTTCATTATTAATAAGTCTTAATGCTTTATTATGTTTATTTAGAATAGATTGTCTATATGCAATTATTAATAGAATAATAAAAATAATTAATGATATTTTCCAAACTATAGAATAATCAAAAGGCATGTTTATAGAAAAGTTTGTCCATTTATTAAAAATCTCATTGTGTTCATTTTCACTTATTTGCTCAATTGCTCTATTAAAGATATTGTAAAGAATCATATTGTCTTCTGAAATAGCAATTTGACTTGTTAATAAAATATCTGTATATCTTGAAATGAAAATATTGTTAAAAGCAAATTTTGACGTATAATAAGCAACTACAGGTAAAGGTTCCATTGCATAGTAAACTTTATTGCTATTTACAGCTTCAAATGTTTCATAATCGCTGTTGGTTTCAATTATATTTATATTAGGATAATTGTTTTTCAAAATATTTAAATTTTCAGAATTTGATTTTTTAGCCATAGTTTGATTTAAAACTTCCTCTAAATCTTGGACAACAGGTTTGCCTTTTTGTGTAATAATTGCTAATTTATAACTAGTTAGTGGCTCAGTAAAAAGTATATTTTTAGAATCTTTATTTTGTGAAATTGTAGGTAAAATATCGCATATCTTTTTTTCTAAGTATTCTTCTGCAGTTTGATAATCTTTAACTAGAATATTTTTATATTTAACATTGATTTTTTTCCCAATCAAATTTAATAAATCTATATTTATACCTTGAATTTTTTGATTTTCATAAAATTCAATAGGTTTAGTATTTAATATATTACACATTCTTATAGTATTATTATTGTTATTTAGATATTTTTTTTCTTCTTTTGATAGAAAACTTTTACTATCTACAAATTCATTATTCCCGAACCATTTTCTTTTTAAATCTAATAACTCTTTATCTGTAATTGAATCTTGTGCTTTATTTAAAATAGATTTTAAAATAGTTTTATTTTTTGAAACAGCAATACTTATATAACTTACTAATCTATCATCATTTACATAATTTGTTGCAACTACTTCTGATATATTTTTTGTCGAGATTATATAGTCTAATACATTTTTTTTATCAATTGTCGCATCTGCTTTTCCCAAAGATAATAATTTTAATGCTTCTAAAGAGTCATTTACAAGTATTTGTTTTATTTGTGGATAAAATTCTTCAAGTAATTGTTGTGCAAAAAAACCTTTTGGCATTACAATAGTTTTACCCTCTAATTTTTCCAAAGAGTCAATTTCTTCATTTCCTTTTTTTACATATATAGCATTTGCAGCAATATGATAAACATTTGTAAATTCAAAAAATTCTTCTCTTTGTTTATTTTTGGAAATATTTATAATGGCATCAATTTTATCAGTTTTTAGCATTTCCATAAATTCATTCCAGCTATATCCTGAAATATATTCAACTTTTATTCCTAATTTACTTGCAATTAAATTCATATAATCAATTACAAATCCTTTTGGAGTATTGTTTTCATTAAAGTTATATGGAGGCCAATAATTCTCATTATGTAAACGTAAAGGTTGATTGTTTTCTAAAAAGAGTTGTTCTTCATTTGTTAAATTAATATCATAATTTTTTGCATTTATAAAGGAAA
>CBFHMY010000089.1:0-7657 GCA_965657055.1 uncultured Aliarcobacter sp. | reverse complement strand
TGATACAGCCGTATCAAATATGAAAACTTCTATTAATTCTGTACAAAGTTTAGTATTAGAAGCTTTAAATGGAACCAATAATAGTGATACAAAAGAAATAATCGCAGCAAATATTGAATCTAAAAAAGAAACTATATTTAATTTAGTTAATAGTAGTGTAAATGGACAGTATGTATTTTCTGGTAAAAATACAGATTCAGCATCTTTTGAAAAAGATGCTGTAAGTGGAAAAATTAACTATACTGGTTCATATGATAATAAAACTCTAAACGTAGAAGATAAAACTTATGCTACTCAAGGAGTGAATGGTATAGAACTTTTATATACTACAAATCAAACTGCACAAGCAAGTTCAGATTTAACTTTTAGTGCAGATGAAATGATATTAGATAAAGATGGCAATGAATACAAATTAGTAGATACTACAGGTTCAGGTGTTTATGGTTTATTTTTAAATGGAGATAGTTCAAATACTAATGTAGCCTCTCTTATAACAGTTAATAGTGATGGAACTTATACAGCAAGTTCTGTTAATCCAGCTTTAGAATCTAAACGTTCAATCTTTGATGATTTAGATGAAATAATAACTGCATTAAGAACAGGTGATTCAGATACATTATCTAATTCTTTGGAAAAGATTAATTCAGCTTATGACAATGTAAATGTAAATCATGCAATATTAGGAACAAGAACTTCTTATATTGATAATTATGAGCAAATAGCTGAAGCAAAATTAACAAATTTTAATATTCTTTATGAAAATTATTCAGGTGCTGATTTAACAGCACTTGCAATTGAGTCACAGTCATTACAAAATACTTATACTGCTTTGTATTCAACAATTAACAAGATAAATAATTTATCTCTTGTTAATTATTTAAAATAGTTAAGTTTTGAAATGAAAAGAATATTTATAGGAGGACTTTATGATTAACTCTTTATATATTGGAAGAAGTGGACTAGATGCTGCAAAGTATTCAGTTGACGTTACATCAAATAATATTGCTAATGAAAATACAGATGGTTATATAAAAAGAACCGTTAATACATCAGAACTAACTACCTTAGAAGATGATATAGGAAATGGAGTCTCTTTTGATTCAGTTACTAGAAGCACTAGCGTATATTTATATGACAAATTAGTTTCACAAGATAGTTTATCTTCATATTATGAAGCGGAAGATTCTATTTTAAGTAATGTTGAGATGATGTTTAGTGAAACTGAAAATAGTGGTTTTTCTAGTACTTTAAATAATTTTCTTGACTCTTTAGAAACATTAAGAGGTGATTCATCAAATTTGATTTATAAAAATGATTTTTCTTCTCAAGGAAAATTTGTAGTTGATGGAATACAATCTTTAAATGAAAATTTAAATGAAACAATATCAAGTACAAAAACTCAGTTAGAAGATGATGTAAAAACTGTAAACAATATTTTAGAACAAATAGTTTCTCTTAATGAGCAAATTTTAAAAAGTAATACAGAATCAGTTGATTTATTAGATAAAAGAGATCTTCTAGAAAAAAAGTTGTCAGAATATGTTGATGTTCAAGTTAATAGATCAAGTAATACTTATAATTTAAAAGTATCAGGTGTTAATGTGATTTTCAATAATACAAATCTACATGAAATAAGTATTAAAGAAGAAAACATTGCGCAAAAAGATATTTATAATTCAAGTGCTTTTGATACTGTTGATTTTAGTACTGGAGATGAAATTTCAATTGTATTAAATAATACTTCCACAAAATTAACAATAGATTCTGCTATTGTAGGTAAAACTGCAAAAGAACAAATTATGGATAAGATAAATGCTAGTTCAGAATTTGCTAACTTCACAGCTTCTTTAGATACAAGTAATAATTTAATTATCACTTCTGATATAGAAGGAGAAGAAGGTAAGTTTGATATTGCTATCTCTTTAAATGGAACTGAAATATTAAAAAATAGTAATTCAGTAGAAGCTGAAAATAATGTTTCTCTTGCTGTATATAATAATGAATTAGCACTAAGTGGTGGATCATTAAAAGCTTTAACAGAAGAACTTACATCTTCAACTTCAAATATCTATGAATACAAAAATAGTTTAGATGATTTTGCTCAAGCATTTGTAGATACAGTTAATTCTAATAGTGCAACACCTTTATTTTACGGTTCAAGTGTTGATTCATTAAGTTTTATATCTGATAATGTAAATTCTTTAACTAATGATGACTTAGAAAACTTAGCACAAATACAATGGAATGATAATATTGCAATTGGAGATTCGGAAACTTCATTTGTAAAATTCTATCAAAGTTTACTAGTAACCATATCCTCAAATGTGGAAGATAATGGTTTTAAATTAGAGTCTCAAGATGCAGTTGTAAATGCATTAGAAACAACATACAATAATCTTACGAAAGTTGACCCAGATACGGAAATGATAAATCTTCTTCAGTATCAAGCAGCATATGAAGCAAATGCAAAAGTAATTTCAACTGTTGATGAGATGTTGCAAACTTTATTAAATATGTAAAGGATAAAAAATGGCAGATGGAATATTAGGACTAGGAAGTTCAGGAAGTGTCGATTTAAGTTCAGAATTAATTACAAAATTAAAAACTGCAGAAAGTAAAAGTGTACTTGATCCTATTACAACTAATAAAGAAGATACTCAAGCTGAATTGGATGCTTTAACAGAAATTCAAACTATGGTTTCTGATTTATTAAACTTAGTTGATGACTTTGATTTATATACCAGTGGTACAAATATTTTTGATGAAATTACAGCTACTACATCAGGAAGCTCAGTAAGTTTTGATGCAGTTGACACATCTAAGTTAAATCCAGGAACAATAAGTGTAAAGGTTACTCAATTAGCTCAAAAAGATGTTTATCAATCAAATACCATTTCTGATTCTGATATAACTTCAACGATTGTAGATGGAGGAACTCTTTCTATTACAGTTGGAGATACTACTTATGATTTTGATACAACAGGCAAAACTTATGAAGGGTTAGTTGAAGAAATGAGTTACTACTCTAAATTGGATGTAAATTTAGAAAAAGTAAATGATACAAGTTATCGTATGATAGTTAAAGGTACGCAAAGTGGTACAGCTAATGCAGTAACTATTTCACAAAGTGGTGATACCAAATTAGGTTTTAATGCTGATGGTAATCATGTTTTAACAGCACAAAATATGAAAGCAAAAATTGATGGTGTTGATTATGATGTATCTTCAAATAAACTTACAATGGAAAATGGTTTAATAATACAAGCAGTTTCAGTAGATACTGAAACATCAAGTTCTTCAATTAGTATGGAAAGAGATACTAGTAGTATTGTAACAAGGATTTCAGATATTGCAACAAAATATAATGACTTAGTCGATTTAATTGATTCTTATACTTTAGGTGATGAGGATAATGCCGCAACCATTTCAGATTCAAGCACCTTAAAAAGTATGTTGTCAGGAATTAAAGAAATATTATTTGATACTTACGGTTTAAATAATGAAGAAAGTATGTTTAAATATGGAATTTCTTTTGATACAGATGGGTATATGAACGTAGATAATGCAACATTAACAACAGCTGTAACTGATAATTATGATAATTTAAGAGAATTGTTTGTTGGGTATGCTGAAAAAGAAGGTTTAGGAACTAGATTAAAAACTTATTTAGATTCATTGGATTCTTCAAGTGGTCTTTTAACAACATATCAAGATAAATTGAATACTTATATTAGTACATTAAGTGATGATTATGATACAGCATCAAGTAAATTAGATGAAAAATACACAGCTATGTCTACTCAATTTGCAGCATATACTGTTTTAATTACACAAATGGAAAATGCTTTTTCATCTTTAAAGCTTTTAATTGATACTAGTACTAGTAGTTCTTAAGCTAAATTATTTTATTTTACAAATATATGCAAGTTTATACAAGGGTTCTCTTTTATAGACTTGCCACTATTTAATATTATTTATGTTAAAATAAATAAAATATAATTAAGGAGTATGTTATGAATACAAGTATTGTAGGAAGACACATAGATTTAACAGATGCTATTAAAGAATATATTAATAGCTCAATTGAAGTATTTAAAAAATTTAATTTAGATATTATTTCTGTAAATTCAATTATTTCTCAAGAAGAGAAACATGGTAAAAAAGCTTTCTCTTTTGAATTCACTTTAAATATTGCACATTTAGATACTGTTGTTGTTAAACAAAAAGATAAAGATTTATATTCAGCTATTGATATAGCTGTTGATAGAGTATCTAAAGTACTAAGAAGACATCATGATAAAATTGCAGCTCATAAAGCTACAAAATTAACTGAAGTTGTAGCAAATGAAATTCAAGATGGTATTGCATTAGAATTAGAAAAATTTGAAGAGGAAATTGCTCCTGTAAGATTAACATCTTATAAACCAATGGATATTGAAGAAGCATTAGAAGATTTAAAAGCATCTGATGCACAATTTAAAGTATTTATTGATAAAGATGATAATATGAGAGTTCTTTACAAAAGCTCAGTTCAAGGTAAATTTGGACTATATTAATAGAAGCTTTTGTTATGAAAAAGGTATTAGCATTGATGGCTAATACCTTTTTTAGTTTATGATAAAAAATAGGATTAAAAAAATTTATGGATAAAACATTAAAAAAAATTGCACTAATTGGTCAGCCAAATGTAGGGAAATCTTCATTATTCAATCGAATTGCAAATAAAAGAATTGCTATTGTTTCTGATTTAGCAGGTACAACTAGAGATATTAGAAAACATGAAATTGAAGTATTAGATAGAAAAGCATTAATGCTTGATACAGGTGGTATTGATGATACAAATGATGCTATATTTTCAAATGTAAAAAGAAAAGCTATTGAGACAGCAAAAGAGGCTGATATAATACTTTTTATGGTTGATGGTAAAAATATACCTGATGATAAGGATAAAGAATTATTTTATGAGCTTCAAAGATTAGGTAAAGAGTTAGCACTAATTGTAAATAAAATTGATAATGATAAAGAATTAGAAAGACTTTGGGAATTCTTTGAATTTGGAATAGGAGATGAAAATCTTTTTGGAATATCAGTTTCTCATAATAGAGGAACTAAAAATTTATTTGATTGGATTTATAAACATCTTCCTGTTAATCTTGAAACAGTAGCAAATGAAGAAGCAGAAGCTTTAAAAAAAGCTAGAATGGAAGATCCTGATTATGATGATGAAGAAGATTATTCAAGTGAAAATAATGGAAAATTTGATTCAGAAGCACCTACTGAAGATGAAAAAGTTGATGACAATAAAATTAGAGTTGCAATTATTGGAAAAGTAAATGTTGGAAAATCTTCTATGCTAAATGCAATTTTAGGAGAAGAGAGATCTGTTGTTTCACCAATTGCAGGAACTACTATTGATCCTGTTGATGAATCATTTGAATATAAAGATAAAGAAATAACATTTGTTGATACAGCAGGACTAAGAAGAAGAGGAAGTATTGAAGGTATTGAAAAGTATGCTTTAATGAGAACAAAAGAGATGTTAGAAAAAGCTAATATGGCTCTTGTTATTTTAGATGCATCAGCAGCACTTGCTGATTTAGATGAAAAAATTGCTGGTTTGGTTGATGAATATGCATTGGGTACTATTATTGTTCTAAATAAATGGGATGAAAATATGGAAACTTTTGAAAAAATGCAAGAAGAAATTAGAAGAAGATTTAGATTTTTATCTTATGCTCCTATTATTGCAGTATCTGCAAAAACAGGAAGAAGTATTGAAAGATTAAAAGATAAAATTATTGAAATTCATGAAAATTATACTCAAAGAATTCCAACTTCTCAACTTCATAGAGTTATTGAAGAAGCTGTAATGAGACATTCACTGCCAAGTCCAAATGGTGCATATTTAAGAATTTATTATACAACACAATTTAGTACAAGACCTCCAAGAATTGCTCTTGTAATGAATAAACCAAATCTTTTACACTTCTCGTATAAAAGATATTTAATTAACTACTTAAGAGATAATTTTAATTTCGAAGGTACACCAATTCACGTAATAGCTCGTGGTAAAAATGATAAAATGGGTGATGAAGAATATTTAGAAAGAGACAATTAATACCTAACTTTTAGGAGTTTTCTTTGAACAGAGTAAAAAATGATATTTTTGCTGGTGTTACAGCTGCTGTTGTTGCCCTTCCTTTAGCTTTAGCTTTTGGGGTTGCAAGTGGAGCTGGAGCAATCGCAGGTTTATATGGTGCAATAATTTTAGGTTTTTTTGCAGCTGCTTTTGGAGGAACTCCCACTCAAATTTCAGGTCCAACTGGGCCTATGACAGTTGTAGTGGCTGCAACAATAGCCACTTTTCCAAATGATTTCCCAGCAGTTATGACAGTTATATTTTTAGCAGGAATTATGCAAATTTCTTTTGGAATTGTTGGTATTGGAAAATGGATAAAATACATTCCTTACCCTGTAATTTCTGGATTTATGTGTGGTATTGGTGTGATTATCATTATTTTACAAATAAATCCATTTTTAGGTGTTGATGGATATAGTTCTATCATTTATACTTTAACTCATTTATTAGATACTTTACAAAAAGTAAATTATGAAGCTGTTATAATAGCCTCTATTACGCTTTGTATTATGTTTTTAACTCCAAGTAAAATTTCAAAAATTATTCCACCTGCATTAATTGCCTTAGTTTTTGTTACATATTTTTCAGTATTAATGAATTTTAATATAAAAACAATTGGCGAAATACCTATGGGTTTACCAGAATTTGTCTTGCCTCTTTCTTTTGATATATTAAAATTAAGTACTATTTTAACCTTAGCTATTACATTATCGCTTCTAGGTTCAATTGATTCACTTTTAACTTCAATAGTTGCAGATTCTAAAACAAAAACAAAACACAATCCTAAAAAAGAGTTAATAGGGCAGGGAATTGGTAATATGGTATGTTCTTTCTTTGGTGCAATCCCAGGAGCAGGTGCTACCATGAGAACAGTTATAAATATAAATAGTGGTGCAACAACAAGATTGTCTGGAATTGTTCATTCAATCACTTTATTACTAATAGTTCTATTTTTAGCTCCACTTGCTTCTAAAATACCTCTTTCTGTATTAGCAGGAATTTTAATAAAAGTAGGATTTGATATTTTAGATTATAAATTTTTAAAAATATTAAATAAAATATCAAGACAAAACTTACTTATTATGATTACTGTATTTTTATTAACTATCTTTGTAGATTTAATTATGGCTGTTGGTGTTGGAATAACTATTTCTTCAATAATGGCTGTTTATCAAGTTTCAAGAAATACTCAAATTAAAACAGCACGATCAAGGGTCTCTTTTGATATAGATATTGATAATAGAGATATTCAAATTATAAAAGTAAATGGTTCTTTATTTTTTGGAACAGCATCTTTTTTAGAAGATAAGTTAGAAAAATTAAAAAATAGTAAAAAAATAATCATTGATTGTAAAAATGTATCTTTTTTTGATATATCTGCTATATTCACCCTTGAAGAGATAATAGAAAAATTCAAAAGTAAAGAATTGGAAATTATATTGGTTTTAAGATATAGGCATAAGAGAAAAATACTCTCAGTGGATTCAAATAATGTATTCAAAAAAATAAAAATATATT
>CBFHMY010000088.1:0-7918 GCA_965657055.1 uncultured Aliarcobacter sp. | reverse complement strand
CAATTTGCTCAAAAGTAGAGTGAGTGTAGTTAAATCTAATTTCACCATTTGGAACTTTATCTATATAAAATTGATTTCCAGGAACATAAACAACTTTTTTCTCTATACATTTTTGAACTAATGCAAAAGAGTCAATTCCTTCAAAACTACCATATAAAAACATACCACCCTTTGGTTTTTCATATTTAAACTCAGGTAGATATTTATCTAATTGCTCACAAAAGAAGTTTGCTTTTTTCTCATAATCATCTCTAATATCTTGTAAATGTTTTTCATAATTTGCTTCATCTTTTAAATACTCATTTAAAATATATTGAGAAATTCCACATGAGTGTAAATCTATACTTTCCTTTATAATCATTAAAGATTGAAGTAATTTTTCATCAGCTCTAATCCAACCAATTCTAAGACTTGGAACTAAAGTTTTAGAAAATGATCCTAAGTGAAATGATCTATTTGGAATTTTTACACTAATACTTACATTTTTTTTATCAAAATAAAGCTCACTATATGGACTATCTTCAATTAATATTCCATTTTCTTCTTCTACAATTTTTGCAATTTCTTCTCTTTTTTTGTCACAATATGTTCTTGCAGATGGATTTTGAAAATCTGGAATTAAGTATGCTAATTTTGTCTCTTTGAAACTTTCTTTAAATTTTTCAATATCAACTCCATTATCTTCAAGTTTTACACCTTTCATATTTAGATGATTTAATCTAAAAATATTCATAGCTCCCAAATATGAAGGCTCTTCGATAGTAATATCTTTACTTTCAAAATACTTAGCAAGAATATACATACCTTGTTGGCTTCCTGTAGTAATTAAAATATTATCTTTATTTGTAGGAAATCCTTCTTTTGTATATCTTGAAGCTATTTTTTCTCTTAGTTCACTAATTCCATTACTAACACCATATTGAAATACTTTTGGATTATCAAATATTTTCATAGTGGCAGTTTTTATATCTTCTACTGGGAATAACTTTTCACTTGGTAGTCCACCTGCAAATGAGATTGTTGTCTCATCAATTGATTCAAGGATTTCTCTAATAAATGATCGTTTCATACATATCCTTTTTTTGTCATAGCATACATCAATTTCATATTTATCTCTTTACAAAAAATGCACATTTTATTATCTATTATTGCTAATTTTATCTGTTTTCTAGATATAATTTAATTATGAAAAAATCTACCCATGAAAAAAGAGTAAAAATTGCAAATGATGTGATGAATTATATTTATAAATATATTGATGCTGACATAAACATTGATGATTTGAGTATAGAATTAAAAGTTAGTAAATTTCATCTTCATAGAATTTTCAAGGACGAATTTGGAAAAAATATTTATGAAAGTATAAAATCAATAAGACTTGAAAAAGCTGCAAATCTTTTAATTACAAATAAATATTCTACTATTACAAATATTGCAAATATGACAGGATATAGCTCACAAACATCTTTTTTAAGAGCTTTTAAAGAGCGATTTTTAATGACACCGAAGATGTGGAAAAGTGGAGGATATAAAGAGTATTCAAATAAAATAGTTGAGCAAATTATAAATACTGATGAAAATATCAATTTTTCAAAAATAGAACCAAGTATAGTAAAAATGCCTGAAATAAAAGCTTATTATATAAGACATCAAGGTTATGATAAAAGTATAAAAAAGACATGGCAAAAACTTCAAACTTGGATATATACAAATGATATAAAAGAGTATAAACAGCTCGCTCTTCATCATGATAATCCAATTATCACTCCACTTGAACAGTGTCAATATATAGCTTTAGTAACCCTTGGAAATAAAAATGAAGATTTAGAAAACCTTTCTTTGCCAACACTAAATATACCAAAGGGAATTTATGCAAAATTTTCTTTAAGTGGAAAATATGGAGATGTAATTAAACTTATTCAATGGGTTTATCATACATGGTTAATAGAAAGTGGTTATGAAACTACTCCAAACCCTTCATACACTATTTATCATAAAAATCATTTTTTAAGTAGCGATGAAGAGTTTATTTTGGATTATTATTTACCTATAAAGTATGTTTGAGTTTTCTTTTAAATTTAAGTTCTGCAATAACTGTAGCAAAAACAATTAATATAGCACCGCTTAATTGAATACTTGTTAATACTTCACCCACAGATAAGTATGCAAATATAGATGCACTTACAGGTTCCATGGCAAATATTATGGCAGTTTTAGTAGCAGTTGTAAATTGTTGCATATATGTTTGAATTAAAAAAGCATAAACAGTTGCAAATACAGCAGTAATGATAACAGCTTTAAAAAACACATAGTCATAATTTAGATTAAAAGTTACATCATCAAGAGATAGTGAAAATATTAAAGATAAGATACTAACTGTTATAAGTTGGAATAAAACCAATAAAAATACATTTACCTCTTTTGAAAATTTACCTGTAAATATAATTTGTAAGGCAAATAAAAATGCACAAATTAAAGTTAGTAATTCCCCTTTCCCAATAGTTAAAGCTCCTGACATTGTAAGTAAATATAATCCAATAACGGCAATTACCGTAGCAATTAATACATTTTTTGAAATATAATCTTTAAAAATAAAATAGGCTAAAAAAGGAACAACAATTACATTTAACCCTGTAATAAAAGCAACAATTGAACTTTTTGTATAAGCTAAACCAAAAGTTTGTGTAGCAAAAGCTGAAAATAGAAATAATCCTAAAATAACACCATATAAAATAGTTTTTTTATTAATCTCATTTAGAAATTTAAAAGCTATAAAAAACATAAGAATTGATGCAAGTGCAAATCTAAAAAATAAAAAAGCATAAACTGGCGTTGAACTAATAGCATCTTGTACCATTAAAAATGTAACACCCCAAGCAATTGCCACTGATAATAGTAATAAATCAGCCCTTAGTTCATATAGTCTTGAAATCAAAATTGGTCTCCTAAAAATAAAGGCGAGATTATATCATATTTACATAAGTTGAAAATTATGTATAAATTGTATAAAAATATGACAATAGTTATATGTTAAATTAATATTTTCTTTAGTATGATTAATGTTTAGCAAACAAAAAAGAGTGTAAATGACAGATAATATAATTTCGATGACTAAAATAAATAAATTCTATGACGACTTTCATGTATTAAAGAATATTGATTTTAGTGTAAAAAAAGGTGAAATAGTTGTAGTTTGTGGACCAAGTGGTTCAGGAAAATCTACACTTATTCGATGTATAAATGGACTTGAAGATATTGATGATGGTACTATTATTGTTGATGATATAGATATTCATGCAAGTAAAAAAAATCTTCAAGCAATTAGAAGTGAAGTTGGAATGGTATTTCAACATTTCAATCTTTTCCCACATTTGACTATTTTAGAGAATATTACAATTGCACCTACGTTAGTAAAGAATATGAATAAAAAAGAGGTTAAGCAAATAGCTATGGATTTACTTGAAAAAGTAAAACTAGCAGATAAAGCTAACTCTTATCCAGCTGATTTAAGTGGTGGTCAAAAACAAAGGGTTGCAATAGCAAGATCTTTGGCTATGAAGCCAAAAATAATACTTTTTGATGAACCAACATCAGCACTTGACCCTGAAACTATTGGTGATGTACTTTCAGTTATGAAAGACTTAGCCCATGAAAACTTTACAATAGTTTGTGTAACTCATGAAATGGGATTTGCAAAAGAAGTAGGACATAGAATTGTATTTATGGATCATGGTGTTATTATTGAAGAAAACAGTCCCGAAGAGTTTTTCAATAATCCAAAAAGTGATAGAGCAAAAAAATTTCTAAATGAAATTTTGACACATTAGTAATTTAATTTAAAAACAAGGAGAAAAAGTATGAAAAAAATTGTTATGGCGATTTTGGCGTTTGCAACATTAAATATGTTTGCAGCAGATTTAGATTTATGGAAGAATTCAACATTGAATAAAATTGTTCAAAGTGGTGAATTAAGAGTTGGTATGGAGCCTGGTTATATGCCTTTTGAAATGAAAGACAAAAAAGGTAATATCATAGGTTATGATGTTGATATGGCTAGAAAAATGGCTAAAGATATGGGTGTTAAGTTAACATTAGTTCCAACTTCATGGGATGGAATTATAGCTGGTCTTATTACTGATAAATTTGACATTATTATGTCAGGTATGACTATTACTCAAGAAAGAAATTTACAAATTAATTTTGCTAATCCATATATTGTTGTTGGTCAAACAGTTATAATGGATAAAAAATTAGCAGGTACTATTAAAACTGCAAAAGATTTAGATAAACCTGAATATACAATTGTTACTAAACTTGGAGTTACAGGTGAAATTGCAACTAAAAAATTCTTTAAAAAAGCAAAAATAGTAACTTTTGAAACAGAAGCTGATGCTGCTGCTGAGGTTTTAAATGGTAAAGCTGCTGCAATGGTTTATGATCAACCATATAATGTATTATTTATGAGTGATAAAGGTAAAGATAAATTAGTTCATTTAGATACTCCTTTAACTTATGAGCCATTAGGTTGGGCTATTAGAAAAGGTGACCCTGATTTCCTTAACTGGTTAAATAACTTCTTAAGACAAGCTCAAGAAGATAAAGTTGTTGGATTCAGTGATGAATTATATCAAAAATGGTTAGTTGAAACTGACTGGTTACAAAGAGTTCAATAATAGATGGCAAAAAAGCATCAATCATTAGCACAAAATAAAAATGTAGGGCATTTAATTGCCCTATGTTTTTATATAGCAGTTGGATATTTTTTATATATAGCTGCATCAAATATGAATTACATATGGAAGTGGAACTCAATTCCTGATTATTTTGTATATACAGAAACTAAAACAGTTGAATCACCTGCAAATGGTAAATTAATTGTTCAAGATGGTATCTACTATTTAGAAAATAGTGATGAAAGAGTAAAGCTTAACTTAGATGCTTCATATAAATTTTCTTACGAATTAGGTGAAGATGTTTATGAGGGTGATTATATTGCTACAAAATCACAGCAAAAAACAGGACCTATCTTAAATGGTCTTTGGGTTACTCTAAAAATTTCTTTTTTTGCAGCTATTTTAACTTTTATTCTAGGGACAATAGTAGCTTTTATGAAGCTGTCTTCCTATCAATTTTTAAAAGATATAGCTACAGTTTATATCACCATTGTTAGAGGAACTCCTTTACTAGTTCAAATATTTTTATTCTATTTTATAGTTGCAAATATTTTTGAACTTGATAGGTTTGTAGCAGGGGTTTTAGCTCTTGGTATTTTCTTTGGTGCTTATATGGCAGAGATTTTAAGGGGTGCAATTCAATCAATTGATAAAGGTCAACTTGAAGCTGCAAACTCTTTAGGAATTACTAAATTTCAAGCTATGAGATATATTATTTTACCTCAAGCTTTTAAACGAGCACTACCTACACTTGTTGGTGAAATGATTGCACTTATAAAAGATTCTTCACTTGTTTCTGTTATATCAATTACTGATTTAACAAAAGTAGGAAAAGAAATAGTTGCAAATACATTTTCTCCATTTGAAACATGGATTGTAATTGCTTTAGTTTATTTATCAATTACTTCTGTTTTAAGTTATGTAGGACATAGATTAGAAAAAAGAATGGCAGAAAAAGGTGGAATGAGTTAGTGGATATTTTATCTGCTTTTTTACAACAATCTATCACATTTTTCGCAATTTTGGACCCTATTGGTATTAGCGCAATTGCTTTATCAATATTAAGTCCAAATATTACAAAAACTCAAATAAATAAGGTAGCTTACAAAGCTACCATTACAATTATCATTGCTTTTTTCGTTGTTTTAATTTCAGGTGAAATGCTTTTAAAACTTTTTGGTATTGATGAAAACTCTTTAAAAGTTATGGGTGGGATTGTTCTTATTTTAATGGCAATTTCAATGGTAAATGGAACAAGTAAAGCAAAAGAAGATAAAACTTTAAGTGAAAAAAACGATGAAGAACTATCCGTAATACCACTTGGTATTCCTATTGCTTTTGGAACAGGATTATTTACTACTATTATAATCTTTAAGCATCAAGCCCAAACGGCATTAGATTTGTTTTCAATTTCAATGGCTTTTTGTCTTAATGCTCTAGTTTTCTATATAATTTTAAAAAACTCTATTTATATTAAAAAATACCTAGGACTAACTGGTCAAAATATTATTACAAAACTTATGGGATTAATTGTAGGAGCCATTGCTGTTCAATTTATCGTTGGAGGAATTGTAAGTTTAAGTAAGGGCTATTTAGGTGCTTGATATATATTTAAAAGGTTTTGTTGTAACAATCTCTTTAATTATGGCAATTGGTGCTCAAAATGCTTACATTCTAAAATTAGGTTTATTAAAGCAATATGTTTTAATGGCTGTTTTAATGTGTATCACTTTTGATTTTATATTAATTAGTGCAGGAGTTTTTGGATTAGGATATTTTATTCAAGGAAATCAACTTCTTATAAATGGTATTGCTATTTTTGGAATAGTATTTTTATGTTTTTATTCGGCTTTATCATTTAGATCAGCTTTTAAAAATGCAAGTTTACAAGTAGATGGTACTGTAAAAACAAATCCATTAAAACAAGTAATTTCTTTAATTTTAGTTTTTACTTTTTTAAATCCTCATACTTATTTAGACACTATTTTACTAATTGGTGGAATTGGTGCAAATATTGAAAATAATTTAAAAATCTATTTCTTGTTAGGAGCTGTTAGTGCTTCTGCTATTTGGTTTTTTTCTTTAGGATTTGGAGCTAGATTTTTAATTCCATTATTTAAAAAGCCAATTACTTGGAAAATACTTGATATTTCTATTGGTATTTTAATGCTTTTTATTGCATATTCATTAATTGATTTAATTGTTTATTAACAATAAATAAAAGGATATATATATGAATAATACAAGTGTAGAAATAATTGGATGTTTCAACACGATTTTAGATCCATATAATGGAATTACAATTGATAAAAAAGATTTACCAAAAAGTAAAGAAGAGTTTGAATTAAATCTTGATTTTTTAATTGAAGAAGTAAAATACAAAAGAAATCTAATTTGGATTTATATAGATATTTCAAAATCAGATTTTATACCAATAGCTACAAAAAAAGGTTTCTTCTTCCACTCTTGTGATGAAGATTATGTATTAGTAGTAAAACGAATAAAAGAAAATGCAATTATTCCAACAGCTGCAAATCATACTTTAGGTGTGGGAGCTGTTGTAATAAATGATAAAAATGAAATACTAGTTATAAAAGAAAAGATTTCAAATTTAGGTTACAAACTTCCAGGTGGTCATATAGATAATGGTGAAATGATTTCCACTGCTCTTGAGAGAGAAGTATTAGAAGAAACAGGGGTAATTGTAGAGTTTGAATCAATCATTTCTTTAGGACACTTCTATCCCCACCAATTTCATAAATCAAATCTTTATGTACTTTGTATTGCAAAGCCTAAAACTTTAGAAATAAATATTCAAGATACCCAAGAAATACTAGATGCTAAATGGATTGATGTTAATAAATATTTAGAAGATGATGAAGTCTTAGCTTACTCAAAAGCAGTTGTTTTTGCATCTTTAGAATATAAAGGATTTATAAAAGCAAATCAAGAAGTTCTTTGTCATATAAAAAAGGATTTTGAGCTATTTTTCCCAATAGAAAGTAAGAAGCTTGTATAATATATTTTAAATTTAAAGGAAAATAATAATGAAACAAATAATATCAACTACAAAAGCTCCAAGAGCAATTGGACCATACAATCAAGCAACAGCATTTGATAAGCTGCTTTTCTTATCAGGACAAATTCCATTAGTGCCCCAAACTATGGAAATTATTGAAGGTGGAGTGAAAGAGCAAACAAAACAAGTTATGGAAAATTTAAAAGCAGTTTTAGAAGAAGGAAAT
>CBFHMY010000087.1:0-8765 GCA_965657055.1 uncultured Aliarcobacter sp. | reverse complement strand
TGTTCTAGGGTGTAAGGTTTTAAAATATAACCATCAATACCTGCATTTATAGTTTTTAAGAAATAGTCTTTATTATCATGTGCAGACAGAACTACAATAGGAACTTTTTTATTATATTCCCTTACAATTTCAATTAGTGATACACCATCAATAAATGGCATTTCAATATCAGTAATGATTAAACTGTATAAGTTATCTGTATTAAAAAGCTCTAAGGCCTCTTTTCCGTTAGATGCTATATAGATATTATTAAAAAAAGATTCAAGCATTTTAATAGTTTGTTGTTGTACATATATATTGTCTTCAACATATAAAACATTTAGATTCTTTGTATATTTTATAATGTTTTCTAACTTGTCCGACGTCATAATATTCCTAAAACTGAGTTTTTATAAGGGATATGATAGTGATAAAAGATTTAAAGATAATTTAAAGAGAGGGTTAAATAGTATAATATAATTTTTTGAGGAACTAAATAATTAGTTCCTCAATGTTTTATAAGTTTTTATAATGTTTCTTTTAAGTTTCTATTTCTATAAGCTAATAAGATTGTAACAAAAACTATTGTTACCGTATAATATGCCCACATAGGAATTGGAACAGGGTCTCCTGTTGCATATGAGTGCATTCCTGATAAATAGAAGTTTACTCCTAGATAAGTCATTAAAATTGAAGCGAATGCAAGTAATGCAGCCGTTGCAAATACAAATGGAGTATTTAAAGATTTAATAAATCTTAAGTGTATAACAATAGCATAAACTACAATTGACACATAAGCCCATGTTTCTTTTGGATCCCATCCCCAGTATCTTCCCCATGATTCATTTGCCCAAACTCCACCAAGGAAATTTCCAATAGTAACAGCTGATAAACCGATGATTAATGCAATTTCAGTAATTGCAGTTACATGTTTAATAATTTCATCAACATGAGGTCTATTTTTTCTAAATATAAACATAATTAATGTTAAAAATCCTAATATCGCCCCAAGTCCAAAGAATCCATAAGATGCTGTTAAAATAGAAACGTGAATAGTTAACCAATATGATTTAAGAACAGGCACTAAATTCGTAATTTGTGGATCAACATCTGTTAAGTGAGCTGTAAACATAAATATACCAGCAATTATAACAGCAGCACTTAATGCAAGTAATGATTTTCTAAAGAAAATTACCCCTGCAAATACAGCTGACCATGAAATATAAACTAGTGTTTCATAAATATTTGACCAAGGTGCATGACCTGATAAAACCCATCTATAACCCATACCAAATGTATGTAAAGAGAATAAAGTTGCAAGAGCTATAAAAAATATTGTTGTGATTTTTTTAGGTTTGAAATCTGGTTTAAAGATTACAATAAATGCAACAATTAACATAATTAAACCAAGTAAAATATATGCAAGTGTTAATTTAAAGAAAATATCTAAATTATTGAAAAATATTTCACCTTCAATTTTTGAATCAGATAACATAACATCTGCTCCAACTTTTTTCTGATACATTGAAATCATAGAGATAAAATTATCTGCATCTTCCCATTTATTTTCTACAATAGAGTTTATTAATCCTCTTGTAATTGTTTCAATTGCAGTTTTATTTTGTCCTGTAAAGTTTTGTATAGCATCAAGTGGATTATACCATTTGCTATTATCTTCTTTTGTAGCTACTTGAGGATAAATATTTAATAATGAACCATTAAATACAGAATACATAATATTTAATCTTTCATCAACTTTTATAATATCTCTTTCGTAAGTACCTCTTTCAATTGGTTTAGTCTGAAGTGCTTTTTCAGCTTCATCAGCTAATAGATAATTACCATCTTTAAAAACTTCAGAAAAAGCAATATATTTTTCTTTTTCATCAACACCTAAGAATTTTTTTAATTTAGGAGTTTGAATTTTAATCATTTTAACATCTTTCCACATATCAGGAGTAGATAACATTCCTAAAATTAATTGATCAGATGTCATACCTAATAATGAAGCTTTACCACTTAACTTTTGAATAATCTCTCTATTTAAAGTAGAAAGTGGTTTCATTCTTCCACCGTTACTTTGAACAACAAGTTTTCCAAAATTTGTAGAAGTATTTAATGATTCATCTTTTAGTTTATTTAAATATTCAACAGGTGATTTTACAGTATTATCAACTTTTACATCTTCTGCATTTAATGAAGTTGATGCAAATGCTAACGTTAAAGCAAGAGCAATTGAAGCTATATTTTTTTCTGCAACAAACTTAGTTAATTTTCTAAATCTTGATTTACTATCAAAGAAATTAATAATTAATCCAAATGTTAATAAAAAATATCCTAAATAAGTAGGCCATTTCCCAGGGTCGTTATTTACAGATAAAACAGTTCCTGTTTCATCAGGGAAGTATGAACTTTGGAAAAATAAGAAGTTTCCTTCACTTAGTGTTCTATTCATAAAAATTCTATAATCATAAGATTTTCCATCCTCTTCAATAACTGTAACTTCTGATGCATATGAAGATGGAGACATACTTCCTGGATATCTATCAAGTTGGAAGTCATTTAATTTAATAGAAAAAGGTAATTCAACTATTTTTGAACCATATCCTATTGTTACATCAATATTTCCAAATTTTAAATCTCTTGGAATTGGTGCTTGTCCTCTCATTCCAGGTAGTCTTATTTCTTGTTTTTCACCATCTAGACTAACTACAACAGTTGTTAATCCCATTTTCCCACCATTTTTTTGTACAAACATATAGTCTTTATAGTCAACTTCTAATGTTTTTCCACCAAATTCTATTTTATGAGAGAAATTATTTATTTGTGGGTATAAAGATGTAAATTCTTTTTCATAATCTTGGTAATAAACTTTGTCACCATCTTTGATTGTTACTTGTAAATATGGTTCAAGAGAAAGCATTTTATTTTCTGTTGATCCCTCTTTAATTTGCATAATACCTTCGTATCCTACATATCTTGTAATTGCAGCACCAATTAAAATAACTACGAATGCTGAGTGAAATATAAATTTAGGCTTACTTTTCCACATTTTAAATTTAATCATCATTCCAATTAAATTTACCATTGTTAAAGTAAGAGTTGTTTCATACCAAATATTATTGTAAACTAAAACTCTAGCTGACGATGTACCAAAATCATTTTCGATAAACGTGGCACAGCCGGCTCCGATTGCTAACATAGCAAGTAAAATTATTGTTGTCTTGAAATTGAATAAGACATTTGTAATCTTCAAAAAATATCCTTTTATTTTTTTATTTTTTCTAATTATATTAATAAGAAGTTAATCTTACGTTAACAAAGTATGAATATTTAGTCATTATTGTTAATTTAAGATGATATTTTAACTTAAATATCTATAATTACACCATGAATTTAGAAACATTACAAAATAAAAAAAATGATTGTCGAACATGGAAGAATGTTGAGCCTTGGTATACTCAATTACAAGAGGCTTGTAAGATTGAAAAAACTAATTTAGATATTGATTATGGTGATTGGTTTAGCATAGGGAAAAAAGAGGATTTAACACAAGAAGAGTATGAAGTTATTGTTGAAACAGCAAAAAAATTAATACCTTGGAGAAAAGGACCTTTTAAAATATTTGATTTGGAAATTGATAGTGAATGGCAAAGTAATATTAAATATAATTTAATAAGACCATTTTTCAATCTAAAAGATAAAATTGTAGCTGATATTGGATGTAATAACGGTTACTATATGTTTAGAATGCTTGAAGATAAACCAAAAAGGTTAGTTGGCTTTGATCCATCACCTTTGACTTTACATCAATTTGAGTTTATAAACTATTTTGTTAAATCAGATATCACTTATGAAATGTTAGGGGTTGAGCATTTAGAATATTATAATCATAAATTTGATTTTATTTTTATGTTAGGTGTTTTATATCATAGACCAGATCCTGTGGGAACTTTAAAATCATTAGCTCGTGGATTAAATAGTAAAGGTGAAATTTTAATTGATACTTTTATGATAGATGGAGATGAAGAATTATGTTTAACTCCAAATAAAAGATATTCGAAAATTCCAAATATTTATTTTATTCCAACAATTCCTGCATTAAAAAATTGGCTTGAAAGAGCAGGGTTTGAAGATATTGAAGTTCTTGCAACTACTGTAACTACTTCGGAAGAACAAAGAAAAACTCCTTGGTCTTTTGATCAAAGTTTAGAAGACTTTCTAGATGAAAATGATAAAACAAAAACTGTAGAAGGTTATCCTGCACCTAAAAGAGTTTATATAAAAGCTAGAAAAATTTTATAAAAATTTAAATGGATACAATAGAATTAAAATAATTCTATTGTATCATCATCACTTAATTCACTAAATTTGAAAAACTCACTTCGCCCTTTATTTTTTGCTTCATAAAGTGCAATATCAGCATTTTTAATACTTTCTGTAATTGTGGGTTTTGAATTTAAATCATAAACTTCAAATCCTATACAAATTGTTTTTTTAAGTCTTTGTTTAGTTTCTGCATTTACTAAAATACTAACTTCAGCAAAATCTGAAATAATCTTTTTTGCAAGTTGAACTGCTTGGTATTCATTTACATTATTTAAAATAGAAACTAAAAATTCATCTCCATTTAATCTTCCAACCATATCAAATTCATTTATATTTGAGTGGATAACTTTTGCAAGTTCAATTAAAACTTTATCTGCAATATCATAATCAAATTCATCAATAACCGCTTTAAAATGATCAATTCCAATCATTAAAAAATAAATTTCATTTTGTGTATTATTTGAAAGTCTAAGATGACTTGTAAGGTTTTCTATTAAATAGTTTCTATTGTAAACATTTGTTACGGAGTCTAAAGAAGAAGATTCTATATAGTTTTTCTTTAAAATACATGATTGAATTATTGGTGATATTTGTAAAAATGCAGCTTCAATTGTATTATATTTAGCTTCAATGATTTTAAAATGAACTTTTGAAGAAACACTAAAAGAAACCGTTGCATTTAAGCTTGTATGAGTATTGATTATAAAAAAATGTGATAAATTATCATCTAAAAAAAACTCTTCACCTATTACTAAAATCTCTTCTTTATAGTTTTTATTTATATCAAATAAAGAGAAATTAAGATTATCAACTTTAAATTCTTTATTTAGCCATTCATAAATATCTTCAGCAGCTTGTTTTATATTTGTAGCATATTGTAGTTGTTCGTGTAAATCAAAAATAGTAACCAAAGATTTGAAGTCATCTTCATTTGTCGCTGATGATTTTATTAGTTCTAAAATTTTGTTTTTCATATTTACACCCTAAAAGAAATCTATTTTGTTTGTATCTTCTTCACTAAATAAGTAAACTTGACTTCTACCTCTATTTTTTGCTTCATATAATGCTATATCAGATTTTTTAATAATTTCTTCAATACTTGTTGCATTATCTGGATAGATAGAAATTCCGCTGCATATAGTTTTCATCAGAGCTTGTTTAGTCTCGTTATTTACTATAATTTTTTCTTTACTAAAATTGTCAATTAACTTTTCTGAAATTATTATAGCATTACTTTCATTAATGATATTCAATAAAATAACTAAAAACTCATCATTTGATATTTTAACTACAAGATCAGAATCTCTTATACTTGCTTTTAAGGTAGATGCTAATGATTTTAAAACTTTATCACCAACTTCATAATCAAATTCATCAATAACTGCTTTAAATTGATCTATTCCTACTTTTATAAAAGCAATTTTCTTTTGTTCTCTATTTGAAATACTCAATAAATTATGAGCATAATTATCCAAATAATTTCTATTATAAGAACCCGTTAAATGGTCAACTAAAGATACTTCTTTTAATATTTTCTCCATATATTTATTAAATAATGATTGAGAAAAAATTTGTAGTGCCATTTTTATTGTTTGTAGATCATTTTTTATTATTTCAAAATTTTGTTCATTTTCTGATAAAAAATTAAAAATAATATCAGTAGAACTATTTTCTTTAAAAGACAAAGTATTTGTGAAATATTTAATATCTCCATTATCATGTGCAAAAATATTTTCTAATAAATCATTTTTTTTAATATCAATAGATAAAAAACTAATATGGTGATGTAATTTTAGATATTCATATATATTTAAACAACTTTTTTCTAAATCTGTTAATTTTAACTTCTCATTTTCACTTATAATTTTCTCACAAGATAAATTCATTTACAAAACCTTTGTTAAATATGTCTTTCCCATTGTTTTAGTGTTTGGATTTCACTTTTTAATGTAGTTTTATCACCATGTCCTGGGTAAATATGAAAATCATCTGTCCATTTTAATATTTTATTTATGCTTTTTTTCATTAATTTAGCATCTGAATTTGGAAAATCAAATCTTCCAATAGTTCCTTTAAATATAAAGTCACCTGTAAAAAGATGTTCATTTATTTGAATTGCTGAACATCCTGGCGTATGACCTGGAAAATGATGGAATTTTATTTTTATTCCTTCTAATTCAATTTCTTCATCTGGTTCTATTAAAAAATCAGCAGTTGATGGTGGCATACCAAGTCCATAAGGATCTTTTTTTAACATAAAGTTGTCATCTTTTGGAGTATATATTTTTATATTATATTTATCTTTTACTTCTTGATTTGACCATACATGATCAAAATGTCCATGTGTATTTAATATTGCAATTGGATTTGTCACTTTTGACTCAATCCATCTAAGAGCATCTACTCCTGGATCTATTATAATATCTTTCTTATCAATTGTTACAATATAACAATTTGTTTGGTACTCACCCATTGGTTGAACTTTTATATCCATTTTAAACCTTAATACGCTAAAATTAATTAATTATATCAAAAAAGAGGTTATTTATGGATTATTTTACTACACTTGAAGAAATTTTACTAACAAGTGAACCAAAAGATAAAATTGAAAAATTTAGAAATTTTTATAATAATTTTTTAAATAATAATTTTGTATTTGATAATTCTTATGAACCTTATACTTTAGAAAAACCTTCATATTTTTCATTTTTACAAATTGTAAAACCAACAGATTTGCCTCCCATTAAAAATTTTAATTCTATTGAAGGTAAAAAATACTTAGTGCATACAATCTTACATATAGAGTATTCAGCCATTGATTTAGCTTTAGATGCAGCCTTAAGATATAAAAATATGCCTATTAGTTTTTATAAAGATTGGTTAGAAGTTGCAGATGATGAAATAAGACATTTTTTAATGCTTGAAAAGTTATTGCATGAAGTGGGAGGAGTTTATGGTGATTTCCCTGTTCATAAGAATCTTTTTGAAGCGATGGAACAAACTCCTGAATTTTTACGAAGAATGGCTGCTGTTCCAAGATATCTTGAAGCAAATGGTCTTGATCAAAATCCTAAAATTATGGAAAAATTAAATTCAAATAGAGATCCTTTTAATATTAAATTAATAGAAGTTTTAAAAGTAATATTAGAAGAAGAAGTTGACCATGTAAAAAAAGGTGATACTTGGTTTAAATATGAATGTGATAGATTAAATTTAGAACCTGAATCTAATTATCTGAAAATTATTGAAGAGGTTTTTCCAGGATCAACTTCTAGAAAAATGGACTTAAATTTTGCAGCTAGAAAAGAAGCTGGTTTTTCTTGTAATGAGTTAAAAAAATTATCTAAAAAAGAGGATTGCAGCTAATGATAACATCAAATGTAAATTCTATAATTGCTTCTTTACAAAATAGTTCTAATTCTACTAAAACAGAAAATTCAATAGAATCATTTTTAAGTAATCTAACAACAAATAAACAAAGTGATAATTCTGCTAAAACAGGTGCTTTGACCTTTGAAAATATAAAGGGCATTACTTTAGAAGAAATAGATACTTTATTTAAAGATGAAGATAAAGCAATGGCTAAAAATCTTAGAATTGCAACTTTATTTTCAAATGATGATTATTTATCAAAGGCTTTATTTAATACAGTTTTAGGGCAACCTTTTAATTTAGGATTTTCATATTTAAGTGATAGATATGAAGATAAAAATGTATATCTAAATTCTAGCTCTAGTGACTTTTCTGATTTGTTTCATAGCTCTTTAGTATCAAGAAATACAGATAAAAATTCTACAGATGTAATTTCACAAGATAAGTTAGATGAGATATTAACTAAGGTAAATTCTTTTAATTTTCTTAGTGTTTTAACAAGTACTACAAAAGATAAGTATGATAAATACAAAGATGAAGATAATGAATATTCGTTTTTATATAATGATTTCAGTCTTAAATATCAAGAGCTAAAATACAAATATGAAGAGCTTGATAATATTAATAAAAATATCATCAAGCAATTTAGTTAGAAGTTTATTTAGTTTTATTTAATTCTTTATAATAAGTACTATGTAGTATTTCTACTTCTTCTTCCTCTTTATATCCATTGATAATACTATGAATTGCACCTTTAATAGCAAACATAGACATATAAACATGAGTGAAAAATAAAGCTGTCATTGCCATACCTACAACATTGTGTACGATAATACATAATCTTAGCATTTCAATTTTTGTTAAACCAAACATAGTTAAAACTCCTACATTTAAGTCATTTACATAAATTGTAACACCTGTGAAAATCATAGCAACTCCACCAATTGTACAAACCCAAAACCACATTTTCTGTCCAGCATTAAATTTACCTGCAGGAATTGGTTTTTTCTCTTTTGATAAATAACCACCTAATATCATAAACCATTTAATATCGTCACCTGTGAAAAGCATATTTCTAAACCACA
>CBFHMY010000086.1:0-8791 GCA_965657055.1 uncultured Aliarcobacter sp. | reverse complement strand
GCTTCATCTACAATTTCAGGTCCTATTCCATCACCTTTAATTACTGATATTTTATAGCTTCTCATTTTTATGCCTTTTTCATTTCTATTTTTGCAAAGTTAATTAATCCGCCAGATGCAATTAATTCTTGCATAAAAGGAGGAATAGGAGTAAATTTATAAGATTTTTTAGTAGTATTATTTGTAATTTCACCATTATCTAAATTAATAGAAATATTTTCACCCTCTTTTATTTCTAATGATTCAGGTAATTCAAAAATTGGTAAGCCCATATTAAATGCATTTCTATAAAAAATTCTTGCAAATGATGGAGCAACAACTGCTGCAACTCCAGCAGCTTTTAGTGCGATTGGGGCATGTTCTCTACTTGAACCACATCCAAAATTCTCACCAGCAACTATAATATCGCCTCTTTGTAGTTTTTTAGGGAAATCAGGGTCTGCATCTTCCATTACATACTTTGCTAAATGCTCAGGGTCTGAACTATTTAAATATCTTGCAGCAATAATCACATCTGTATCTATATTAGCACCAAAATTCCATACTTTTCCAGTAATTGTATTCATATTTTATGTCCTTGAATTTAATAAATTTTAAAATTCATTAAATGAATATTTTCAAAAAAAATGCATTTTAGCGAATTTTTTAGTAATATTTGTTTAAATAGTTTTTTTTAATGGTATTTTTAATTAATTTGGATATAATATCCAACCATCTTACGAAGAGGATTTCCTAATACAATGAGTGTAAAAGATATAAATAAAGTTATTGAACAACTTGTAAAAGAGTATAAAGATTCAGTACTTACTTACGAAAAAATTATTAAAATCTTCCCAAAAGCACCTTCTGGTCCAAATATCAAAAAACTTTTAGCTTTAATACAATTATGTAATGTAACTGTAATTAGTTCTCAAGAACAAGCAAAAAGAATGAATGCAGAAGAAGCTAAGAAAAGAAGAGAATTAAGAGAAAAGTTAATAGAGAATGAAGATGACGTTTACGATTTATTGAAAAATAAAGAGTTATTAGAATGGTCAAGATCTGATTCTCCTGTTAGAATGTATTTACGAGAAATGGGACAAATTCCATTGCTTACTAAAGAAGAAGAGATTGAGATATCTAAAAAAATTGAAATGGGTGAAGATATTATTCTTGATGCTATTTGTTATGTTCCATACTTAATAGATTTCATTTTAGAATATAGAGAGCCTTTAGTAAATAGAGAAAGAAAAGTTAAAGAATTATTTAGAAATTTCGATGATGATGATTCTGATAATAATGATGAAGAAGAAGAGATTGAAGAAGATACTTCTGATGATTCTGATGATGATTCAGATAATGAATCTGATGATGAAAAAATTGGTGGTAAAAAGCAAAAGAAACTTGATAAAAGAGCTCAAACTATCATAGAAGCATTTAAAATTCTAGAAAAAGCAAAAAAAGATTGGCTTAAATTTTCAGCTAAAGAGACTGCAAAATCAGATGATGAAGTAGATCAAATGACTTTCAATCTTGCAGTTGCATTTAAAAAGAAAATCTTAAAAGAGGCTCTTTTAGATTTAGGACCTACATCTAAATTAATTACTGAAATTGTAAAAGCAATGGAAACAGCTTTAAAATCTGATACAGGTTTTGATGGTGAATTAAAAAGATTAGAGTATAAATTACCTTTATTTAATGAAACTTTATTAAAAAATCACAAAAAGATTTTAGATAATATTGTTAATTTAACAAAAGCACAAATTACATCAATGGTTCCTGAAGCTACAATGGTTTCTTCTTATATGGAAATTAAAAAACTTTTCCAAACAAAAGAAGCATCTAAAGGTGGATTTGATTTAACTCCTGAAGAATTAAAAGATGTTCTTGAACAAATTAAAAGAGGTAAGCAAATTACTGATACTTCTAAAACAAGAATGGCAAAATCAAATCTTAGACTTGTTGTATCTATTGCAAAAAGATATACAAATAGAGGTTTACCATTCTTAGATTTAATTCAAGAAGGAAACATCGGTTTAATGAAGGCTGTTGATAAGTTTGAGTATAAAAAAGGTTATAAATTCTCTACTTATGCAACATGGTGGATTAGACAAGCAATTTCAAGAGCAATTGCAGATCAAGCTAGAACTATTAGAATTCCAATTCATATGATTGAAACAATTAACAGAATTAATAAGATCATCAGAAAAGGTATTCAAGAAAATGGGAAAGAGCCAGATGTGGATGAAATCGCAAAAGAAGTTGGACTTCCTGTTGATAAAGTTAAGCAAGTAATCAAAATTACTAAAGAGCCTGTATCTTTAGAAGCTCCTATTGGATCTGATGATGACGGTAAATTTGGAGACTTTGTTCCTGATGAAAAAGCTCCAACTCCTGTTGATAATATTATGAAAGAAGATTTACAAGGTCAAATTGATCAAATATTAGGTCAATTAAATGAAAGAGAGCAAGCTGTTATCAGAATGAGATTTGGTCTTATGGAAGATGCAAGTGATAGAACATTAGAAGAAATTGGAAAAGAACTTTCTGTAACAAGAGAAAGAGTAAGACAAATTGAATCTAGTGCTATTAAGAAATTAAAGCATCCTAAAGTAGGTAAAAATCTTAAAAATTACGTAGAGAGTTAGAATCATGAGTTTTTTTGAAGAGTGGATTGAATTAGACCTAAATCCTATATTATCTTTTTCATCTACTTCAAAGATAATATATTCTAATTCTGAAGCACAGTTTTTATTAAATAGAATAAAACAAAAAGAACTTTTTGATTTAGCTTTAAGTTATGCCCCAAAAACTTTTGGGGCGCAAACTTCTTATATTGACTTAACCATTAAAAATTACACTTTTTATGCTATTACTGTCATGTATGAAAATGAAGATGAAATTCATATGAAATTATATAAAAGTGCAATGGTAAAAAAAGAGAATACTCTTAATATAAAAAATATCAACGTTACAAATATTTTTACTTTGGTTGATTTATCAATTTCAACAAGTAAAATCAAATCAGATATCAATTTTATTAAGAACTATGACCCTTCTATACCTGAGTTTAAACTTGATGCTAGTTCGTTTATAAAAACTCTGAATCAAATTTTTGATGCCTTTAAAGGTAATAAAAATGTTTCATGTTCAATATTATTAAAAATTGGTGAATACATCAAAATTGAAGATAAAAAATATTCACTAATAAGTGTTGAAATTTCTACTGATAAAGAAAATGATTTTTCTTCTTTAAACATCAAAGAAAATAGCTCATTTATTTTGACAAAAGATGATAGAAAAGTAACTATAGACTTACCTTTAATTCTTTAAATTTTCAAAGCTTTATTTTAAAAGCTTTGAAAATAAAACTCCAAGTGGAACTATTCCTAATCCAATAATGAATGCCAGTGGCAAAAAGATACCATTATTATTTAAAGCAAAAAATCCAAATACTAATACTCCATAACCTAATATTCTATAAATAGATAAAAAGCCCCCTGCTGAGAAAAGTGTATTTTTAAAAGTATTTTTCTTTACCTTTGATTTTTCATCATTGATAATTTCTTTTATTTTTTCAGGAGTTAATTCACTTTCAGGTATTTCTTCATATTCAGTATATAAATCATAAGGATCATCTATTTCATCAATTTTATCTCTATCAAATGATTGATTAGCTTGTGTTATATCAAGATTTGATATTCTATTTTGAATATTTCTTTTATAAGATAAAAAAGTAGCAATTGTAATAAACAAAGATGAAATAAAAGCAACCTGAGAGTTTAAAAACCATAAACTATTTTGAAAAATCAAAGCATAAAAAACAATACAAAGGTCTAAAAAAATAAAGACCTTTGCAAACTTTAAAATTTCGGGATTAATCTTCTTCATCATCAAAAGATTTATCTCCATGTTTTGCTCTATATGCATATCTAGGATCGTTTTCCATTCCTTCATATACTTTTTGTGCTTTTTTATATGCTCTATAAATATTTAAAATTGCAGCTGCAATTCCCCATGCAATTCCAACCCATAAGGCCCATGTATAACCTGTTAATTGTTTTAAGCCATATCCAACACCAAAACCTATAAGAATTGCAGCTACAATAGATATTCCTAAAGATAAACTATCAAGTGCTACTATCTTATCTTGGTGTTTTGGTTTTTTCTCAATATTTTCTTCATTGTTTATATTATCTGCCATAAGAAACCAAAACTATGCTAAATATGTACAACAATAATCTGTTATCTCTAAAACTTTAATTTCAAAAGAGCAATTAGCAGGAACTTCAAAATATTCTCCACCATTAATTGTTTCCCAATTACTATCACCACAAGCTATTAATATTTCAACTTTTCCTGAAATAATTTCCATATGCTCTGCTTCATTTGTACCAAAAGTATAATCACCTGGCATCATAATACCTAAAGATTTTTTTACACCATTTTCATCTATAAAACTTCTACTTGTTACTTTTCCATCAAAATAAACATTTGCTTTTTTTGTTAATTCTACATTTTTAATTGTTGGCATCTTATTTTTCCTTTTTTCTATAAGTTTTTCATAACTTCATTTGCTGCACTAATGCAAGCATCAATATCATCATTTGTTATTTTAGTACAAATAAATCCAGCTTCATATTGAGAACAAGCAAAATAGAAGCCTCTTTTTAACATTTCGTGGTGAAATGTAGCAAATCTTTTAAAATCACAAAATCCTGAAACTTCTTTAAAATTTCTTGGCATCTTATCAGCAAAGAAAAAGCCAAACATACTTCCTCTTGCATCTGCTTGTAAACCAATGTTATTTGAACTTGCAACTTCTTTTAATCCATTTATTAATCTAAGTGCTTTAGCATTTAATTCTTCATAAACTTCAGGGTTTGCTTTTAATTTTCTAAGACTTACAAGTCCTGCTGCCATTGCAACTGGATTTCCACTTAAAGTTCCTGCTTGATAAACAGCACCATCAGGACTTAAATGACCCATGATTTCTTTATTTGAAGCAAAAGCACCAACAGGCATTCCTGCACCAATTACTTTTCCAAAAGTTATAATATCGGCTTTTGTTTTTAAAATACCACTTGCACCTTTTAATGAAGCTCTAAAACCTGTCATTACTTCATCAAAAATCAGTAAAGCACCATTTGCATCACATAATTCTCTACAAGCTGCTAAAAACTCATCACTTGCAGGAACAAATCCCATATTTCCAGCAATAGGTTCAATTATAATACAAGCAATATCAGATGAGTCTTCAAAACATTTTTTTAGATTTTCAATATTGTTATATTCACAAAGTAAAGTATGCTTAGTTAAATCAGCTGGAACACCTGGACTACTTGGACTTCCAAAAGTTGCCATTCCTGAACCTGCTTGAACTAATAATGAATCAGAGTGTCCATGATAACAACCCTCAAATTTAAGAATATCATTTCTTCCTGTTACTCCACGTGCTAGTCTAATAGCACTCATAACAGCTTCAGTTCCAGAACTAACAAATCTAACTTTATCAATATAATCATACATCTCAACGATTTCATTTGCTAATTGAGTTTCAAGAATAGTAGGTGCTCCAAAAGATAGACCTTTTTTTGCAGTTTCAATAACAGCATTTTCAATATCTTTATCACAATGACCAAAAATAAGTGGTCCCCAACTTTGTACAAAATCTAAATATTTATTTCCATCTATATCAAATAAATAAGCACCCTCACCTCTATCTATAAAAGGTGGTGTTCCCCCTACACTTTTAAAAGCACGAACAGGAGAATCAACTCCACCTGGTATTACTTTACAAGCTTCTTCATAAGCTTTAATTGATTTATCAAACATTCACTTTCCTATTAATCATTTATTATGATAATTGTACTATAATCGCGCTATGAAAATTATTATCTTAGCCCTTATTATCTCAATATCTTTACATTTCCTTGCATTTTATAATTATGGAAATAAAGAATTCAATGAAAAGAAGAATAAAGATGAAATTATAGAAAAAAAATCTGATGTAAAATTTGTAAAACTAAAGAAAAAAGAGATTATTGAAGAAGTAAAAAATACTTCTGAAATTGAAAAAAAGCAAGAAATAAAAAAAACTGAAGAAATAAAAAATGAAAAAAAAGAAACAGCTAAGAATGAAGTAAAAAAAGGTGAAACAAAGAAAATTGAAAAAAAAGCTGATGTAAAAAAACAAATTGATGTTAACCAATCAAAAGAATTTCAAGAAAAAATATTAAAAGATCAAATTGTTAAAAAAGATGATTCTTTGCAAAATAGTATTTTAGAAAACTTTCTATCACAAAAAGAGCCGATAAATAAAGAAATTCTAGGTGAACTTGAAAAATTATATGGAGAAGAATATCAAACTTTTACAAAAGTACAAAAAGCATATTTAGAAAAAAATCTTAATAATTTTCAAGTTATTACTCAAAGAGTTTTAACAAGATTAGGTTATCCACCACTTGCTGCAAAACTAAAAATTGGCGGAGCAAATGTAGTTGAGTTTATGTTTCATCCAGATGGTAGTATAACAAATCTTAAAATTACAAATTCATCTGGTTACGAAGTTTTTGATAAGTATTCTTTAGAGTTAATAGAGATAGCATATAAAGATTATCCAAGACCTACAACATCAACAAAATTAAAATTTAATGTTAGATATCAATTATATTAAGGCTAATTATGAATAAAATAAAAATATACTTTCAAAAACTACTAAAAGGAGAAATACCACTTTTTATGGTATTTTGGTTTTGGTTTATTTTTATTTCTTTTTTTATAGAAGTATTTTTCCAAATTGAATCTTTAAATAATACTTTTTATGAAACAAATTATTTTCAGTTATTTTTATATTTAGTTATTTTAGTATATTCAATATTAATATTTATGTTTATTTTTAAAAGTGCAAATAATTATAAAGGCTCAAAGATATGGTCATTTCTTGCAAAAGTTATCATATCAATTAATTTATTTCTTTCATTAAGTTATTTCACTGATATTCTTGAATTTTATTTTTTAGAAGATTATTCAATTGAAAATGAAATAAAAGATTTTAGAAAAACTTTACCTATGCAAGTTGATTCTGTAAGTATTTTAATAGATATTTACAAAAAAGATAAAACAATATTTTATAATTACCAACTATTCAATATTTCACTAAATGAAGAAAATGATAAAAACAGATTTAAAAAACAAATACAAAATTCTCTTTGTGAAGATGAAACTAGCTTAAGTTTATTAAAAAAAGATTATATTTTAAATTATGAATATATAAATGAGAAAGAAGAAAAAGTTATTAATATTCAAACTAAAAAAAATGATTGTGGAAAATCAATTTATGATTTAGAGATTTTAAATAAGGTTTTAGAAAACCAAGGAATGCATTAAATAATTTAATAAAGATAAATAAATCAAATATTAAACTAAAGTATTCCCTTTTGATTCTTATTATTTATAATTTTCTTTCATAATTATATAAATTCATATATCTAAATGCTAATAAATTTTCTAAAATAGCAAATGTCACTATAAAATTAATAAAAGAACTTCCACCATATGAAA
Organism: uncultured Aliarcobacter sp.; assembly: GCA_965657055.1. Lineage (GTDB taxonomy): Bacteria > Campylobacterota > Campylobacteria > Campylobacterales > Arcobacteraceae > Aliarcobacter. The sequence continues at coordinate 1,250 of CBFHMY010000086.1, read as the reverse complement.
ATAAAGGCAAAGGCAGCCCTACAACAGGAGCAAAACCAATAACCATTAAAATATTAATACTCATATTAAAAAATATCAACAGCCCCAATCCTGAGGCAAAAGCCCTGACTATATAATCATCTTTAAAATAATAATTCATAGTTAATAGATGCATAATAATTAATAAATATAAAAATATCAATCCAATAGCCCCTAAAAAACCATACCTTTCTACAAAATAAGCAAAAATAAAATCGCTTGTAGCAATTGGTAAAAATTTTAGTTGTGTTTGAGTAGCATCTTCACTTAATTTCCCTGTTAATCCACCTGAACCAATGGCAATAATTGATTGCTGTACGTGATAACTAGGTTTTTCTGAAATAAAGTCTGTAATTCTTTTTTTCTGATAATCTTTAATTAGGTATGTATAAATAAAAGGAGATGCAATTCCAACTGTAATAATAATACTAGCCCATATTTTCCAATTTACACCTATAATAAATAATATTCCATACCCCACAAATAATAATACCATTGCCGTACCTAAATCAGGCTCTTTTGCAATTAATAAAAATGGTAATAATATATAAAAAGAGAAATATATAAAATCTAAAACTTTATAGCCATTCTTAGGTGGTGGTCTATGCTGTATTAAATATCCTAGCATTAATATAAAAATAGGCTTGATTAACTCAGATGGCTGAATAGTTGTACCAATTCCTGGTATATATATCCATCTTTGTGCGCCAAGTTTTGAGATACCTACAAATTCAACAGCCACTAATAATGCTATACCAATCCAGTATAATGTGGGAATAATTCTTAACTTTTTTCTTATGGGTAGAACAAATACCGCAAAAAATACAAAAAAAGAAATAGAGTAATAAAATAATTGCTTATTAGCTAATTGTTCGTTTGTTTCACCAATTAAATGGTATGATAAGAATATCAATGGTAAAACAAATATTATTAACAAATAATCAAAATGGGAAATAATTCTTTTATCAAATAAACGCATAGTGAAAGAGTATCTAAATATGGATAAAAATTTTATTGTAAATGAAGAAAATAGACTGGATAAATTTCTTGCATCAAAAATTGATGCTTCAAGAAATCAAATTGAACAATTAATAAAAAAAGAATACGTAAAAATTGATGGTAAAACAGTAAGTAAAACAAGTTATAAATTAAAAGAAAATCAAAGCATTGATGTTCATTTTCCAGAAGCTGAACTAAATCCTGTGAAAGATGAAAATTTTGTAAGAGAATCT
>CBFHMY010000085.1:0-8854 GCA_965657055.1 uncultured Aliarcobacter sp. | reverse complement strand
CTTGTTGTCTTCCGTAACCTTTTACATCATATACACTCATACCTGTAATCCCTATTTCTACTAGTGCATCTTTTACATCTTCTAATTTAAAAGGTTTAATTATTACTTCTATTTTTTTCATTATTTACTCTTTTCTATTATAAGTTAAAACCACGTTCACCGTGTACTGATTCATCTAAACCTTGGCTCTCTTTATCTTCATTTACTCTTGCTCCACCTGTTAAGAATGATGCAATATAATAAACTACAACTGTTCCAATTAAAGTATATGCTCCAACAATTAAAGCAGATTCAAATTGAACAAAAATTTGTCCTAATCTATCATCTGAAGCTTTAAGTGGTCCATCCCATAATAAGTCTTTATCATTAAGAGCGAAAATACCTGTTGCAATTGCTCCCCATAAACCAGCAAGGAAGTGAATACCAAATGCATCTAAACTATCATCAAACCCAAGTTTTTTCTTAAGAATAGAAACACCAAAGAAAGCAACGATAGCTCCAACGATACCAATAATAAGAGCTCCACCAACACTTACAAATCCAGCAGCAGGAGTAATTGCAACTAATCCAGCAATTGCACCAGATGCAGCACCTAATAAAGTAGGTTTTTTGAATATTAAAGACTCAATAGCTAACCATGTAAGAGTTGCAACTGAAGCAGCCACTGTTGTTGTAAGGAATGCTACACCTGCAATTGCATTTGCACCAAATGCAGAACCTGCATTAAATCCATACCAACCAAACCATAAAAGACCAGCACCAACTGCTGTTAAAATAATACTTACAGGTTTCATAGCAACTTTTGAATATCCAGCTCTTTTTCCAATTAATAAAGCAAGAACTAAACCAGCAAGTCCACCATTCATATGTACAACTGTTCCACCTGCAAAGTCAAGAGCACCTTCGTTAAATAAGTATCCTCCACCCCAAACCATGTGTGCAATTGGTGCATAAACAACAATCGTCCAAACAGCTGCAAATACCATCCATGTAGAAAACTTCATTCTTTCAATAACAGATCCTGATGCAATTGCAATTGTAATAGCAGCAAATGTACCTTGGAAAACCACAAAAATGAATTTAGGATATAGTTGTCCTAACTCTACACTTGCAAACTCTTTCCAAGAAATACCATCAAGCATTATATGTGAAAACCCACCTATAAATTGATTCATTGAACCTTCCATTGTTCCAAATGCAATAGAAAATCCAGCAACTATCCATGCGATAAAAGCTATAGCAAATGCACCAAATACCATTGAATATGTATTTAGAATATTCTTAGATCTTGTCATACCTCCATAAAATAAAGCAAGACCAATTGGAGTCATTAACATAACTAATGCTGTTGAAATCATCATCCAAGCAGTATCTCCTGAATTAAGTACAGGCTCTGCCTCATCTGCAAATGCTAAAATACCAAATAGTGGCATTGATAAAAGCAATTTTTTCATTCATTATCCTTTGTTTTTTATATAATGAAAATTTATCAGTTTTTTTGAAAAAAAGTACAATACAAGTGTATATAAATTAAACAGTTAAAATATTTTTTATAATTAAATAGCTTTTTAATTGAGAATTGATAGAACTATGATCTATTATTATTAATTATTTGCTGTAAAAGCTTATAATATCCAATAACCAAAATAGCTACTATATAGGAAAACTGTTGAATACTTATGGCTTTTTGTGCCATTATCCAATGTATTGTAATTAAGATTAGAAATAAATATACTAATTTATGATATTTATTATATTTTTTATACAATTTTTTTGTGGAAGTTATTGCCATAAATAAGATTATAAAAAAAGCAATCATTCCTAGATATATAAATGGTTTATCTAAAGTTTCTTTTATTACAAATCCAAAATCAAACTGTGCATCTAAAATAATAAAATTTAAAAGATGTAATAAGGCATAAAAAAAGCCTAAAAGTCCTATCTCTTTTCTGTATTTCATTAAATTAATTTTATCTTTTAGCAAGGAAATTGTTATAGAGAAAAAAACAATTACAGTAGCACTTGCACCTGTAATTGTATATATATATTTAATGGGATCATTAACATCATCAAAAATAAATAATCTAGTTAATAAATAAACTAACGGTGATAAACCTATCAGATATAAAAATGTTTTTTTCATTAGATATACTTTCTTAAATCCATTCTAGAATAAAGTGAAGCAACTTCTTTTTCATAACCATTAAACATCAAAGTATCTTGTTTAAAGAAACTTCCTAATACTCTTTCTTTTTTTTGTGACCATCTTGGATGATCAACATTTGGATTTACATTTGCATAAAATCCATATTCTCTTGGATTTTCTTTTTGCCATGTATTTAAAGGCTCTTTATCAACAAATGATATTTTTACAATTGATTTAATAGATTTAAATCCATATTTCCAAGGAATAACTAATCTAATAGGCGCTCCATTTTGCTTAGGCATTACATCTCCATAAAGTCCCGTTGCAAGAAAAGATAAATCATTCATAGCTTCATCCATTCGTAAACCTTCAATATATGGATAATCAATTACTCCAAATTTTCCTCTTTTTTGATCTGGAAAAACATCTGGATCAACTAATGTTTCAAATTTCACATATTTAGCACTTGATAATGGTTTTACTTTTTTAATTAGACTAGCTAGTGAAAATCCATTCCATGGAACAACCATGCTCCAACCTTCAACACATCTAAATCTATAAATTCGCTCTTCCATTGTAAACATTTTTACCAAATCATCTAAATTTACTTTCATTGGATTTTCTACTAATCCATCTATTGTAACAGTCCAATTATCAGTATTTAAAGTATGTGCAATATCTTTTACACCACTTTGCTTTGTTGTAAATTCATAAAAATTATTGTGAGAAGTTATTTGTTCAAAAGTGTTAAGTTTTAGATTATCTGGATTTTTATCTTTTATAAAATCAAGGGTTATTTTAGGTAAATTTTCTTGGGCAAGAAGTTCCATAATAGCTCCACTTGATACAATAGAAGCAGCACCTAGTTTAATGAAGTTTCTTCGTTTTTCAAATAGTTCTTTTGGAGTAACTTCATTTTCACTTATTTGCCAATGTTTTTTTTTGATTATATTCATAACATATCCTTTTAAATTCTATGCAAATTATAGAAGTTTTATGTGAAGGATATGTTTAGTAAAAAGTTTTTATTTTCCTTTTATTAATATAGTTAAATATTTACTTGACCAAACAAGTAATCCCATAATTAATAATAGAGCTGTTAGATTTATAAAAAACATATAATCTAACCCAAAGTTTGAAGTAAATGAAGAAAAAATTCTTAATATTGTAATAAATTGAATACTAATAAAAATAAATATTGCAAAATTGTTTGCATGGGGAGTTGTTCCTGAATGTCCCAATATAACCCTTGTTCCAAAACCTACAAGAACTGTTAAAAAATATCCTAAAGCCATTGTATGAATAGCTGCTTTTTCAAAAATAATATTTGGATCATAAAATGCCATCATACTTTCAATAATTGACATAAAAAAAGCAAATGGAATCCAATAAAGCCCTAGATATAAAATCCACATAATTGCAGGAACTTTTAAAAATGGTAATTTCCATTTTATTAATTCTCTTGTAATCATTATAAATAAAGGAATATCAGCTAATAAATTTAATTTTGCATTATCAAAAGACAATAAAACAACTTTAAAAATTAATAAAGCAAATACAACTTCAAGTAAATTTTTACTTTTATTTGGTTTATAATTTGGAACTTTTGCTGTTGTAAAAAAAGGAATCATCCTTTGTGAAATTACAAAAATAACCATAAAAATAAAAAGATAAAATCCAGCATCTATAGAAAATTTTGATAAATCATGAGAATAAGGAAACTTTATTTCTGAAATTATAAATAATGTATGAAAAATTAACCCTGCAGCAAAAGATATTAAAACCCATTTTGTATCATCTTTTACTCTTACAAGACTTTTTTTATGAATTGAATAAAGAAGTTTAAAACTAAGTATTTGAGCAATTAACATCATTATTTGAAATATAAAAACTAGATCTGAATAGAAAATAATAGCTAATAAAATCCCTAAAGAACTAAGAAAATAAAGAATAAATTGTTTCATATACTCTTTTTGATTTATTTCAGCTTGAGTTAAAAATCGTGGAAAAACTACGAATAAAAATCCTAAGAAAAATTGAATAAAAATTACATATACCATAGTATAAGCATGAAAAGTTATAACTGAAGTATCTAAAATAAGAATATTTGAATAAGATGCTGTAAACAACATCATAAAAAGAATTAAAAATAAAATACCACTTGTAAAAAATGGTTGATGCGGTTGAGAAGAAAACTTCTTATACCAAGCTTGCATAATATCTCCTGTATTAAGTCTAAATTATAAAATAAAATAGTAACTTTGATTTTGAGAGATTATATCAATTTAGAATAGGATATTCCTTGACTATAAACAAGAGAAAACTCTTGTTTATTTATTCAAATTATCATAAGCTTTACAAGCTAAATCAAAATTCATATCACATGCTTTTTTGAAAAGTTCACCTGCTTTTGAGTTATTTTTTTTAAGAAAAAGTCCATCAAAATACATAACTCCTAAATTATAACAAGCATTAGGATAATCTAGATCACAAGCTTTTTGATAAAGATTTGCTGCTTTTAATGGATTTTTTTCAACTCCCTCTTCTTTTTGAAATCTTATTGCAAGATTGTAACAAGCTTTTGCATGGTCTAAATTACAAGCTTGAGTTAAATAATCAACTGCTTTAAAAGAATCTTTTTCAACACCATCTTCTTTTTCATACATAATTGATAAATTATAACAAGCAGCAGATACTCCTTTTTGACAACTTCTATCATATAAGCTTACAGCTTTTGAAGGATCTAATCTTACTCCTAAACCATTTTCAAACATATAAGCAATATTATAACAAGCTTCACTATGCCCCTCATCACAAGCTTTTATAAAATAGTTTGCAGCTTTTTCATAATCTCTTTCTACCCTACTTCCCTTAAAGTAAATAAGGCCAGCATTGTAACAACCAACATAAGCGCCACCTTCACAGGCTTCTTCAAATATATTTAAAGCTTGGAAAACATTACCTTTTTTATATTCTTTAAATCCATCATTCACTGAAACTGCAGATGAATACTGAAAACTCATAAAACAAAATATCATTATTTTAAATAGATTTTTTAACATCCTTATTCTCCTTTGAATAAAACATAAATTTTATTATAAAATTATACTACTATATTCCATATATTATTAAAATAAACTGCTTATTACAAATATTGAGTTAAAATAAAATCTTTTTTCAAATTTTTATATCAAAGGAATACATGAATACTTTTTTTTCAAAAGATGAGCTAATCAATTATGTTTTTATCATATCTGGTTCTATTATTTTGTCATTAGCTTTAGTTGGATTTTTTCTTCCGAATAATATCATTACAGGTGGGACAGCAGGACTTGCTTTATTGCTTCATTATGTTACTTCACTTACTATTGGTTCATTGATTGCTTTAATTAATCTTCCTCTTTTAATACTAGGAAATAAATATCTTGGAAAAATGTTTACAATAAGAACTATAGTTACAATACTTATGATTTCTTTATTTATCGATTTATTTTCTCAAATCATAAAAGTAGAAGCATTTATTCAAGATACTATTTTAGGTGCTATTTTTGGTGGAATATTTGTGGGACTTGGATTATCATTAGTTATAAAAGGTAATTCATCAGCAGGCGGCTCTACTATCATAGCTAAAATAATATCTTCGAAAACTGAGATTAAACCTGGTCAAGTTATTTTGATAATTGACATAATCATAATATTATCTGCTTTATTTATTTTTGAAGATAGAGCAAAAATTTTGTGGAGTGTTATTAGTATTTATATAACTGCTAAAATGATAGATTATATTCTAACAGGAAGTCTAAATAAAAAAGTTGTTTATTTAGTAACTCAAAAAACAGATGAATTAAAACAGCTAATAACTCAAGAATTAGGTCCTGAAGGTACTATATTAAAAGGTGAAGGTTTATTTGAAAATCAAGAAAAGAAAATGATTTTAATTGTTGTAGAAGTTACAAAATTGCAAAGATTAAGACAATTAGTTAGACAAAGTGACCCAGATGCCTTTTTAATAATAACAGAAGCTAGCGAAATGTTAGGAAGAGGAAATTAAAAGAAGAAAAAGAGTCTAAAAGACTCTTTTATCTAAAAATTAGTGACAAGTTCCACAACAAGAAGTTGAAGTTGACTCATTAACAGCTGCTAATGCTGCTTCATAATTTGGCTCTTCTGTAATTTCAGGACAAATTTCTTTATAAGTAATAACACCAGAAGCGTTGATTACAAATACAGCTCTACAAGTAACACCAGCTAATGGTCCAGATGCAACTAATACACCGTAAGATTTAGCGAATGCTTTTGCTCTAAAGTCAGAACCAACAGTTAAGTTTTCAATTCCTTCAGTTGTACAAAATCTTCCCATAGCAAATGGTAAATCCATAGAAACTACGATTACTTCTGCATTTTCAACTTTTGCTGCTGCTTCATTGAATTTTCTAGTTTCTGCTGCACATACTGCTGTATCTAAAGAAGGCACTACAACTACGATTTGAGCTTTACCTTTTTGACCACCAACTTGAACATCTGATAAATCTTTTGCTACTACTGTAACTACTGGAGCTACGTCCCCTACTTGTACATCTGTTCCACTTAAAGTAACTTCATTACCTTTTAATTTTGTTGTTGCCATTATTTTCCTTTTTATTTTAATCAAAATATTTAACGAATTATATTTAAATAGGATAAATTAACTCTTAATTATTCGCAATCAAGATGTAACTTTTTAAAATGTTACTATTTAACTCTAATACAACTCTCTTCAAGTACTATTTTATTTTCATTTATTAACTTTGTTAAAGAAGCTTTAAAAGCTTTTTTACTAATTCCAAATTTAGCATTTATATCATCAGCTTCACTTTTATATGTAAAAGGCAGTTTTCCGCCATTTTGTACTAAAACATCATAAACTTTATCACCTGAAACTTTTTCACCTATTTTTTGTAAAGAAATATCAAGTTTATTATCATCTCTAATATTTTTTACATAAGCTCTTTTTTTATCACCTATTTTTATATTTTCAAAAATTTCTGAATGAAAAATAATTCCATCATAGCTATTATTTACAATAACTTTATATCCAAGAGGTGTTTTAGAATATAAGATAATTTCAACCTCATCATTTTTTTCTAAGTTTTTAATCTCTTTTAATAAATCAAACTTCTCAGAAGCAATTAATCTATCTGATTTTTCATCAAGTTGAAGTTGTAATACCTTTCTATCACCAATGTCAAAAGATCTACTTTTTTGTTTATTTTTAGGAACTAATATATGCTTAGGTAATCCAATATCTACAAAAGACCCAAACTTCATATTATCAACTATCTCTAAAGCTGCAAATTCATATAAATATACATATGGTTTAAGTGTAGTTGCAACAAGTCTGTCTTCACTATCTGTATATATAAATACATCAAGAAAACTTCCTATTTCCATAGATTTTGTTACATATGCATTTGGCAATAGTACTTCTGTTTGGTCATCACTTATTAAGTAAATTCCAGGTTCACTCACTCTATTAACTGCAAGTGTATTTAGCTCTCCCACATAGATGTGTTCGTTTATTTGTTTTTCATTCATTTTGGTTTTTCCGTTTCTTTTTTAATTTATTTTATATGTTGGATTCAAAATTTTTACAATAGTTTGATGAACTTGAAGTAATAATAATTTATCAATTTCTCCAATTTTTTTATCAAATCTATCTACTGCAAAACTTTTTATCTGAAAACATTCAATTGATGAATCTTTAGCTAACCTATTGATAGCATCAGGAATGATTTTTATAATCCATGGATAATCAATATAGTGTTCTTTCCATTGTGTAATTGGAATAACTATTTTAATTCCGAATCTTCCTATTCTATCATCATTTACCACAATTGCAGGTCGTAATTTTTGGATTTCATTACCAACACTTGGTTCAAAATTCACCATCCATATTTCGCCTTGATTAATATTCAAAGATTTTTCCTTCTGCATTTCCTAATTCTTTTGATAAAGATTTATACTTTTTATCAGCAGAAGCTAGTAATGCCCCTTTTTCCCATTTCTCCAACTCTTTTTTTTCTAAATAAGCCTCTAGAGCTTCTTTATAAATAGCAGACATAGACGTTTTTAATTCAGCTTTAATATTTACAAGTTTTTCTTTTAAATCATGGGGAATTGTAACAGTTATTTTTTCAGCTGTCATATTAAACTCCTTATTTTTATTCTTATTATAACTATGTATTTAAAATAAGTCAATGAATCAAAATTAGATATTTAGCTTTTTCATTGTTTAAAATGGAAATATTGAGAATAAAAAATTATTAATTAATAAGAAATTAATATATATATACAATAAATGCCAAATTAAAAAACGAGGAAAAAATATGAAAAAAATAGTCTTTTTGCTATTTGTGTGTTTAAATCTTTTTGCACAAAAGGTTTATGATTTAAGAGATAAAGTAGAACAAGAAAAAATTGAACTTTTCTTATATCCAAAAAGTGATGAAAAATTGAAAATTGATATGTATGAGAATGATATGATTAATTCTATAAAAAAATGTTACCCAAAGAGTATGAAGAACTATTGAAAATAGAAGATGTAATAGATAGAGATGATAAAGCAAATGAACTTATAAAAAAAGTGAAAGCTATGATTGCAAGCCCTAAAATAGCTGATAAGATAATAACTGGTAATCCTTCTTCTTATGGAGTTAGCATTCGTTATGA
>CBFHMY010000084.1:0-9168 GCA_965657055.1 uncultured Aliarcobacter sp. | reverse complement strand
CTTGTCTACCAGCAGTTAAAGAGAACATATCATTTGCATATTTAATATAAGCTTCTGTCATTAATGCATCGTTATCTAACGTTCCATCAGCCATTGCATGACCTGCTTCAAATCCAGCTTTAGCACTTATACCCATATATGACGCAGTTTCATATCCTAAGTTAATTGTCCCATAACCAGCATTTGTATCTGCAGTATTTGATTTATTGTCTGTTGCAATACCATACGCTGTTAAAGAACCTGAAACTTTTCCATCTTTAAATGCAGAATCAATAGTATCTGCACCAAACGCAAAAGAAGAAGTTAATAATAATCCGCAAGCTACTAAGCTTACTTTTTTACCTTTTAAAAGGTTTTTCATTTTTTTTCCTTGTAATATAAAAATTATTTGAATAAATAAATTTCGCACTAAATATCTATTCAAGTTAGAAGAACATCCAAATTATAACAATTATCAAAATAAAATTTAACAATTATTCTGTATATATTATATACAAAACTGTTATTTTTACTTTTTCTATTATTTACGATAATCATTATCATTTTATAAAAGATTAGCTTAATCATTAATTAACTTAATGTTCATTAAGTACACTTTAGATAAAATGCAAACAATAATCAAAACCAAGGAATTTTTATGTCAACATTTAAGCTTTTTAGTGGTTCAGCTAATCCTGAATTTGCAACAAAAGTAGCGGAATATTTAGGTATGAGAGTATCAGGTGCAACGCTTAATAAATTTAGTGATGGAGAAATCTCAGTTCAAATCACAGAAAGTGTGAGAGGACTAGATGTATTCATAATCCAACCAACATGTGCTCCAACAAATGATAATTTAATGGAACTATTAATAATGGTAGATGCATTAAAAAGATCAAGTGCAAAATCTATCTCAGCTGTTATTCCATACTATGGATATGCAAGACAAGATAGAAAAGCGGCTCCTAGAGTTCCAATTACTGCAAAACTAGTTGCTGATATTTTAGAAACAGCTGGTATTTCAAGAGTTGTAACTGTAGACTTACATGCTGCTCAAATTCAAGGTTTTTTCAATATTCCTGCTGATAACTTATTTGGATCAATTTTATTTGCTAACTATATAAAATCGAAAAATTTAAAAAATCCTATTATTGCAAGTCCAGATATTGGAGGAGTAGCGCGTGCTAGATCTTATGCTGATAAATTAGGTTATGACTTAATAATTGTTGATAAAAAAAGAGAAAAAGCTAATATGTCAGAAGTTATGAATATTATTGGCGATGTAAAAGGTAAAGATGTAATTTTAGTAGATGATATGATTGATACAGCTGGAACTATTGTAAAAGCTGCTGAAGTTTTAAAGAAAAAAGGTGCAAACTCTGTAATGGCATGTTGTACCCATGGAGTACTTTCTGGTCCAGCTTATGAAAGAATAGAAAAAGGCGAATTAGACGAGCTTGTAATCTCAGACACAATTCCTACACAAAAAAGTGCTAAAAAGATAACTGTTTTAACAGCATCAACAATGATTGGTGAAGCAATTAGAAGAATTCATAACAATGAGTCTGTGAACTCAATCTTCATAGCTTAAAGTTAAAATAAAATATATATGGTATAATTCTTAGAATTATTTAAATAAAGGAAAAACATGAAAAAAATATTATTGTCTACAATAGCTTGTGCTACTATGATGTTAGCTGCAAATAGTGATTACAAATACGAAATTACACCAATGGTTGGTGGAGTTTTAACAGAGGGTAACCTAGATTTAGATAGAAATTATGTAAATGCTGGTTTAGCTTTAGGTTTTAATCTTCAAGATTCAATGATTGATCAAGTAGAATTAGGTTTCTTAAGATCTACTAGTGATGTTGATTATTCAATGAGTGGAAAAGACACTGGAATTACTAGAGTTTTCACTAACTTAGTAAAAGAATATGATTTAAATTCAGCTATATCTTTATATGCATTAGCAGGTGTTGGTGTTGAAATTTTTGACAATGAAGCTGCAGGTAATGAAGATAGCCCATTTGGAAACTATGGTGCAGGAATTAAATATAAAATTGCTGACCAATTTTCTTTAAAAGCTGATGTTAGACATTTAATTGAAACAGACCATGGAGATAATAACTTATTATATAACATTGGTTTTGCTATTCCATTTGGTGAAGTTTCTAAACCAGCTCCTGTAGTTGCTCCAGTTGTTGCTCCAGTTGTTGCTCCAAAACCAAAAGCAGCTCCAAAAGATTCAGATAAAGACGGTGTTATTGATGCATTAGACCAATGTCCAAATACAATGGCTGGTGCAAAAGTTGACTCTGTTGGATGTATGACTTTAGTAAATTTAGATATTAATTTTGATACTAATTCTGCAGTTATTAAAAATGGATATAATCCAAAAATTGCTGAATTTGCAAGTATGTTAAGAGAAAATCCAAAATTAAGTGCAACTATTGAAGCACATACAGATTCTGTTGGATCAAACGCATACAACCAAAAACTATCTGAAAAAAGAGCTGCTTCTACTGTTGAAGCTTTAAAAGCACTTAAAGTAGATCCTGCAAAAATTAAAGCTGTTGGTTATGGTGAAACTAAACCTGTTGCTTCTAATGACACTGCAGAAGGTAGAGCAGAAAACAGAAGAGTTAATGCTGTATTAAACAGATAATTATTTCTTTAATTTTCTTCTAAAAAGGGTCAAGATTTTATCTTGGCCCTTTTTTTTTACTTATAATTACATCTTTTCAACTCAAATAAAAAAAATTAAGTTATAATATTTTAAATTATTAGAAAAGGAAAAATAATGAAAAAAATTTTACTTACATCATTGTTATGTTCTGTATCACTTTTCTCAGCAAGTAATCCTAGTAATCTTTATGGTTATGAAGTTACACCTTTCGCATCTGGAATATTAACAGATAGTAAGGCTGGATTAGATAATAACAACTATCTTAATGCAGGAATTGCTTTAGGGAAAAACCTTGATGATTCTTTTATCGATCAAATAGAGATAGCATATATGAGAAGTGATAGCCTTGAATATGAAGGAACAAATGGCAATACAAATGTAAATAGAGCATTTTTAAATGCTGTGAAAAAATTTGCATTAACAGAAAAATTATCTGCATATGGACTTCTAGGGGCAGGATATCAAAATGTAACACAAGAACTAGGAGAATTCGAAGACTCGGCTCTTCTTAATTATGGTGTTGGTTTAAGATATGATATTCCTTATTATGGTATTGCATTAAAAGGAGATGTTAGACATTTACTTGCATTAAAAAATAATCAAAATAGCTTAATGTATACATTTGGATTAGCTTTACCTCTTGGTAAGAAATATTCTGAAACAATAGCTGCTACGATTCCTATTGTTAGCGATCCAGTTATAGAAAAAGAACCTGCGGTTGAGCCAATAAAAGCAGAACCAATGGATGATGATAAAGATGGTGTTTTAAATAAATTTGATAAATGCCCAAATACTTCACCCGGTGTAAAAGTAAACAAAGATGGATGTTTTGAAGTTGTAAATTTAAATATTAATTTTGATAATAATTCAGTACAAATAAAAGATCAATATATGAGAAATATTGAATCATTTGCAAAAATATTAAAAGAAAACAAATCTTTAACTGCAGTTATAGAAGCACATACAGATGCAAAAGGAAGTGATGCTTATAATCAAACCTTATCTGATAGAAGAGCAATAGCTGTTGTAAATGAATTAAAAAAATTAGATATAAATTCATCTAGATTAACATCAAGAGGATATGGTGAATCTCAACCTATCGCTTCAAATGATAATGAAGAAGGGAAAGCTCTTAATAGAAGAGTTACAGCTTTAATAAATAAATAATATTTAAAAGATTTAGGATAAGTCCTAAATCTTTTTTCTACTAAAAAATACTTTTACCTCATTTAACTAAAAACTTACAAAACTTTAGATACAATCGCGATATAATAAATATAAGAATAAAAAAACAATAGGAAAAACCTTGCAAAAAAATATTAGAAATTTTAGTATTATTGCCCATATTGACCATGGAAAATCAACATTAGCAGATAGAATTATTCAAGAGTGTGGCGCTGTTGCTGATAGAGATTTAAGTGCTCAAATGATGGATACAATGGATATCGAAAAAGAGCGTGGTATTACTATCAAAGCTCAAAGTGTAAGATTAAACTATGTAAAAGATGGTCAAGATTATATATTAAATTTAATTGACACTCCAGGACACGTTGATTTTTCTTATGAAGTAAGCCGTTCTTTAGCATCATCTGATGGCGCATTATTAATTATTGATGCAACACAAGGTGTTGAAGCGCAAACTATTGCTAATGTTTACATTGCAATGGAAAATGATTTAGAAATTCTTCCAGTTGTAAATAAAATCGACCTTCCAAGCGCTGATCCAGACAGAGTTTTAGAAGAAGTTGAAGAAGCAATTGGAATTGATTGTACAGAAAGTAATTTAATTAGTGCAAAAACAGGTGTTGGAGTAAAAGATTTAATTGATGCTATTGTTGATAGAGTTCCACCTCCAGTAGGTGATACAGATGCTCCAACAAAAGCTTTAATCTATGATTCATGGTTTGATAACTATTTAGGAGCTTTAGCACTTGTAAGAGTTTATGATGGAAGTATTAAAAAAGGTCAAATGCTTAGAATGATGAATACAAAAGAAGAGCATCAAGTTCTTAGTTTAATGTATCCACACCCAAGAAAACCAACAAAAACAAATGCTATAGAAACAGGTGAAATTGGAATTGTTGTTTTAGGTCTTAAAACAACAAATAGTATCGCCGTTGGTGATACTATGACTGATGCAAAAAATCCAACAGCTGAAGCTATTGATGGATTTGAACCAGCTAAACCATTTGTATTTGCTGGAATTTATCCAATTGAAACAGATAAATTTGAAGATTTAAGAGATGCTTTAAATAAACTTCAATTAAATGATTCTTCAATATCTTTTGAACCTGAAAGTTCAGCAGCTTTAGGAAGTGGATTCAGAACAGGATTCTTAGGAATGCTTCATATGGAAGTTATTAAAGAAAGATTAGAACGAGAGTTTGATTTAGATTTAATTGCAACTGCGCCAACAGTTATTTATGAAATTTTAAAAACTGATGGTTCAAAAATCACTATTCAAAATCCAAGTGAAATGCCAGCACCAAATTATATAGATACTATTTTTGAACCTTATGTAAAAGCTACTATTTTAGTACCTGATGAATTTTTAGGAAATGTTATTAAACTTCTTAACGATAAAAGAGGTGTTCAAAATAAAATGGATTATATAGGTAAAAGAGTTCTACTTGACTATGATATTCCAATGAATGAAATCGTAATGGATTTTTATGATAAATTAAAATCAACAACAAAAGGTTACGCATCTTTTGATTATGAACCAGTTGGATTTAGACCAGGTGTTTTACAAAAACTAGATATTAAAGTTGCAGGAGAAGTTGTAGATGCACTTTCTATTATCGTTCCTGAAAATAAAGCTCTTTCAAAAGGAAGAGAATTTATCAAAGCCCTTAAAGAGTTAATCCCAAGACAACTTTTTGAAGTAGCAATTCAAGCAAGTATTGGAAACAATGTAATTGCAAGAGAAACTGTAAAATCAACAGGTAAAAATGTAACAGCAAAATGTTATGGTGGGGATATTACAAGAAAAAGAAAACTACTAGAAAAACAAAAAGCAGGTAAGAAAAGAATGAAAGCAATTGGAAAAGTGAATGTACCACAAGAAGCATTCATGGCAGTGTTGAAGATTTAATCTTCAGCACATCTTCTACGTTGTCACTTCAATTTTAAATGCTCATGTACTTGAATTACACTCCGCTTTAAAATTAAAGCTCCGCCTTGAATCTGCACTAAATCTTAAATCTCAAGAATACTTTTTCGGCTATAATTCTAGAAAATTTTAATAATCTTTTGTAATTGATACAATAAAACCTATACTTACTCCAAAAATTAATTATAAATATATTTTTTAGCTATTTTGAATCCCTGCGAACGCTTTTCTTTTTTTTACTAAAAAGAAAAGAAAGAAGCATCACATCAAAGAAATAAATATAATTTATGATATTATTTTATATGTTATGTATAACCTGCAAAAACCTATCATTACAAATCATCTGCAAAGATTGCCAAAAAAGTCTTTTAATCCCCTCTTTTCACAAAAGAGAAATAGAAGATGGCTTTTTCAATTACTCTTTTTATTCTCTGTCAGAACTTGAAGATTTAATCTCTTCAAAATATTATTTCCATGGAGATAGAGTTTTTAATATCCTAGCAAAACTATCTTTTGCAAAATTTGCTCAAAATTTTACTTTTACAAATCAAGTAATAGCTATTCCAATTGATGATCATGTTAGACATGATTTTTCACATACTGCAGTTTTAGCCAAGCATTTAAAATCACAATTTATAACACCTAAATATAACACTTTGAAAGCTACAAATATTGTAAAATATGCAGGAAAAGACTTGGAATTTAGACAAAAAAATCCTCGACGTTTTAAATGTACAAATATATCCAATCAAATGACAATTCTATGTGATGATTTAATCACAACAGGTGCTACAATTAAAGAAGCCAAAAAGGCTCTTGAGAAAAAAAACAATCAGATTTTGTTTTCTTTAACCCTAGCTGATGCAAAACTTTAGTACAATTGCGAACTATAAGGTTTTCCATCTCTTAGGAAAACAAATTAAAGGAACATCGTGATTGGAATTATTGATTACAATATGGGAAATTTGGCAAGTGTTTACAATGCTTGTAAATTAATAGATGCAGATGCAACAATTGTTAAAAATCCTGAAGATTTAAAAAAATTCAATAGAGTAATATTACCAGGTGTTGGTGCATATAAAGATGCCATGGAACATCTAGTTCAAACAGGTATGAATGAAGCCGTTTATGAGTTTGCAAAAACTGGAAAACCAATGATTGGTATCTGCCTTGGAATGCAATTATTATTCGAGAGTTCTCAAGAGTTTGGTCATTCAGATGGTTTAGGATTAATTGATGGTCATGTTATCAAGTTCGATAAATCAAAAATGCATGAAGACTTTAAAATTCCACATATGGGATGGAATACAATAAAAAATAAAGAAAATGCTTTATTTGAGGGATTAAAAGATCCTTATTTATATTTTGTGCATTCTTATCATGCAGTTACAAGTGAAAAAAATATCATAGGAACAACAACTTATGGATATGATTTTGTAAGTGCTGTAAACAAAGATAACATCTATGGGCTTCAGCCACATCCTGAGAAATCTCATGATAATGGCCTTAGAATTTTAAAGAATTTTATAAATTTAAAATAATAAAGGATATCTTATGAAAACTATTGCGATAACTGGAGCTAGTGGTTTTGTAGGGACAAGTTTAAATAAATATTTTTCTAATTTGGGATATAAAATAATTCCAATTGCAAGAGAAATTTTAAATAATCAAGAAAAATTAGATGAAATTATTAATTCAAGTGATGTCATTATAAATCTAGCTGGTGCAAATATAATAAATAGATGGACACCTGCTTATAAAGAATTATTGTATACAAGTAGAATCGATACTACTAAAAAAATAGTAGATGCTTTAAATAAAATAGAAGACAATAATAAACTTTTAATCTCAACTTCGGCTGTTGGAATTTATGACAATAAAGAGACCTACGATGAAAAAGGAACTTATGCAAATGATTTTTTATCAAACCTTTGTCAGAATTGGGAAAAAGAAGCATTAAAAGCAAAATCTAAAAATATTAAAGTTTCAATTTTTAGATTTGGAATAGTTCTAGGAAAAGATGGAGGAGCATTTTCAAAAATGATTACTCCATTTAGATTTGGACTTGGGGGAATAATTGGCAGTGGTAATCAAGCATTTTCATATATTCATATTGAAGATTTATTAAATGCTTATAAATATGTTATTGAAAATAATCTTCAAGATACTTTTAATTTAACAGCACCAAAACCAACTACAAATTTATTTTTTACAAGAGCTTTAGGAAAAGCATTAAGAAGACCAACTATCTTTCCTGTTCCTGAATTTGTACTTAAACTTATATTTAGTGAAGGTGCAAAAGTTCTAACAGATGGGCAAGATGCAATACCTAAAAGACTTCAAGATTTAGGTTTTAAATTTAAATATAACAATATAGAAGAGACCCTGAAAAGTCTAGTTTGAATAATTAAAGGAGAGAAATAAACGATGGATATATTACCAGCAATTGATTTAAAAGATGGGCAAGCAGTAAGACTTAGTAAAGGACTTATGGATAGTGCTAAAATCTATTCTGATGAGCCTTGGATGGTTGCTAAGAGATTTGAAGAGTTAGGGTCTAAATGGGTTCATATCGTTGATTTAAACGGAGCATTTGAGGGAAAACCTGCAAATCTAGAACAAATCAAAAAAATTAGAGAAAACTGTAATCTAAAAATTGAACTTGGTGGTGGAATTAGAGATGAAGAAACTATCAAAATGTATGTTGAATTAGGTGTTGATAGATTAATTCTTGGTTCAATTGCTGTTAAAAATCCACAGTTTGTAAAAGATATGGCTGCAAAGTATCCAATAGCTGTTGGAATTGATGCAATGAATGGAATGGTTGCAGTTGAGGGTTGGGCAGAAGTTTCAACTATGAAAGCAACTGATTTAGCTCAAGAGTTTGCAAATGCAGGAGTTCAAGCTATTATTTGTACTGATATTTCAAAAGATGGAATGCTTTGTGGAGTAAATGTAGAGTTCACAGAATCTATTGCTCTTGCATCTGGAATTGATACAATTGCATCTGGTGGTGTAAAAGATATAAATGACATCATTAACTGTAAAGCAAATGGAAACATTGCAGGAGTAATTGTAGGAAAAGCATTCTACGAAGGAACACTTGATTTAGAAGAAGGTTTTAAGGCTCTTTAATGTGTCTTATAATCTCCATAATATTTACAGCCTTAGCATATACCTTTTTTGAAGATGGTAATATGCAAGGATTTTATATAAATATCTCTATTGCCCTATTCTTTATTTTATTGATGATTAGAAATATTTTAAAAACTAAAAAAGAGAGAGATAGTTAGTTTTATCAAACTTTTTTAACAAAAAACTCCTAAACTCTAGATCTCAACAATAGTAGTAATGTAACTTTAAAATTATTGAAGTTGAAATATTTATA
>CBFHMY010000083.1:2724-9255 GCA_965657055.1 uncultured Aliarcobacter sp. | reverse complement strand
CTAAAGATATTATTAAAAATACAAAAGGTGTAAAAGCTTTAGTAATTGGTGCTGGAGAAATGAGTGAGCTTACAATTAAGCATCTTATTTCATCTGGTTTTGATGTTGTATTAACAAGTAGAGATATTAAAAAAGCTCAGATTTTGGCAAATACTTTTGAAGTTCATATAAGTGTTGAACCTTATAGTGAATTATCAAACTTATTAGCAAAAATTCCAGTTATGATAACAGCAACTTCTGCTCCTTATCCAATTATTACAAAAGAAAATGCTCCTAGTTCTTCTATAAATAGATATTGGTTTGATATAGCAGTTCCAAGGGATATTGATGAAGATATTTCTCTTAATGATTTAAGAATTTACTCTGTTGATGATTTACAAGATATTGTAAATGAAAATATGAGTTTAAGAACAGAGCAAGCTAAAACAGCATATTCAATAGTAAGTCGAATGTCAGTAGAGTTTTTTGAATGGTTAAAAACATTAGAAATTGAACCTGTTGTAAAACATCTTTATGTAAAAGGTGAAGATATCATTGATAAAAAAGTTAAAAATGCAATTAAAAAAGGTTTTATAAGAAGTGAAGACGAAGAGAATATTAGAAAGCTTTGTCAAACTGTTATAACTGAATATTTGCATAATCCTTCTAAACAATTAAAAGATATTTCAAAAAATATGGAATGCGATATAGTTGTGGGAGCTGTTCAAAATATGTTTGGATTAACAAGTGATTCAAATAGATCAAATAAATACAGATGCGACCATTTAATAAAAAATTAAATATAAAGAAAAATAAATCAAAAATAGGAAAATAATAAATGAAATTTAGCAAAATGTTTATTCCAACAACAAAAGAAACTCCAAATGATGCAACACTACCATCACATCAATTTTTATTAAGAGCTGGATTTATATCTCAAACAGGTGCTGGAATTTATGATTATATGCCTTTAGGAAAAATAGTTTTAGATAAAATTAGAGCTGTAGTAAAAGAAGAAATGGATAACAGTGGCGCAAATGAAGTTCAATTTGGTTTTGTTACACCACTTTCTTTATGGGAAGAATCAGGTCGAGCTACAACTATGGGAAATGAACTTCTAAGATTTAAAGATAGAAAAAACAGTGATTATGTTTTATCTCCTACAAATGAAGAAGCTGTTGTAAATATGGTAAAAAATAGGATTACTTCATATAAAGATTTACCTGTTAATTTATATCAAATTTATACAAAATTTAGAGATGAAGCAAGACCAAGATTTGGTTTAATGAGAGGTAGAGAATTTTTAATGAAAGATGCTTACTCTTTCCATTCATCTGCTGAGGATTTAGTAAGAGAATTTAATCTAATGGAAGAAACTTATAAAAAAGTTTATACAAGATTAGGATTAGAATTTAGAGTAGTTGAAGCTGATAGTGGAGCTATTGGTGGAAGTGGTTCTAAAGAGTTTCATGTTTTAGCAAATAGTGGAGAAGATACAATAGTAGTATGTGATTCATGTGATTATGGAGCTAATATTGAAGCAGCTACTAGAAAGCCAAATACTAAAGATAAATTAGAAACAATCGCTATTGAAAAAATTGAAACTCCAAACTGCAAAACAATAGAAGAAGTAAGCTCATTTTTAAATGCTGATGCATATTATTCTATGAAAGCAGTTATTAAAAATGCAATTTATGAAAACAAAACAAAATTAGTAGTTTTCTTTGTAAGAGGTGTTGATGAATTAGAAGAGACAAAAGCTTGTAATTCAATTGGAGCTTTAGAGCTTGAAGATGCAAATGAAAATGATATTATCAAAGCTGGCTTACATGCTGGTTATTGTGGAATTATTGATTTACCAAAAGATGTTCTAGTTGTTGTAGATAATGAATTAAAAAATGATAACAATCTTGTATGTGGAGCAAATGAAGAAAATTATCACTTAAAAGGTGTTGATTTAACTTCTATAGAAGGCTTAAAATTTGCAGATTTAATAGCTGTAAAAGAGGGTGATAGTTGTGCTTGTTGTGGTGGAAAATTATCTTATACAAAAGGAATTGAAGCTGGACATATTTTTCAATTAGGTACTAAATATTCAAGTGCTATGAATGCAAATTTCTTAGACTCAAATGGAAAAGCACAACCTTTTGTAATGGGATGTTATGGCATTGGAGTTTCTAGATTGGTTGCAGCAGTAATAGAGCAAAATCATGATGAAAAAGGATGTATCTGGACAAAAGAGACAGCTCCTTTTACTGTAGATATTATTGTTTCAAACTCTAAAAAAGAAGAAGAAGCACAAGCGGGTGAAAATATATATAATGAATTAAAACAAGCTGGTGTTGAAGTTATCTTAGATGATAGAGTAAATGCTAGATTTGGATTTAAAATGGGAGACTTCGAACTTATTGGATTCCCTTATGCTGTTGTTATTGGTAAAAAATTAGCTGATGGCTTTGTTGAATTAGTTGATAGAAAAACTTTAGAAAAAACAGATATTAAAATAGAAGAAGTAACAGCAAAAATATTAGAGCTAATGAAATAAAAAGGAGTATCCTTGGAAAAAGAAATAGAACAAAATATAAATAATTTAACAAAAGATATAACATCATATATCCCTAATAACATAGTAGAAATATTAGGTAGTTATGCATTTTCATTGATAATGGCATTACTGATTTTTATTATTGGTAAGTGGGCTGTAAATAAAATTGTTGCCTTACTTGGAAAAGTTTTAAGAAAAGTAAAAGGTATGGATGAAACTTTAATTAAGTTTTTAGAAAATATCGTTTATTACGCTTTAATGATAGTTGTATTATTAACTGCTTTAGGAAAATTAGGAGTTGAAACAACTTCATTTTTAGCAATACTTGGAGCTGCTGGTTTAGCTATTGGTCTTGCACTTAAAGATTCTTTAGGAAACTTTGCTTCTGGTGTTATGATTATTATGTTTAAACCATTTAAAGTTGGTGATGCGGTTACAGCTGCTGGAGTTACAGGAAGTGTAAGTGAAGTTGGGATTTTCAATTCAGTATTTACAACTCCTGATAATCAAAAAATTATAATTCCAAATGGTGCAATTACAAGTGGTTCAATTATAAATATAAATGCTAATGATACAAGAAGAGTAGATTTAGTTGTTGGTATTGGATATGAAGATGATATTAAAAAAACAAAAGATGTTTTAAATGATATTATATCTTCACATGAAAAAATCTTACTAGACAAAGGTATTACCGTTGCTGTTTCTGAATTAGCTGATTCTTCTGTAAACTTTGTAGTTAGAGCTTGGGTTAATACACCTGATTATTGGGATGTTAAATTTGCTTTAACAGAAACAATAAAATTAAGATTTGATGAGGAAGGTATCTCTATTCCATTCCCACAACAAGATGTTCACCACTATAATAAAATTTAATATTCCTAAAATATTAGAAGATATTTTAAATGATTTACAAGAATTAGGAGCAAGACCTATTCTTGTAGGTGGTTGTGTTCGTGATTACTTTTTAAATATTCCTGTAAAAGATTATGATGTTGAAATCTTTGGAATAGACTCTTTTGAAACTATAGAAAACTCATTAAAAAAATTTGGTTCTGTTAAGCTTGTAGGAAAATCATTTGGGGTATTAACTTTAAGAGCTGATAAATATGATTTTGATTTTGCACTTCCAAGAAGTGAAAAAAAAATTGGAAATACTCACCAAGGTTTTGAAGTTACAACAAATGCAAAACTAAGCTTCAAAGAAGCAGCTATACGAAGAGATTTCACAATAAATGCAATAGGCTATGATTTTTCTAAAAAAGAGTTTCTTGATCCTTTTAATGGACTAAATGATTTAAAAAATAAAACTATAAAACACATAGATGATAATACTTTTATGGAAGATTCTTTACGAGTTTATAGAGCTGTGGGCTTTGCTTCTAGATTTGATTTTAAAATTGAAGAGAAAACAAAAAAACTTTGTAAACAAATTGTTTTAAATGATGAGTTAAAATACTTGCCAAAAGAAAGAATCTTCGAAGAATTAAAAAAGCTTTTTTTAAAATCAATTAAACCTTCAATTGGATTTGAACTTATTTATGAATTAGGAATTCTAAAATATTTCCCTGAATTAAAAGCTCTAATTGGATGTGTTCAAGACAAAGAATATCATCCTGAAGGTGATGTTTGGATTCATACTATGATGTGTCTTGATGAATTATCAAAAATAATAAGAGAAGAAAATATAAAAGATGAATATAAAAAATTGTATTTATTTTATGGAATTCTTTGTCATGATTTTGGAAAGCCTTATTGTACCCAAGAAATAAATGGGAAAATAACTTCCCACAAACACGAAAGCTTAGGAATAGAGCCTACAATCTCTTTTTTATCTAAACTTACAAATGAAAAGAAATTTATAGATATTGTTTGCACTTTAGTCAAAAATCATTTAGCACCTTTTCAACTTTATCTTGCCGAGTCATCTTTAAAAGCAATAAAAAGACTTTCTTTAAAAGTAAATATAGAAGATTTATGTTTAGTATGTTTGGCTGATTGTTTAGGTCGCAATATTGCCCATAAAAATAAATGTCATGATGCAACTTCTTGGCTTTTAAAAAAAGCAAAAGAGCTTGAAATTCATAATGAGCCTATTAAGGCTTTAGTTCAAGGGCGTGATTTAATAGCCTTAGGATTTAAGCCATCACAAAAATTTAAAGAAATACTAGATTTTGCTTTTGATTTACAATTAGATGAACACTTAGAAAAAGAAATAATTATAAAAGAAATTTTAAAAAAGTACTAGAATAATTATTTTTTAAGTAATTATTTAAAAAAAAGATACTAGAATGAATTAAAATTTAGAGGAGATAAATATGAAAAAAATAATTAGTTTAATCGCAGCGATTGGTTTAACAACATCAATGTATGCAAATGATAATACAGGTTGTGGTTTAGGTTCTCTTGTAATTAAAGATCAAAGTACAGTTATGTTACAAGTGTTAGCAGCAACTACAAATGGAACATCAGGAAGCCAAACTTTTGGAATTACAAGTGGAACATCAAATTGTAATAAACCATCTAACTTTGTTTCAAATGACAAATTAAATCAATTTGTTGGTGAAAATATGGATGAATTAGCATTAGATATTTCTGCAGGAAAGGGTGAAACATTAGCAACTGTTGCAAAATTAATGAATGTTGAAAATACTCCTGAGTTTTCTTCAAAACTACAAGCAAATTTCTCAAATATTTATACAAGTGAAAATGTAACTTCAGCTGCGGTTATTGATTCAATTGCTAAATATATGTAATATCTCTAATAGAAAAAGTAAGTATTTATTACTTACTTTTCTATTTTCAACTTCTTGCTTTTCTTCACCTGTAATAAACTCTTTTATAGAACAAAATAAACTTTACGAAAATTCTTATTGGTCAAAACTATTACACTATAGAAGTGGTTCAAGTGAAATAGATTCAAATAATTTTTTTATCTCAAAAGATGGTAAAACAGATTTAAAAAAAGAATTATTTGAAACTATAAACTCTTTAGAAAGTGGGAAAAATGATGTTTTATGTAGATTTCCATTAAGAGTAAAGTGGCTAGAGCAAAACATTCCTCACTTAGAAGAAAATATTGTTTCTTACTCTTGTCCTAAGTTAAATGAATATTTAGGGGCAATTGATGCAAAACAAGTAACAATGGTTTTTCCAACGGCACATATTAATTCTCCTGCTTCAATGTATGGACATACTTTTTTACGAGTTTCATCCAATGAAGATACTCCTTTAATATCAAATGCAATAAATTATGCGGCAAAAACAACAGATACAAATGGATTTATTTTTGCCTATAAAGGTTTATTTGGAAAATATGAAGGAAGGTACTCAATTTTACCTTATTATGAAAAAATCAAAGAATACAATAATCTTGAACAAAGAGATATTTGGGAATATGATTTAGATTTAAAACAAGATGAAATAGATAGGTTAGTTTTACATGCATATGAATTAAAAGATGTCTATTCTGACTATTTCTTCTTTAAGGAAAATTGTTCATATAATATATTGTGGTTACTTGAAATTGCAAGAAGTGATTTAGATTTAGTTAGCCATTTTACTTTGAAAACTGTTCCTTTGGATACTATTAAAATTTTAAAGCCTTACGATTTAATAAAAGATTCAAAATTTAGATATTCATCAATGAAAAAAATGAAATATATATTAGAAGAGAAAATAGAGAATAAAGAATATTTAGACTCTTTTGTAAATGATAATGAAGCTTTACAAGAGGCTTTAAGTGTAGATGATAAAGTCTCTTATTTAGATTTTAAAATCTCTTATTTACAGTATCAAAGAGCAAATAATGAATATGATAAAAAAGAGTATTTAAGTAAATATTTAGAACTTTTAAAACAAAGAAGTGCTTATAATCAAAGTTCAAGTTATGATATTAAAGCTCCTAAAAATCCTTTAGATTCCCACGATTCAGCAAGAGTTTCTTTTTATTATAATTCAGATGATAGCTTTGAATTATCAGCAAAGCCTGTATATCATGATATTTATGA
>CBFHMY010000083.1:0-2625 GCA_965657055.1 uncultured Aliarcobacter sp. | reverse complement strand
TATAAGTGATGGATATTTACAAGGGGCTTATATTGATTTTTTTGATCTTAACTTAAAAAAAGAAAAAGATGAAAATATAAAATTAGATAGATTTACCTTACTTAAAATAAAATCTTTAGCCCCTCGAGATATGTTTTTTAAACCAATGTCTTGGGGAATTGATTTAGCATATGAACATTTTAAAGATCAAAGTGATTATTTAAAAATAAAGCCAGAAACTGGTCTTACTTATGGAAATGATAAAGATTTTGTATATTTAATGATAGGCTCAAATTTATATTATAAAAGTTCAGATCAATTATATTCAATTGGTTCAAGTATAGGATTAGTGACAAATAGATTTGATAATATAAAACTTGGATTAAACTATTCATACGATAAATATAATAAGAGTCTTGAAAATAATCAATTTGAAGTCTTTGGAACTTATAAGTTAGATCAGAATGCTTCTTTGAGCCTTAAATATTTAAATGATGATTTATATAAGCAAAATGATGAAAAAGTGAAAGTTGGAGTATCTTATTATTTTTAAATACTCTAAACTCTAAAGAAATCCTCTAGAGTTTAGTATTATAATTTAAATTATGGTCTATATATTCTATTTGAACTTCCATTTACCACATGAAAAATAGTAACATTGTATGTTCTTGAATAAAATTTTAGTAAAAGATGTTGTAATGTTGGCTCAATTGATGGAGTAAACCATGCATTATTTGAAATAGCTATCATATATTTTGTATCGCCTAAGTTTTCAAAAATCTTATCAGTTGTTGCTTCATAACAAATTGCATTTCTTATTTTTTCACCTTTGATTATAAAATCAGTTGGAGCTGATGCTTTTGAATAATCTTGTGCACCATTATAAAATACTTTATTTATTAAATCAACAAAAAATTTTGGAAGTGGAATTTCTTCTCCAAAAGGAACTAATACAACTTTTTTAGCAACTTTTATTTCTCCTTTAGTAAAGTGATATGACGCATTATAAATTTGTTTATCTTCCACATATAAGGCACCTGCAATTATATCAATATCAAATGATAGTTCTTTCAGACGTTCTAATAATTCAGCATTTCTATTTAAAACTGTTGTAAAAGCAGTTTCAGGTAAAACAACTAAATCTTTTTTTAACTCAATAGCTTTTGCAATTTGTTCAAAATTATTCTCATGTAAAATTCTTTGATAATCTTTTTCCCATTTTAGGTTTTGTTTTGTATTTAATTGAGGCATATAAATACTAGCTTCAGGATTTTGAATATAGATACCTTTTCCAAGATTTAAAGCAAATAAAATAGGTATAACTCCTAAAACCTTAAATCTTTTTAGTTTTATTATTAGATAAAATGAAAATAGTACAAGAAAAAATGCAACTTTTGAAATATCAATATAAGAATCAACAAATATTAATTCAAATTTCATCCAATTAAAACCTAAAGGTGCAAAAAAAGTAAATGCAAAAATAGCTAAAATTCTAAAAACTAATCTATCATAAAGTGCAAACATATAAAAAATCAATGCATAAACAAGACTAATACCAATTATAAAAACTGGAGCTAGATATGTTAAATCATAATATTGTAAGCTGACAGCCATCCAATTACACCATAAAACTCCTGAAAAAAAACCTGCAACAAATAGTGCTTTTTTTGGAATTACCAATAATAAATAAATAGCTAAAAGACCTAAAAATGTATTTAAAATTTTATATTCCAACTCAAAATAGCTTAAGTACATAAAAGAAGCTAATAAAATTGCAGTGATGAAGCCTTTTATTATGAAGTTTTTGTTAGAATAATCGCGTTTTAGTAAAAACATAATAAACTACTTTTAAAAAGGAAATTTGATGGAAGGTTCGAGTACAGATTTAATAAGCTCATTGTTACCTCTAGTTGCATTATTTGCGATTTTTTACTTTTTAATTATTAGACCACAACAAAAACAAGCGAAAGCTCATAAAGAAATGGTTTCTAATTTGAAAAAAGGTGACAAGATTGTAACAAATGGTGGCTTAATGGTAGAAGTTACAAAAGTTGAAGATACATATTTTGTAGTAAAAAACAGTGACGGCACTGAAATGAAGCTTATAAGAGAGTTTGTTGCAAAACTTTTAGAAGAGTAATATTCTTCATATTCTAAGATATGTAATTTTTACATATCTTAATTACTTCAAATTATAACCCTAACTCAAGGAAAAGAATTGAAAATCTTTAATTATAGACTTATAATATTTATATTAAGTATTATTTTTGGTGTTGTGCTTTCAGTGCCTTCTTTATTACAAACAGACTCAGGTAAAAAAATATCACTAGGCCTTGATTTACAAGGTGGATTACATATGCTTTTAGGTGTAAATACTAATGAAGCTGTAAGCGCTAAGATAAAAACAATTGCTACATCAGTGAAATATTTTTCAGATGATGAAGAGCTTTTAATAGACGGCTTATCAATAAATGAAGATAGTGTTACTTTTACAGTATTAGATGCTGATGAAATTCCAAAAATGGATGAAATGTTAAAACAGATCAAAGGTTTGGCTATTTCAAAAGAAGAATTAAAATATACTTTAAAATTAACAAGTGAAGATATTGCTAAAACGAAAGATTTAGCAGTGGATCAAGCCGTAGA
>CBFHMY010000082.1:0-9352 GCA_965657055.1 uncultured Aliarcobacter sp. | reverse complement strand
AATCAAATTTATTCAGAAGTTGAAAATTTAGAAGTTTTCAAAATAGAATATTTAAAATCAGAAATAGATTTATTAAAATATGAGGCATTAATTTTCACATCAAAAAATGCAGTTTATTCTTTAGATTCTTTTAATAAAGATTGGAAAAAAATTCTTTCTTTTGTAATTGCTCCAAAAACTGCGCAAGTTATTGAAAAGCTAGGTGGTAAAATTGCTTTTACTGGTATTACATCACATGGAAATGATTTTGCTCAAGAATTAATAGAGCTATTAAAAAATAAAAAAGTACTTTATATAAAAGCTTTAAAAACTGTTTCAAATCTAGTTGATATATTAAGAGAGAATAATGTTTTATTAGATGAATTAGTTGTATATAAAACTTCTTGTAAAGAATCAAATGTAATTTTAGAGAATAATTCTATTTTTATTTTCACATCACCTTCAAGTGTAGAATGCTTCTTCCAACAATATTCTTGGAATGATTCATATAAAGCAATAGTTATTGGAAAAACTACAGCTCTTTATCTACCAAAAAATGTTGATTATACTATTAGTTCTGAAACATCAATTGATGAGTGTATAAAACTAGCAAAGCAATTTTTAATTTAAACTCAATTTTAACCATCTTTAGATAAAATAAGATTATCTAAGTAGTTCGGGATTTCCATTGTTGTGGGTCCGATAATTTTGTATTGTACGTGATTGTAGATATATGGTGTGCAGCTTTTCATTACGTTTAAGCTCCTGAAATATACCTCTCGTGTGCGCTTATTGGCTTTTAGGGCCATTTAAATGGTTAGCGGCTACTTGGGTACTAAAATTATTATTTAAGGAATTATCGTGAATATATTGATACTTGGTAATGGTGGTAGAGAATACTCTATTGGATTAGCAATATTTAAAGAAAATGCTCATAATTTATTTTTTATGCCAGGAAATGGCGCTACTGATAAATTGGGAACAAATATAAATATAAAAGATTATAAACAATTAGCTCTTTGGGCAAAAGATAATTCTATTGATTTGACTATTGTTGGACCTGAAGCTCCATTAGTAGATGGTGTTGTTGATATATTTAAAGAAAATGGTTTGACTATTTTTGGACCAAGTGCAGCTGCCGCGGCTCTTGAAGGTTCAAAAGTTTATATGAAAAATATATTAAAAAAATATAACATACCAACAGCAGCGTTTATAGAGACTTCAAATGAAAAAGAAGCTCATGATTTTATTGATACTATGAATTTACCAATTGTTGTTAAAGCAGATGGTTTATGTGGTGGTAAAGGTGTAATTATTGCACAAAGTATAAATGAAGCAAAAGAAGCAGCCTCTGATATGTTATCAGGTACATCTTTTGGTGATGCTGGAACTTCTATTGTTGTTGAAGAGTATTTAGATGGATATGAATTATCAATTTTTGCTATTTGTGATGGTGAAAACTATAAAGTATTACCAGCTGCTCAAGATCATAAAAGAATAGGTGATGGTGATACAGGACCAAATACAGGTGGTATGGGTGCATATGCTCCAACTCCTTTAGTAAATGATGATATTTATAAAAAGGTAGAAGAAAGAGTAATTATTCCTACACTTGCTGGAATGAAACAAGAAGGTGCTCCTTTTGAAGGTGTACTATTTATTGGAGTAATGGTTGTAAAAGGTGAGCCAATTATTTTAGAATATAATGTTCGATTTGGTGATCCTGAGTGTGAAATTTTAATGCCTTTATTAGAAACTCCTGTATCTGAGTTATTTTATAAAGGTGCTACAAAACAACTTGATAAGCTAGATATTAAAATCAAAAATGAATTTAGTGTTGGTGTTGTAATGGCAAGCGGAAATTATCCATACAGTTCAAGTACACCTGCTGAAATTATTGTTGACAAAATTGTTGATGAAGATTTATTAAATAACTCACATATTTCATATGCTGGTGTTGAAAAAATTGATGATAAGTTAATGGCTACAGGTGGTAGAGTACTAGTTTGCGTAGGATTTGGAAAAAGTATAAAAGAAGCAAGAGATAGAGCTTATGCTTTATGTGGTCAGGTTCATTTTGCTGGTAAAAAATGTAGATCTGATATTGCATATCAAGCTTTAAAGTAAATATTAATGCAAGAAAATAGTAGTAATAATCTACAATTAGCATCAATGAAGTCAAGAGCATTTGCTTATGTAATTGATGATTTATTAATTACTGTAATTATTATGGTAATATTTTGGGATAGTATAGTTTCCCATAGTGATGATATGGAGGCAATGATGTTTTTAATGAAAACTGATTTAGTTATGCCATTAATTGCACTAAAAGTTGCTTATCATACTTTCTTCATTTGGTATTTTGGTGCAACAATAGGTAAAATTGTTGCCAAAATAAGAGTTATAGATGTTGATTCATGGGGAAAAGTTTCATTTTTTTCATCATTATTAAGATCAATTGGAAGAATATTTTCTGAAATGTTTTTTTATGTGGGTTTCCTAATTGGTTTTTTTAATGAAGGAAGAAGAACATTTCATGATATAACAGGAAAAACGTTGGTAGTTAATGTATAAAAAAATTATAGCTTCATTAGTAATTACATCTTCATTACTTTGTTCCCAAGAAATAAAAAATGAAAAATTTCAGTTAATATCAAAGAATATAGATACAAAAGATAATATAGTGGTTGCAACAGGAGATGTTGTTGTTTTTTCTCCTACGTATTATTTAAGTGCAGACAAAATAATATATAATAAAGAAAATGAAACCTTTGAATTATTTAATAATGTTTTAATTATAAAAGATAATAGTGTTCAAACTCAAAGCGAATATGCTTTTATTGACTTAAAAAAAGATGCTTTTACTCAAAATCCAATGTTTTTATATGAATCAAAAGATAAAATTTGGATGAACTCAAATACTTCTACAAAAGAGACTAAGATAGTAGAACTAGATAGTACTATTCTTTCATCTTGTGATTGTTTAGATCCTATATGGAGTATTAGAGCTTCTAGTGCTGATTATAATACTGAAGATAAATGGATAAACACATATAATCCAAGATTATATATAAAAGATGTACCTGTTTTTTATAGTCCCTATTTAGGTTTTTCAGCAGATAAAACTAGAAGAACAGGTTTATTAATTCCAACAATAGGTTTTTCAAGTGGTGAAGGGTTATACTATTCTCAACCTATATTTTATGCTCCTGCTCAAAACTATGATTTAGAGTTAGTACCGCAAGTTAGGACAAATAGAGGATATGGTTCATATTTATATTATAGATATGCAGACTCACAAAATTCTATTTTAGAGATGAAAACAGGTGTATTTAAAGAGCAAGATAACTATGTAATTGATAACAGTTTAGATAGTGATTTACATTATGGTTTTGATTTAGATTACCAAAAAAGAAATGTTTTTGCAAAGAATAGTAAAGCTGATGATGGTTTATATACATCAATTAACTATTTAAATGATGTTGAATATATAACTTTAGAAAAAGATGATACAACTACTTCAACTGATTCAGAAGTTGAATCAAAAATCAATTATTTTTACAATACAAATGATTATTATACAGGTGTATATGGAAGATATTATATAGATACATCTGCTGATACAAATGCAGGAACTCTTCAAGAATTACCTCAAGTGCAATTTCACTCTTATAATAAAGAATCATTTATTGATAACTTAGTATATTCATTGGATACAAAAGCTAGTAATTATACTAGAGATGAGGGTATAACAGCAAATGTATATAAAATAAGTGCTCCTATTAGTTATACTAAATATTTTTTAGATGATTTTATGTATCTTAATTTAGAAAATGAAATAGTTTTAATGAAATATGATTATGATAATTTTGGAAGCGATGATTATACTGATGGTAATTTAATTCAAAATAGAGCTTCTGTTTCAGTAGGAAGTGATTTAATTAAACCATATGATAAATATTTACATACAATTAATTTAAATGCTAAATATTCTATTCCTACAAATCTAAAAGAAGATGGAGATTTATATCAAATAACAACAGTAGACGGTTCTGATAAAGAAACTGAGTTGGAAGCTTTTGATATTGTAGATGAAGAAAAAAATATCGAACTTTCAGTAAATCAGTCAATTTATGGAAAAAATAGTTTAAAACAACTAATAAATCACAAAATTTCTCAATCTATTTTATATGATGAACTTGATAATCCTAAATTACAAGATTTAGAAAATTACGTAAAAATAAATCATGATTATGGTAGTGTTTCTGGCAAAGCTGTATATAATGTTCAAGATGAAAAATTTGTTGAAAATTCAGCAAGTAGTACACTTACTTATCAAGATCTATCATTAACTTTAGGTTATTATCAATCAAAAGCAACGGATAATACAAGCAATGATAGAGAGGATCTGGAATCTTACAGAGTTAGTACATCATACAAATTATCAAAAGATTATAAAGTTTCTTATTATGAAAATTATAACTTAGAAAACAATACAAGAAATAAACAAGGTGTTGCTTTAAATGTAGATGATAATTGTTGGAATCTAAACCTTAGGTTCTCAAATCAAATTATTTCTTCATCATCTAGTACATCAGATAGCGATTATCAAAAAATATTCTATCTTACTTTAACATTAAAGCCAATTGGTGGCATTAATCAAAAATATGCGATTGAAAATTAATTCATGAACTCAGATAAAATATATTTTAAAAATAGAGAAGTAGCAGCATATAGATTACTTGATGTACTTCCAATTGATAGTATGAAATTAGAAGATTGGACTGTAATTGCTAGTTCTTATGGTGGTTTTGAGATAGCTAAAATAATCGCTAATGCTTTAAATGGTAAATATGATATTATGTTTTCGGAAAAAATATTTGCACCAAATAATGAATTTTGTGAAATAGCCGTTGTAACAGAACACGAAGAAGTTTTAATTCATGAAGAATTGGTTAAATCTTTTGATATAAGTTTAGATTATGTATACGCAAGATCTAAACAAGTTTATGA
This sequence comes from uncultured Aliarcobacter sp., assembly GCA_965657055.1. Classification (GTDB taxonomy): domain Bacteria; phylum Campylobacterota; class Campylobacteria; order Campylobacterales; family Arcobacteraceae; genus Aliarcobacter. Next base: position 4,360 of record CBFHMY010000082.1, on the reverse strand, counting down.
AGAATCTATTACTCAAAGAGTAAGTAGATTTAGACATGGTGAGAAGATTGAAAAATTAGAAAATAAAAATGTATTAATAGTTGATGAAGGTATTAATACAGGATTAACAATGATGGCATGTATAAAAACAGCTATCAATTTAAAAGCAAAATCTATTTCAGTAGCAACTCCAATATTACCAACAGCTAGTATTCCTACAATAGAATCAATTGCAGATGATTTATATTTTGTAAAAAAATTAGATCATTTTGTCTCAATTAATTTTTATTATGATAGTTTAGATGATGTTAGCTTTGAAGATATAGAGAAAATAAATAAAGGATAAAAAATAATGTCAACAGTTTGTGAATTTGAATTAAGTGGAAAACGAGAGATTTTTGAGTTTGATAAAGTAGCTAAACAAGCGAATGGGTCAGTTTTAGCAAAATTAGGTAATGCGGTTGTATTAGCAACAGTTGTAAGTGAATTTGATAATCCAGTAAGTGAAGATTTTACTCCATTAACAGTTCAATATATAGAAAAAACTTATGCAGCAGCAAAATTACCAGGTGGTTTTATTAAAAGAGAAGGAAAACCAAGTGATTTTGAAACTTTAACATCAAGAGTAATTGATAGAAGTTTAAGACCATTATTTCCAAAAGGTTATGTTTATCCTACAACAATTACAGTTATGGTATTAAGTGCTGATAAAAATGTAGATTTACAAACTTTAGCATTAAATGCTGCAAATGCTGCATTATATACTTCAAACTTACCAATTAAAAAATCTGTTTGTGGTGTAAGAGTTGCAAAAATTGAAAATGAATATGTAATTAATCCAACTCCTGAACAAATTGGAAATTCTGTTTTAGATTTATATGTTGCTGGATCTAAAGATGAATTATTAATGATTGAAATGAAAACTATTTCTTCTGCTGAATTAATTGAAGTTGATATTGAAGCTTTTACAAAAATTCATAATGCAAATGAAATGGATGAAGATATGTTAGTTGAAGCAATTGGATTTGCTCAAAATGCACTTAAAGAAGCTAACTTAACATATGAAAAAGGTTTTGAAGCCGTTTGTAAAGAGCAAGTTGAAGTTGAATTAGTTCAATTTACAATTGAAGAAAGCGTAATTAATTATGTTAGAGATAATTTCTCTTCAGATATTAATGAAGCTATTAAAAAACTTGCAAAAAGTGAAAGAGCAACTCAATTAAAAGATGTTGCAAAACTTATTTCTAAAAATGAATACTGTACAAATAATGAATTAGTATATGCAACTATCTATGAAGCAGTATCTGTTGTAAAAAGAGAAATAGTAAGAAACATGATTGTTACAGATAAAGTAAGAGCAGATGGAAGAGGGCTTAAAGATGTAAGACCAATTTCTATTGAAACTAATATTTTACCTTCTGCACACTCTTCTTGTTTATTTACAAGAGGAGAAACTCAAGCTTTAGTTGTTGCAACAATTGCAGGTGCAAAAGATGGGCAAATGTATGAAATATTAACTGAAAAATCAACTTCAGTGGATAGATTTATGGTACATTATAACTTTCCAGGTTTTTCAGTTGGTGAAGCAAAACCTATGTTTGGAGTAGGTAGACGTGAACTAGGACATGGAAATTTAGGTAAAAAAGCACTAGAAGCTACTATTGATGATGATTATAATGAAACAGTAAGATTAGTTTCTGAAATTCTTGAATCAAATGGTTCTTCTTCAATGGCAACTGTTTGTGGTGGTTCTTTAGCACTAAAAGCAGCAGGTGTTCCTATCTCTGGATTAGTAGCTGGAGTTGCAATGGGGATGGTTGTAGAAGGCGATAGTTATTCTGTTCTTACAGATATTATGGGATTAGAAGATCATGATGGAGATATGGACTTTAAAGTTGCAGGAACTTCAAAAGGAATTACAGCTTTACAAATGGATATAAAACTTGGTGGTATTGAATTATCAGTTTTAAAAGAAGCTTTATTACAAGCTAAAGAAGGAAGAGAACATATCTTAGGATTAATGGAAGAAGCGGCACTTGATATAGTTCCTAGTGGTGCATTACCTTTAGTTGAACAATTTGCAATTGATCCTAGTAAAATAATGGTTATCATTGGAAAAGCAGGGGCTACTATTAAAGAAATCATCGAGAAATTCACAGTATCAATAGATTTAGATAGAGATAATGGAACAGTAAAAGTAAGCGGTGGAAATAAACAAAATGTTTTAGATGCTTGTGAGCATATTAAAACTATTTCAAATAATGCTCCTGCAAGAAAAGATAGTGCAAAAAATATTGATTTTGAAAAACTATATGCTATTGATGAAGTAGTTATGGGTAAAGTTGAAAGAGTTGTAGATTTTGGTGCATTTATTCTTCTTGCAAAAGGTGGAGAAGGTCTTTTACATATTTCAAAAATTTCAAAAGAAAGAGTTAATAATGTATCAGATATTTTATCTGTTGGACAAGAAATTGAAGTAAAAGTTTTAAAAGTTAAAAAAGATAGAATTGAATTATCAATGAACTAAATACTAAATTAAGAACTAAGGATTTATTAATCCTTATTCTTGTTTAAAACTCTCAAAATACCTCAAATAACTTTTTAAAGTACCATATCATCAACATCCTTCCAATTTAATTATCAAAAAACAAAAAATAATCTTTATTCTAACCCTAAATTAATATTTCTTACGTTAGTATAATATAAATAAATTTTTAAAAACTTAAGGGGTTTTAATATGGCTAAGCTTTTAATCGTAGATGATTCTACAATGCTAAGAGATATGCTTAACTACGCATTAAATGAGGGTGGTTACACAGATGTAACAGAAGCTGTTGATGGTGTTGATGGTTTAGCAAAAGCTAAGGCTGCTGATTTTGATTTAATTATCACAGATGTAAATATGCCAAATATGGATGGATTAACACTTATTAGTGAATTAAGAAAAGTACCATTATATTCAAAAAAACCAATTTTAGTACTTACTACTGAAAGAAGTGATGAAATGAAAGCTAAAGGTAAAGCCGCAGGTGCAACAGGATGGATTGTAAAACCATTTGTACCTGATCAACTTTTAAAAGCAGTAAATATAGTTTTGAGTAGATAAATAAAGGAGCTCTAATGTCGTTTGATATTTCAAAATATAGAGAAATGTTTCTTGAAGAAGCTGCAGAATTATTTGAATCAGCTGATAATGTACTTTTGGAAGCTGAAAATAATGGTTCTTTAACAGATGAAGAAATGGGACAACTTTTTAGAGATGTACATACCCTAAAAGGAAGTGGAGCATCTGTTGAGTTAGCATTGTTTGCTGAATTTACTCATGATGTTGAAAACTTAATGGATAAATTGAGAAATCATAAAATTGAATTTATTCCTGAAATGGCCGAAACTTTAATAGATGGTCTTGATGTAATGAAAGAAATTTTAGATTTAGAAGTTTCAGAAAAGTTAGATAGAGAAACATTTACTAGCATGACTAGTGACTTATTACATGACCTTAGAGCTTATTCAAGCGGTACAATTGCTAAAAAAGAAGAAGTAATTGTTAAACAAGAAGAAGTAAAAAAAGTTATTGAAGTAAAAAAAGAAGAAGATTCTACATTATTAGATAGTGATAGTTTTGGTTTTTTTGATGAAGAATTAAATGAACAAAGAGATACTAAAATAAAAGCTTATGGGATTTTTGCAGATGATGATTTAGATGAAGAACAAAAAAATTATGGTTTTTATGATGAAGATTTAGAAGAAATATCAAGAAATGCTGTAGATAGTGATTTTAAATTGACTAATGAAGATCAAGAACATTTTGGATTTTTTGATGATGTACCAGAAATTACACCTAATTCAGAAATGAAAACTAATGATATTGAAGAAAAAGCATCTACTTCTGTAAATAAAAATACTGTAGTTTCTACTCCTACAAAAAATGTAGCTGTAAGAAAACAAAAAACTGTATCAAATGATGAAAATGATGAACAACCCACTTCAAAAAAACCAGTTTCAAACAATAATAATAGTATTAGAGTAAATCTAGACAAAATTGATTTATTAATGAATAATGTTGGTGATTTAGTTATAACAAACGCTATGCTAACACAATTTTCTTCTACAATTGAAGAATCAAAAACAAGAAATTCGGTATTAGAAAGACTTGAATTACTTGAAAGACATATTAGAGATATGCAAGATTCTATTATGAGTATTAGAATGGTTCCTATGGATTCAATTTATTCAAAATTCCCAAAAGTTGTTAGAGATATTTCTAAAAAACTTGGTAAAAAAGTTGAATTTAAACATTATGGAGATAATGTTGAAATTGATAAAGCAATGATTGAAGGTCTAACTGATCCATTAATGCATATTATTAGAAATTCACTTG
>CBFHMY010000081.1:0-9359 GCA_965657055.1 uncultured Aliarcobacter sp. | reverse complement strand
TTAGAAAAAAATGTAATTGCTAAATTGTTTTTAGGTAAAACAGATAATTCAACAGTTAGAGTTTGGATTGCAGGGTGTTCAACAGGAGAGGAAGCTTATTCTATTGCAATACTAATAATGGAATATATGCAAAAAATAAAACAGAGATTTACTGTTCAAATTTTTGCCACAGATATAGATGAAGCAGCAATAGCAATAGCTAGAGCTGGTGTTTATCCCTTAAGTATATCTACTAATATTTCAAAAGAGAGAGTGGAGAATTTTTTTATAAAAAATAGTGATAATAATACTTATAGAATACACAAAAATATACGAGATATGCTTGTTTTTTCAGTACATGATGTTATTAAAGATCCACCTTTTTCTAAACTAGATTTAATAAGTTGTCGTAATTTATTGATTTATATGAATATTGAGTTACAACAAAAAGTAATTTCTATTTTTCATTATGCTTTAAATCAAAAAGGAATTCTTCTTCTTGGTAATTCAGAAACACTAGGAGAGCTTGCTTCTGCTTATAATGTTTTAGATGCAAAAGCAAAACTTTTTGAATGTCAGAAAAATCCTGCTAATAATAAAAGAACAATTTTAACCCATATTGTTCCTACAAATCAGAAATATAATTTTGTACAATATATGAATAAATTGCCACAAGGAAATAAATTACCACTTAGAGAACTAGCAGAAAATGCCATACTTGAACAAATTGCTCCATCAGCAGTTCTTGTAAATGAGCAAGGAGATATTTTATATATTCATGGAAAAGCTGGAATGTATTTAGAATTACCATCAGGAGAAACAAATACTAATAATATTTTCAAAATGGCAAAAGATGGTTTAAAAAACTATTTAATACTCGCATTTCAAAAAGCAAAAATTAAAAAACAAATTGTACATAAAAATGGACTAGCAGTTAAAATAAATGGAAATATTTCAATTGTTAATATAACAATCAAAGAAGTAAGCCTTGGCTTAAAAATTAAACAAGAGATACCTTTGTATATTGTTCTTCTTCAAGAAGATTTTTATGCGGCTAAAGAAGAAATTATTGAAGAGAATATTTCAGATATTAATATTGTCCATACTAATCTTTCCCATGAAAATCTAAATATTCAATCATTAAAACAAGAACTACAACTTCAAAAAGCATTTTTACAAGATGCAAATGAAAAACTAGAAACTTCAAATGAAGAATTAAAATCATATAATGAAGAGATACAATCAATGAATGAAGAATTACAGTCTACAAATGAAGAGCTTGAGACTTCGAAAGAAGAATTACAATCAGTTAATGAAGAGCTATCAACTGTGAATTCAGAACTTAATATGAAAGTTATAGATTTATCCCGTTCAAATAATGATATGAATAATCTCTTAGCAGGAACGGGAATAGGAACTATATTTGTTGATCATAATCTTAATATTTTACGTTTTACTCCAGCTGCAACTCGTATTATTAATTTGATTTTAGGCGATATTGGACGTTCTATTGGCCATATTGTTTCTAATATGCTTGATTATAATAGTTTAGTTAGTGATATTCAAAATGTACTTGATACATTGGTTCCTAAAGAAATAGAAGTAACAACAATTGATTCAAAATCATATTTAATGAGAATACAACCCTACCGTACTTTAGAAAATGTAATAGAAGGTGCTGTTATATCTTTTGTTGATATAACACAAATGCATGATATAAAAATAAAATTAAAAGAACTAAATGAACTTTCTCGTTTAGCAATAGTAGTACGTGATTCAAGTGATGCAATTATTGTTGAAGATCTAAGTGGGAAAATCATTGCATGGAATCCTGGAGCTGAAAAACTTTATGGATGGAGCGAAACAGAAGCTATTAATATGCAATCAAAAAATAGAATACCAAAAGAATTACAAGAGAAAGATATAAAAAAGATTGCTGAATTATGCAATTCAAAAATACTTCAAACATATAAAACAAAAAGATTAAAAAAAGACGGCTCTATAATTAATATTCATATAGTTTCTAGTGCTTTAATAGACAAAGATGAAAACACCTATGCAATAACAACAACTGAACGCCAAATATAAAAAAGTATAGAATTTTTCAAAGGAAATTTAATCATGATTGAAAAAGATAGAAATAATAAAATTCGCAAATTAGCAGAAGAAAAACTTACTTTACAAAATATAAAACAATCTGAAAATATTGAAAAATTTTCACTTTATGAAACTAAAAAAATAATTCATGAATTAGAAGTACATCAAATTGAATTAAAAATGCAAAATGAAGAATTAATTGCAAGTGAAAATGAGCTGGAAATATCAAAAAAACGTTATTACAATTTATATAATATGGCACCTGTTGGCTATTGTACATTAGATCAAGATGGATTTATTAAAGAAGCTAATTTTGCAATTTCAAAGTTATTAGGGCAAGGACAGCATAAACTAATAAATCAATCCCTTACTAAATTTATATTTGAAGAAGACCAAGACATATACTATTTATTTCGTAAAAGAACTCTAAAATCACAAAAAAAAGAAGATTGTGAAATAAGAATAATAAATGAAAATAAAACAACTTTTTGGGCTAATATTACAGCAATAGTGGAACTAAATGTAAATAAAGAACCTATGTATTATTTAGTAATAAGTGATATAAGTGAGCGTAAATTATTTGAAAATAAACTCAAACTTTCTGCAAGTGTTTTTAAAAATGCTGGAGAAGCTATTATGATTACAAATTTAGATGGAATTATAAGTGATGTTAATGATACATTTACAAAAATCACAGGATATTCTAAAGAAGAAATAATAGGTAAAAAAACAAATATTTTAAACTCTGGAAAACAAGATAAAGAGTATTACAAAAATATGTGGGAAATATTAAATAACTTAGGTTCATGGAGTGGAGAACTTTGGGATAAAAAAAAAGATGGAGAATTATTCATCGGTAGCTTAATTATAAATGCCGTATATGACAATCAAGGAAATCCTTCTCATTTTGTAGCTTTATTATCTGATATAACTGCAATAAAAGAGTATGAAGATTCATTAAAAAACATTGCCCACTTTGATCAATTAACAAAACTACCAAATAGAGTATTGCTAGCTGACCGTATTGAAAATAAAATGATTCATACAAAACGACATAAACAACACTTAGGAGTTATCTTTTTAGATCTTGATGAATTTAAAGAAATCAATGATACTTATGGCCATCATATAGGAGATAAAGTACTTATTTATTTAGCAAAAGAGATGAAAGAAGCTCTTCGAGAAGTAGATACCCTAGCACGTATTGGTGGAGATGAATTTGTTGCTGTATTATCAGAGTTAGATGAAATATCAGATGCATTACCTATAATTCTTCGATTACTTGAAGCTGCTTCTAAAGAAATAGAAATTGATAATATAAAAATAAAAGTCTCAGCAAGTTTAGGGGTAACATTTTATCCCCAAAATCAAATTGTAAATGCAGACTTACTTTTACGTCAAGCTGACCAAGCTATGTATCAAGCTAAGTTATCTGGTAAAAATCGTTATCATTTTTTTAATACTGAAGAAAATAATCTTATTCGTGATCGTTTTGAATCTATAAGAGAGATTAGTTTGGCATTAGAAAATAAAGAGTTTATTGTTTATTATCAACCTAAAACTAATTTACGAACTGGTGAAGTTATTGGAGTTGAAGCTTTAATACGTTGGGAACATCCCCAAAAAGGTATTCTAGCTCCTTTGAAGTTTTTACCAATTATTGAAGATGATTCATTATCCATTGAGGTAGGCGAATGGGTAATAAATACAGCACTTTCTCAAATAAAATCATGGCAAGAAGAGGGATTAAATATTTCAATTAGTGTAAATGTAGGTGCACATCAATTATTGGATGATAATTTTGTAAATCAATTAAAAAATATTTTATCTTTATATCCAACAGTAAATCCAAATATGTTGGAACTTGAGGTACTTGAGACCAGTAGACTAGAAGATTTAGCTAAAGCAAAAGATGTAATGAATACCTGTATAAAATTAGGAGTTACATTCTCCTTAGATGATTTTGGAACAGGATATTCTTCACTTGTTTATCTTAAACAATTACCCATAAGACAAATAAAAATTGATCAAAACTTTATACAAGGAATGATTACTAATCAAAATGATTTAAGTATAGTAGAAGGTATTATTACTCTTTGCAAAGCCTTTCATTTGAATGTTATAGCAGAAGGTATTGAAACATCAGAACATATCTCAATTTTATTGGAACTTGGTTGCGAGTTTGGACAAGGATATAAAATAGCACATCCAATGGCACCAGAAGCTATTTCTAAATGGATAAAAGAGAATAAGGCTAATTTCTAATATTAAGAATTAGCCTTGTACCAATTGTAATTCAATAGAAAAACAAGCACCTTTATATGTTTTTCCATTATATTCAAATTGTTCATTTGAAACACAAATAGTTCCTTGATGTCTTTCTCTAATAATTTTATCTGCCATTGATAAGCCTAATCCTGTTCCCCTTGATTGATGTTTAGAAGTAAAATATGGTTCAAATACTCTATTAATAATATCATTGGGAATTCCACCACCTGAATCTTTGAAAGTGATAAGAACTTGTGAAGGGTTTTTTTTGTGTGCATTTATAAAAATAAACCGTTCTTCTTCATTTGAAACTTTCTCTTTCAAAATATCTTTTGAATTATTGAGTATATTTATAAAAGCTTCGCTTAATTCATTTATACTACCCTTTATTAAAATATTCTCTTCAATTTCATTAATTAATTTTATATTATTATTTTTAATTGTTGCATCTGTTAAAGCCAAAGTATAATTTAAAATTTCATTAATACTAATAATTTTATGATTTTTATCACTTTTTAAAAAATCTCTAAAATTATCAATTGTATTTGAAAGATAATTAGCTTGTTGTAATACAAGATCAGAGTATTCTTCTACTTGCTCTTTAGAAATTTTCATATCTAATTCAGCATTCAATTTTAAACCACTAGCACTTGTTGTTATAACACTTAAAGGTTGTCTCCACTGATGAGCTATATTTCCTATCATTTCACCCATTGAAGCTAATTTAGATTGTTCTTCTAAAAGTTTAATAGAAGATGTATCTTTAACTATAAAAAGAAGTGTTTGTTTATCAGGAAGAAGTGAAATAGAAATATGAGCCGTAATTATTTTATCATTCTTTGTTATACAATCTTGTTCAAAGTTTTCAACATGTCCTGTTCTTATTGCTTGCTGCAATATTTCTATATTTTTTTCTTGATCTTTAGATAATAAAAGTTCAAAATAATTTTTTCTTAATAACTCTTCTTCACTACATTCTAAAAGCTCTTTAAATGAGTCATTAAATTTTAAAAAATTTCCTTTTAAATCACTTATTACAATACCATCTTGTGCATATTTAAAGATTGATTCAAACTCCTCTTTTTTATTTAAAATAAGCTTTTGAATATTCTCTTTTTGTGTTATGTCAATTCCTATTGTTGCAATGTAATTCATAGTTCCATCTTCTTTTAGAACTAATGTATTTGACCATTCGAAAACTCTTTCTTCTTTATCTTTTGAAAACCAGCTATTTTTAAAAAACTTTGTAACATGGCCTTTCTTTGCCTCTTTTATAATATCTAATACTTTTTCTTTTTGATTATCTGGCAAAAATCTTGACCAAAAATATGGCTCACTAGCTATCTGCTCTTGAGTATAACCTGTAAATTCCTGTGCATATTTATTGACTCTAAACATTTTACCTTCATTATCAATTACTGCAATAATAGAATTTGCATTATCAATAATTGTTGAGATAAAATCTTTTTCAGCTATGATTTTTTGCTCTAGTTGTTTTTCATTTGTAATATCTCTAAAAGTTACATAAAGATAATTTTTATTTAAAATATTAATCACAACAGCATTTACATGAACATCTATTATGCTACCATTTTTTAATCTATGCTTTGATTCAAACTGATCCCATCCACGCTTTATAATATTTTCTTGAGTCTCTTTTATTTTTTTTTCATCGTGAGAAGCTTCAATATTTATTATTGATAAATCCAAAAATTCATCTTTTGTATATCCATACAAATTAATAGCTCTTAAATTTACATCTGAAAATTTTCCACTTTCTGTATCAAGAAGTACTATTGCATCTAAAGAATAATTGTATATGGAATTAAATTTGATATTTGATTTTTTTAATTCCTCTTGGGATTTTTTTCTTTCATCAATATCAGTATGAGTTCCAATAAGTCTTAAAGGATTTCCCAATTCATCTTTTTTAACAATAATACCTCTGTCAAAGATCCATTTATATGAACCATTTTTACATAAAACCCTATGCTCATTTTGATAACTTTCAACTTTTCCTTCCATATGAGCCGTAAGATCTTTATAAACTTGTTCTAAATCATCTGGATGTACTCGTTTTTCCCATTCTGTAAGAGTATTTTCTATTTCATGCTCATCAAAGCCCAGCATACTTTTCCATCTAGGAGAAAAATATACATCATTAGTTTGAACATTCCAATCCCATAATCCATCACCACTTCCATCAACTGCAAACTTCCATCTAAATTCACTATCTTCCAAAAGAGTTTTTTGTTTTACAAGATCTGCTGTTTGAATTTTAAGTTCATTTTCTAATTCTTTATTATAGTTTTCTAATATCTCTTTATTTTTAGCAAAAAGTTTTTCATATCTATAAGCCATTAAAGCGATTAAAAAAGAGATTATTGTAATTAGTGCATATATCATATTATCTCAATTAATTATTTATACTATTTTTTTCAAGAGTAAAAATCCATTTACCATTTGGCACATTTATATCAAACTCTAGGGTATCTTTACCTTTGAAGTTTTTACTTTTTGCAAATAAAGGCCTTTTTTCTTTATCAGGATCAAAACCTTCAAGTTGATATTCAAAGCCATTATCTTTAATTTTTTCTTCAAGAGATTTCATAATAGAATCAACATAAATTATAACTGTAGAAAATCCCCAAAATTTCTCTTTATCATCTAAAGTTTCAAAAATAGGTTTTCTAGCTATCAAAGCATATTTATCATTTTGAATTAATTTAATTGGACCTACAAAAGTTATTCCTCTTTTTTCAATAGCTAATAATGCACCATCATCACGTCTTTTATCTTTTAAAAGATCATGTCCCATAGCACTTTTATTCTCTTCATAAGGGTAAATACTTGATACAATACCATCTTTAGCTAACTGTAAACAAGCTATAGCATCTTTTTCTTTCATAAGTTCCTTTGCCCATTTATCAAAATTATTTGGATTATAATTATTTTGTTTGAGTAAAAGTATTTGAGAATCAACTGCTGTAATACCTTGTGATATTTTTATTTGAATTTCATTTACTATATTTAACATCAATAAATTTGCTTTTTCAGAAGTTTTATTTTCTTCTTTTTCTTGATAAAACATATAAAAACTTAATAAAGTTATAAATACAAAAACAAATGTAAATATAAAAGTAGTTATTGGTTTTTTATTTTTAAAAGTATTATTCATCAATTATCCTTATAAAATATTATAACTTATTAAATGTTAAAAAACATTCTTTACCATAGGGTTTTTTGGAGTAATATTGTTTTGCATGATTAACAATTAAAGCATGATATTCTTGATAAATTATAATCAATTCCTTCTCATCTTTTATCTCTTGCTTAATTTCTTTTTCCATAAAATATTTTATATCATCATATTTTGCATTTTCGCAAATTAATTTGTTATGAACTAAAATTCTTTTAGTATAAGCATCAACTTTAAATTGTGCTTGGTTAAATCCAAATAAAAGAATAGAATCAGCTGTTTCAGGACCAATTCCTTTTATTTGCAATAACTCATTTCTTGTTGGTATCTTATTTCCAAGAGCTTCAAAAAAATTTATAAATTCTAATATATAATTTGATTTTTGATTATGATATCCCGATGGCCTAATTAATATTTTTAATTCATCAATAGGCATTGTTTTAATTTTTTTATAACAAAGATGATTTATATCATTTAAATTATGTAAAGATTTAACTACAGATGTAAATGTAGTATTTTGAGTTAATATTGAACCTAAACATACTTCAAATACTTCATTTTCATTTCTTGGAAAAGTGTAATCAAGAATATGATAGCCCTCAGTATTTCCTTCTTTACTAGAATTTTGACCTTCATAATTAAGAAAAGGCCACCAACCTTGTGGCCCATATGCCTCATAAAGAATTTTATATATTTTCATTACTTTATTCATTTATCATATTCCTAATTTCTCTTATGTTGTATTTCTCTTTATTTATAGGATAAAACAATTTTTTTTCTATTATTTTACACTTGTAAAACTAAAAAGTAATCTAAAATAAAAGATATGTGCAATTGTAGACTCAATATTAGCTTGAAATTCTTCAATTAAATTAAAAATTATTTTTTTTCCAAAATTAAATGGTAAAATTCTAGAATATAAAAATTAAGAGTAATCTATGTTCAAATTTATCTTTTTATTAAGTCTTATTCCTTTGTATCTTTTTAGTGATACTAGAACTCTAATTTTTGCTCCTTTACCAACAAAAGATATTGAAGATATAAATACTCAATTTTTTCCAATGATTAAATATTTAGAAAAAAAATTAAATGTTAAAATCCAAATGGATTATAATGATGATTATGACACTTTACTAGAAAAGTTTATAAATGGAAAAATAGATATTGCATATTTAGGGCCATTGCCATATTTGACTTTAGAAGAAAAATACCCAAATACAATGCCTTTAGTTAATTTTAAAAATAAAAAAGGAGAAGTTTCTTATACTTGTTCCTTTGTAAGTTTTATTTCAAATGAAGAATCAATTGAAAATATGACTGATACAAAAATAGCATTAACTCAAGCTCTTTCTACTTGTGGATATTTATTTGTGAATGATGTATTAAATAATTCGAACACAAATATTGAAAAGAATAAATATAAATATCTAGGTAGACATGATACCGTAGGATTAAGTGTAATTAGAAATGAATTTAAATATGGTGGATTAAAAACTGATATTGCCCTAGGATACAATCATTTAGGATTAAAAGAGATAATACGTTCGAAAGATATACCTGGTTTCATATTAGTAGGTAATTCAAAAACTTTAGATGATAAAACCCTTGTAAATATAAAAAATATTATGTTATCAATTGAAAAAGAAGAATCATCATCATGGAATGAAAATATAAAATATGGAACAAAAGAAATAAACAATGCAGATTATGATTATCTTCGTAAGCTTATAAAATCAACAAAAATTTCCCATGAAAGTAATTTTTGATGAAATATATAACAAATAATATTTATCAATTTTTTATTGTTCTCATTCTT
>CBFHMY010000080.1:0-9419 GCA_965657055.1 uncultured Aliarcobacter sp. | reverse complement strand
AGCACAAATTACATTTATGCAAATCATTATATAAGGCTCTTTTAGCTGTTTTGATGGCATGAAGTTTGCCTTATATATTTTTACTGCATCATCCATTGAATCAGGGGCAAAGTGTGCGGCAAAAACAAAAGGTAAACCTTTTTGAGCAGCTAAGGAAGCACTAAAAGTACTAGAACCAAGTAACCAAATTGGAATATTTAATCCATATCCTGGTATTGCTTTTATTCCTTTGCTTCCAGCTTCATTTGATAAATAGTATTGTAAATATTTAAGCATCATAGGAAAGTCTGAACCGTCATTATTGGGATCACGTCTTAAAGCCAACATTGTTTGTCTATCAGTTCCTGGGGCTCTTCCTAAACCTAAATCTATTCTATTTGGATATAAAGACTCCAAAGTTCCAAATTGTTCAGCAATAACCAATGGTGCATGATTAGGAAGCATAATTCCTCCTGAACCTATTCTTATTTTTCTTGTTTTTGCTCCAATATAACTTAATATTACAGATGTAGCAGCACTTGCAATTCCACTAAAATTGTGATGTTCAGCCACCCAATAACGCTCATATCCAAATTTCTCAACCGCACATGCAAGTTTTGAACTATTTTCTATGGCTTGTGATATTGAGAAACCATCTGCTACTGGAACTAAATCTAATACAGATAGTGGTATGTTTTTGTTATTCATATTTATCTCCATTTAAAATCACAGTGTATAGGAATTTCTTTTATTCTACACTTTTTATAATCAGATTTTTTAATGTTTCATTGATTTTATTAGCAATTTGATCATCTTTTTTAAAGGGTTTATAAAATTTATAAGAGATAAAATTTTCATTATTCTTTTTATAAATAGAAATAGCAAGGGGGCAGTAGTTGATATTATTGTAATTTTCTTCTAGCATTTGTAAAGTAAAACTACTTTTACAAAGACCTAGATTTATTCCCTCTTGTAGAATCTCTTTTTTTTCAAGTAAGACTGCTAGTTCATTTGTAGTTTTTGCAAGATTTAGTTCATAAACTATAGTAAAACCTTGAAAATTTATCTCATCTTTTAGATTTAATAAATTTTCTTGAAAACTTTTATTAGGCGTTTTTACTAAAAAAAGATTTTCATTTTCTATTATTTCATAATTAGCTTTTAAAAAAGAGCATAAAAAAAGAGTTAATAAAAAGGTTTTTTTCATTTTTTACATTCCATTTCAAAAGGTGCTATTCCCAAAGTATCTAAATCTGTAGTTGGATGTAAAAAACCAACTTGAGGAGAAGTAGAAATCAAAGCTCTTGGTTGAACTAAAGAGATAGGAATTCTAATTTGTCCATTATAATCCCTAAAAGATAATTTTCTTCCCATATAAGCAGCCACATCAAAATCATCAGAATAAATATAATCTAAATTTGTTTTTAAATCAGCTGTTTTTGTTTTTGAAATTGATGTAATAATAGTTCTTATTGCTAACCAATTTGAAAAATCACGACTTTCCATCCATCTTGATGCAAATTTTTCAAATCTACTTTGCATTTGAGCTGCACCCCATTGTTCTATTACTTTATGCCATAAAATAGGAGTTAGTCCTTGAGTTCCTGCAACTGGTCTTGGAAGCCAAGAGTTAAAATAAACAAACTCTCCAAAATCACCATAATAATCTGCAAGTAAAATTACATCATAATCTTTAGCTTGGGTAAATACAGGAAACTCGTCAGTTGCCTTTCTTCTAATATCACTATTATTATCCCACTCTTTTTCAACAATAATTTGTGCCCCAAATTTTTTGGCAGCTCTTTTAATATCCTCTTTTATTTGTAAATCTTTTGGATTTTTACCACTTAATAAAAATATCTTTTTAAAATCTCTTTTTACTAAAAATTGAACTAATCCATCATAAAGCATAGCATTACTTGCACTTGTGTGAAGTAGGTTGTTTTTACAAATAGTTTTTCTAAGATTTGTATTTTGGCTACTTGCATTTATAAGTAAGGCATCTTTTGAAAGGGGATTTTTAAGTAGTTTTTCTAAAAGTTCATCTTCTACATTTAATAATACATAGCTATTCTTGTTTTTGATAAACTCTTCAAATGCAGAAATTAATTCATTTTCATCAAAAGATATTTTACTTTCTAAAGTGAAGTTTTGATTTAAAAATTTTGCACTTTTATTACTATCTATTATGGCAATTTGTGCACCTTTAATTCCTAAGTCTTGGGGTTCTTCAATTATATTTGATAAAACAGGTGGCTTTTGGATTTTTTGCTCTAAATATAGGATATTTACATTTAAAACATCTGCATTTATGATAGATAATAAAAATAGAAAAGATATTAGAATTTTCATTTTTTTCCCTTTAATGGTTTATAAGGATTATATTAAATATTTATAGCCTGAGTTTAGCAAAAATAATCGCTAAACTTAGGCTATAAAGATAGTATAGAATTCATCTAAATAAAATTGGAGATAGATTTATGAAGAAAAAAATTTTATCAATAGCTATATTAACAAGCTCATTATTCGCAGATACAATTTATGTATCAAATGAAAAAGATAATACTATTTCTGTTATTGATTCACTTACAAATAAAGTAAGCGATACTATAAAAGTAGGTCAAAGACCAAGAGGAATATTGTTAAACAATGATAAAACACAATTATATATATGTGCAAGTGATGATGATACCGTTCAAGTATTAGATTTAAAAACAAAAGAGATTTTATATAATTTACCATCAGGTGAAGACCCTGAACAATTCGCTTTAACTCCTGATGGAAAAGAGCTTTATATTTCAAATGAAGATGATGCAATTGTTACAGTAGTTGATACAGTAAATAGAAGTGTCATTACTCAAATAGAAGTTGGTGTTGAGCCTGAGGGAATGGCTGTAAGTCCTGATGGAACAGTTGCTATTAATACAACTGAAACATCAAATTTTTTACATTGGATTGATACAAAAACAAAAAAGATTATTCATAATACTTTAGTTGATCAAAGACCAAGACACATTGAATTTACAAAAAGTGGTGATAGGGTTTGGGCTTCAAGTGAAATTGGTGGAACTGTTATGATAGTTGATTCCACAACTAAAGAGAGTATTGGAAAAGTTTCTTTTAAAATTCCAGGAATTTTTAAAGACTTAATACAACCAGTTGGTATAAAACTAACATCTGATGGAAAATATGCTTTTGTTGCCTTAGGCCCTGCAAACCATGTGGCTGTAGTTGATGCTAAAACATTTAAAGTTATAAAGTATTTACTCGTTGGAAAAAGAGTATGGCAATTGGCTTTTGCACATGATGAGAAAAAACTTTATACAACAAATGGTGTAAGTGGAGATGTTTCAGTTATTGATATTGATTCTTTAAAAGTTGAAAAATCAATTGCCGTTGGAAGATACCCATGGGGATTAGCAGTAATTCCACAAAATAAATAAAATATGAAAAAAAATATACTAGAAGTAACTCATGTAGATTTTTCCTATGGAAAAAAAAAGGTTTTAGATAAT
The DNA here is from genome assembly GCA_965657055.1 of uncultured Aliarcobacter sp. Taxonomy (GTDB): domain Bacteria; phylum Campylobacterota; class Campylobacteria; order Campylobacterales; family Arcobacteraceae; genus Aliarcobacter. The sequence goes on along the minus strand of CBFHMY010000080.1, from coordinate 5,925 downwards.
ATCAATTTTTCTATTGAAGAAGGAACTTTCAGCGTTTTGTTAGGACTTAATGGTGCTGGTAAATCTACTATTTTTTCTTTAATTACAAGATTACAAAATCTTGTAGTTGGAGAAATATCTATCAATAACTTTCCTATAAAAGATTATTCAAATGCCCTAAAAGATATTGGAATTGTTTTTCAAGAACCAACTTTAGATTTAGATTTAACAGTAAGACAAAATCTTTTTTATTATGGTTCTTTAAAAGGTTTAGATTTTAAGCAAACTATTCTTTCAATTGATGATGAAATCAAAAAATTAGAACTAGAAGAACATTTAGATACTCAAGTGCGGAATCTAAATGGAGGACATAGAAGAAGAGTTGAGATTTTACGAGCTTTAATAAATAAACCAAAATTACTTTTACTAGATGAACCAACTGTTGGACTTGATTTAAAAAGTAGATTTGATATTTTAGCTTATGTAAGACAACTTGTTACTACAAAGAATATATCTGTATTGTGGATTACTCATTTATTTGATGAAATTGAAGAAGATGATAATGTTACTTTAATTAAAACAGGAAAAATTGTGGAATCAGGAATTGTAAAAAATATTATTGCTAAACACAAAAAAGAAAACCTAGTTGAAACTTTCAACTATCTAGTAAGGTAAGACAATGAAAAAATATATATATTGTATGAAAGGAATTGTCTATAAAGAGCTAATTAGATTTTTAAAACAAAAAAGTAGATTCTTTTCAGCTCTTGTTAGACCACTTTTATGGCTTTTTATTTTTTCTGTTGGTTTTAAAACAGCTTTAGGCTTAGCAATAATTCCACCTTATGAAACTTATATTACTTATGAAACTTATATTGTTCCTGGACTTGTGGGAATGGTTTTACTTTTTAATGGAATGCAAAGTTCTTTAACTATGATATTTGACCGAGAAATGGGAAGTATGAAAATACTTTTAACATCATATATAAATAGAAATTATCTACTGTTTTGTAAAATGTTTGCAACAGCAATTGTTTCAACTTTACAAGCTATTACTTTTTTAATAGTGGCAATTCTTTATGGTGTTGATATTTCATATGGTGCAATAGTTTTAACTATTCCTATTATTATGGTTTCATCTATTATATTAAATGCTTTTGCACTTTTTATTTCATCTGTTATTAAGCAGCTAGAGAATTTTGCAACGGTTATGAATTTTGTAATTTTCCCTATGTTTTTTTTAAGTTCTGCACTTTATCCTCTTTGGAAAATAAAAGATTCATCTCTTCTTTTATTTAATATCTCATCTTACAATCCATTTACTTATATTGTAGAGGCTATACGATTCTCACTTTACGGGAAATTTGAGCTTGAAATATTTTTAATTTTAGGAATTTCATTGGTAATTAGCCTGATAATGGCCTTTGTAGGATTCAAATCTAAAAAAGTTAGTCATGGCTAAACTTAGGCTATAAATGTCATGTATACTTTTGCTAAGACAATAATTAAGGAGAGAAAATGATTAAAAAAAAGCTACTAACTAGTGCCGCTGCCGTTACACTTTGTGCCCTAATTAGCGCTCAAGCAAATAGTAACACAACTAAGGTTATAGAACCATCATACAATCCAGTTACTTATACTGAAATTTCAAATGATGCAAAGTCTACAGAGGATGTTTTAACTTATGGATTAGGACAACAAGGTCAAAGATATTCAACACTTGAACAAATCAATAAAAATACAATTAAAGATTTAGTTCCTGTATGGAATTTCTCTTTTGGTGGTGAAAAACAAAGAGGACAAGAATCTCAACCAATCATTAAAGATGGTGTAATGTATGTTACAGGTTCTTACTCTAGAGTTTTTGCTATTAATATAGCAAATGGTGAAGAAATTTGGCAATATGATGCAAAACTTCCAGATGCAATTTTACCTTGTTGTGATGTTATCAACAGAGGTGTTGCTATTTACGATAATTTAGTTATTTTTGGAACTCTTGATGCAAAATTAGTTGCACTTGATAGAAAAACTGGAAATGTAGTTTGGAAGAAAAAAGTTGAAGAGTATAAAGATGGTTACTCAATAACAGCTGCTCCTATGATTGTAAAAGATATGGTAATCACAGGTGTTGCAGGTGGTGAGTTTGGTATTGTTGGAAAAGTTGAAGCAAGAAATGCAAAAACAGGTGAAGTAGTTTGGACAAGACCAACTGTTGAAGGTCATATGGGTTACCTAAATGGAAAAGAAAATGGAATAACTGGTGGAGAAGCTGGTAAAACATGGCCTGGAGATTTATGGAAATCTGGAGGTGCAGCTACTTGGTTAGGTGGAACTTATGATCCTGATACTAATTTAATTTTTATGGGAACAGGAAATCCAGCTCCTTGGAATTCACATTTAAGACCTGGAGATAACTTATATTCATCTTCAAGATTAGCACTTGATCCTGATACTGGAAAAATTGTTTGGCATTTCCAAACTACTCCACATGATGGTTGGGATTTTGATGGTGTAAATGAATTAATTTCATTTGATTATACAAATAAAGATGGAAAAATAGAAAAACTAGCAGCAACTGCTGATAGAAATGGATTCTTCTATGTATTAAATAGAACTAATGGTAAATTTGTTACTGCAAACCCATTTGTTTCAAATATTACATGGGCAACAGGTATTGGGAAAGATGGTAGACCACTTTATGTAGAAGATGGAAGACCTGGAAATCCTGGAGCTGAGTCTAAAGGTTCTTCTGTGTTTGCTGTTCCTGCGTTCTTAGGAGCTAAAAACTGGATGCCAATGGCTTATTCACAAAAAACAAAAAATTTCTATGTTCCATCTAATGAGTGGGGAATGGATATTTGGAATCAACCAGTTTCTTATAAAAAAGGTGCTGCTTATTTAGGTGCTGGATTTACAATTAAACCTATTTTTGAAGACCATATTGGTTCTTTAAAAGCTATTGAACCATTAACTGGAAAAGTTAAATGGGAATATAAAAACCCTGCACCATTATGGGGAGGAGTTCTAACAACTGCTGGTGGACTTGTATTCACAGGAACTCCTGAAGGTAAATTATTAGCATTTGATGATGAAACAGGTGAAATCTTGTATACATTCCAAGTTGGTTCTGGAATTGTTGGATCTCCTGTTACTTGGGAACAAAATGGTGAACAATATATCTCAATCGTTTCAGGTTGGGGTGGAGCTGTACCATTATGGGGTGGAGAAGTTGCAAAACAAATCAAAAACATAAATCAAGGTGGAACAGTTCACGTATTTAAATTACATAAATCAAAATAAATTTATGTAAATCTTTTGAAAGGAGGGCAATATTATGAAATGGGAAAAACCAATGTTCGTTGATAATAGATTTGGATTTGAAGTGACTATGTACATTTGTCATGAATAATAGGTCTTAATTTTAGTTTTTAGTTAAAAGTTTTAGTTAACAAGTCAGGATTTTTATTCTGGCTTGTTCTTTTTATTATTGAGTTTATATGAGATAAATTCAATTATAAAAAGAGTTAGGAATAATATGAAAATAGAAATCTTAGGTTCAAGTGCAGGTGGAGGACTACCTCAATTTAATTGTAATTGTGATAATTGTAAAGGTTACAGAGAAGGTAAAACTACAATTAAAAGAAGAACACAAAGTTCAATTACTATTAGTGAAGATGGAGTTAATTGGGTTTTATTTAATACTTCTCCTGATATCTTAGAGCAAATTCATAATTCACCTTTTTTACATCCTACACAAAAAAGAGAAACAAAAATAAAAGCAATTATTTTTAATGATGCTCAAATTGACCATACAACTGGACTTTTGATGTTAAGGGAAGGTTGCCCTCATCAAATATATTGTACTAAAGAGGTAAATGAAGAATTAAACACATCATTTCCTTTAATGAAAATGTTAAAACATTGGGATGGTGGTGGAACTTTTTGGCATGAAATTATTCCAAATAGTACTACAAAATTTGAAATTCCAGTGATGCCAAGTTATGAGTTTTATGCACATTCACTAATCTCAAATGCACCTCCATACTCAGATTATAGAGATAAACCAAGAAAGGGCGATAATATTGGAGTTACTGTTGTAAATAAAAATACAGGAAAAAGGCTTTTTTATCTTCCTGGACTTGGAGTTCTTGAAGATCATATTTTAGAAGAAATGGCCAAAGCTGATATTTTATTATTAGAAGGTACTTTGTGGACAAATGATGAAATGATAAAAGGAAATTTTTCTAAAAAATTAGGAACAGAAATGGGTCATATTCCATTAAATGGTGAAGAAGGTTTAATAAAAGTTCTTGATACTTTAGAAAAACCTCGAAAAATTTTAATTCATATAAATAATACAAATCCTATCTTAGATGAGTCAAATCCAGAGTATAAAGAGCTTATATCCCATGGAATTGAAATATCTTATGATGGTATGAGTATAGAAATTTAAATTAAGTACTTAATAAAAAGGAGAGAAAATGCAAGAAGCTTATAGTAAAGAAGAATTTGAAACAAAACTTAGAAATATGGGAAGTATGTATCATATAAATCATCCTTTTCATATAAGAATGTATGAAGGTTCTTGCACGAAAGAAGAGATTCAAGGTTGGGTTGCAAATAGATTTTATTATCAATGTATGATTCCTATTAAAGACGCAGCTATTATGTCAAATTGTCCTAGTTTAGAAGATAGAAGAAAGTGGATAGATAGAATTATAGACCATGATAGTGTTGGTGGTGGAATTGAAGCATGGCTTGAATTAGGTGAAGCAGTTGGACTTAAAAAAGAGGATTTAATTTCTCATAAGTTTTTATTGCCATCTGTTAGATTTGCCGTTGATGCATATGTAAATTTTGCAAGGCGAGCACCTTGGAAAGAAGCTGCAATGTCATCTTTAACTGAAATGTTTGCTCCTCAAATTCACCAACAAAGATTAAGTACATGGCCTGATAATTATCCTTGGATTGAGCAAAAAGGTTTAAGATATTTTCAAAAAAGATTAAGTGAAGCAAGACGAGATGTTCAACATGGTTTAAATATAACCCTAGAAGAGTTTAATACAAGAGAACTTCAAGAAAAAGCTTTTACAATTTTACAATTTAAACTAGATATATTATGGACAATGTGTGATGCTTTATACTTAGCATATGAGTTAAAAAGACCACCATATTTTAATTGTAAGTAGGCAAAATGGAAAATTTAAATAAAAAAATAAAAATAAACCCAAATTTTCAATTTCAATGGGAAGATAAACAAAACTGTTATGTTTTATTATATCCTGAGGGAATGGTTCAATTAAATCAAAGTGCTGGGGAAATCTTAGCTCTTTGTGATGGGCAAAATAATGCAGAAAATATAAATAAACTTTTATGCGAAAAATTTGAAGTAGAAGATTTAACACAAGATATAAAAAGCTTTTTAGAAGAAGCACAAAATAGAAATTGGATAAGTTATGAATAATGAAATAAAACCACCTTTATGGATACTTTTAGAGTTAACACATAAATGCCCCCTAGAGTGTGCATACTGTTATAATCAACTAGATTTTGCAAGTACAAAAGATGCAATGAGCAAAGAAGATTGGTTTAGAGTAATGGAGCAAGCAAGAGAAATGGGAGCTGTACAATTAGGAATTTCTGGAGGTGAGCCTTTATTAAATAAAGATGTAGTGGAAATTGTAGAAAAAGCAAATCTTTTAAAATTTTACACAAACCTTATAACTTCAGGTGTAGGAGCTCCAAAGGGAATAGTTGCAAAGTTAAAAGAAGCAGGACTTAAAACAGTTCAGCTAGGCATTCAATCTCATGATAGAGATACTATGACTTTAATTACTAATAATAAAAATTCATTTGATGAAAAAATGGCTTTTGCAAAAGAAGTAAAAGAAGCAGGTCTTCAGCTTATTATAAATACTTGTATAACAAGACAAAACATTCATCAAG
>CBFHMY010000079.1:0-9747 GCA_965657055.1 uncultured Aliarcobacter sp. | reverse complement strand
AATATCAACCATAAAAAAAGCTTCAGAAACTTTTGCTTATGGATATATTTTAAAACCATATAAAAAATCAAATCTACATGCAGCAGTTGAAATAGCATTAAAAAAATCAGCTGAAGATAATATAAAAATGAAAAAACTAGAAGCAGTTGAAAATGTAAATAAAACTCTAATTCATCAACTTGAATTAAACAATGAGCAAAAATCACGCACTATTCAACTAAAATATGGCTATTTATTTGATAAAGAAAAAGAGATTTTATATTATGGAAATGAACCTGTTAAACTTACCACAAAAGAAACAAAAATTATAAGATACCTTTGCGAAAGCCCAGGGCATAATGTATCACAAGAACAGCTTGAATATGCTATCTGGCAAGATGAGCCAGCTGGTTATGCAGCTTTTAGATCAGTTCTTTTTAGACTTAGAAATAAAATTCATAAAGACTTAATAATTAATCAAAATAATACAGGGTACAAAATAGAACTATTCTAAAATAAAAAAGCGATGAATCTGCGATTCCTTTCCTATATTATTAATAAAATAATATGTATAGGATTTAAGAATGGATTTAAAAATAGCAAATAAAATAGCACTTATTACAGGATCAACTCAAGGTATAGGTTTTGCAACTGCAAAAAAACTTTGCCAAGAAGGCGTTAATGTAATAATTAATGGAAGAACAAAAGAGAAAGTAGAAATAGCTGTTAAAAAATTAAAAGATGAATTTCCTCATCTAAAGATTTTTGGAATTGAAGCTGATTTAAAAGACAATGAAGGTTGTAATAAATTAATTTCTACTATTCCTCATATTGATATACTAATCAATAATCTTGGTATTTTTGAACCAAAAGAGTTTGAAGATATTAGTGAAAAAGAGTGGCTTCATATGTTTAATGTAAATGTTATGAGTGGAGTTAGATTATCACAGCATTACCTATCTTCTATGATTAATCAAGATTGGGGAAGAATTATCTTTATTTCAAGTGAATCAGCTATTCAAATTCCAAAAGAGATGATTCACTATGGAATGACAAAAACCGCACAAATATCAGTTTCAAGAGGAATTGCTGAATTAACAAAAGGTACAAATGTAACATCTAACTCTATACTTGTAGGGCCTTCAAAATCAGAAGGTGTAATGACATTTATTAACGACCTAGCAAAACAAAATAATCAAACGCCAAAAGAACTTGAAAAAGATTTTTTTGAATATGTAAGACCAACATCTTTAATAAAAAGATTTGCCGATGTTGAAGAAAGTGCAAATATGATTGTTTATACTGCAAGTGCATTAGCAAGTGCAACAAATGGAGCAATCCTTCGAGTTGATGGAGGAGTAATTCAATCTGCATTTTAGAAATTTATTCATTTATTTATTGATATATCTGTTTTTAATTGCGATTATAATGCGATAACTTTTATGTAATATCTATGCTAAAAAATAAAGGCATAAAAATGAGAAGCTATAAAATATCAGTAATTAAAGGTGATGGAATAGGACCTGAAATTGTAGATGAAGCAATTAAAGTATTAAATTCAGTTGCAAAAAAATGTGATTTTGAATTATCTTATAAAGAATATTTAATGGGTGGTATTGCTATTGATACAACTGGTATTCCATTACCTAGTGAAACTGTAAGTGGAGTATTAGATTCTGATGCTTGTTTATTTGGAGCTATTGGTGGAGAAAAATGGGATACATTACCAAGAGATTTAAGACCTGAAACTGGATTATTAAAATTTAGAGAAGAAATGGGTGTTTATGCAAATCTTAGACCTGCTATTGTTTATGATGAACTTGTTAATGCTTCAACTTTAAAACCTGAAGTAATAAAAGGTTGTGACATTATGGTTGTACGTGAATTAATTGGTGGAATTTACTTTGGACAGCCACGTGCAAATGATGGATTTAAAGCTTATAATACAATGGTTTATACAAAACCAGAAATTGTAAGAATTGGTAAACAAGCATTTGAATTAGCTATGAAAAGAGATAAAAGAGTTTGTTCTGTTGATAAAGCAAATGTATTAGAAGTTTCTCAATTATGGAGAGATACTATGAATGAATTATCAAAAGATTATCCAGAAGTAACACTTTCACATATGTATGTGGATAATGCAGCAATGCAACTTGTAAGAAATCCAAAACAATTTGATGTTATTGTAACTGGAAATATTTTTGGAGATATTCTTTCAGATACAGCTTCAATGGTTGTGGGATCAATTGGATTATTGCCATCAGCATCAACAGGAGATAAAACAGCAATTTATGAACCAATTCATGGAAGTGCTCCTGATATTGCAGGAATGGGAATAGCAAATCCAATAGCAACAATTTTAAGTGCAGCAATGATGTTAAGATATTCATTAAATGAAATAAAAGCAGCTGATATGATAGAAGATGCAATAAAATCAGTTTTAAAAGATGGATATAGAACAAAAGATTTAGCTTCATTTGACGCTAAGGAAGTTTTAAATACTACTGCTATGGGCGATTTAATCGCTAATTATATAACTAAATAATAAAGAAAGCTTTTGCTTTCTTTATTATTCTCAAAACTTAAAATATAAATGTATTTTATTGCAAAAAATAATTTTTTGTGATAACATAAGTAAAAAAATTGGATTTCCTCATATGAAAAAAAAGCATAGATTAATTACTAGAAGTGACATGGATGGTTTAGTATGTGGTACGTTGCTTACATATCTAGATATTATTGATGAAGTAGTATTTGTTCACCCAAAAGACATGCAAGATGGAAAAATTGAAGTTAAAAGAAATGATATAACTACCAATCTTCCTTATGTTGAAGGTGTTTATTTAGCCTTTGATCATCATTTTTCAGAAACCCTAAGAAATGAAAAAAAAGATAATCATATAATTGATCCAAATGCCCCTAGTGCTGCTCAAGTAGTTTTTGATTATTATGGTGGAGATGAAGTTTTTCCTGGATATTTTACAGGTATGATGAATGGTGCTAATAAAGCTGATAGTGCTGATTTTATTGAGGATGATATTTTAAATCCAAGAGCATGGGCATTATTAAGTTTTATAATGGATTCAAGAACAGGACTTGGAAGATTTAAAGATTTCAGAATTTCAAATTATCAACTTATGATGGATCTAATAAAATATTGTGCCAGACACAATATTGATGAAATTTTAGAATTACCTGATGTAAAAGAGAGAGTTGATTTATATTTTAAATATGAAAATGAATTCAAAAAACAATTGAATGAAATTACAACAAAAAGAGATAATCTATTAATTATTGATTATAGAAAAATAGAAACAATATGGCCAGGAAATAGATTTATGGTTTATGCTATGAATCCAGAACAAAATATCTCTATACATATTATGTATGCAAAAGATAATGAAAAAATTGTATTTAGTGTTGGAAAATCTATTATTAATAAAACATCAAATACGAATGTTGGTGAGTTAATGCTTAAATATGGTGGTGGTGGCCACAAAGCAGCAGGTGGATGTCAAATAAATATAGCAGATTCACAACTTGTATTAGAAGAGATAATTAAACAAATTAATCAAGACGGTTAAAGTAAAAGAAGTTAATTAAAACTTCTTTTTTAATATTTCATAAAATTCTTCAAAAGAGGGTAGGTTTAAATTAGCTTCTCTTTGTTTTTTACCCCACATAGGTTCAGGGAAATATGAATCTTCTTTAAATCTTGCCATTACATGAAAATGAACATGAGGAACATAATTTCCAAATGAAGCTATATTTATTTTTTCACATTTAAAATAACTTAACATCTCTTTTTCTATAATATCTAGGTATTTCCAAATTTCTAGTTTTGTTTTATCATTACATTGAGAAAACTCTTTTATATTTTCATTTGTAAATATTTTTAACCATGGAATTTCTGATGTTTCAATTTCAATTTTAATTAATTCATTTTTATATATTAATGACAAAGATAATCCTTTTATTTAATCTGATATATCAAATGTTACAATAAATATGATTAAAGCAAATAAACAATTATACATTCAACAAGGTTTAAGCAAAAATTAATTATAATCCAACTCCATTTTTCAACAATTGAGGAAGTTTTTATAAAATATAGATTTATTTTATAAAGAGTTGGTGAAAGCTAAAAGTAAAGTATTTTATTTTTTATTGCTTTTTCCTGTTGATAAATCGGAAACAAACACAAAGAAAGAGGAGACAGGCTTATGAAAGTAAGAGCTTCAGTAAAGAAAATGTGTGACAAATGTAAAATTGTCAAAAGAAGTGGTGTAGTAAGAGTAATCTGCGAAACTAAAAAACACAAACAAAGACAAGGATAAGACACATGGCAAGAATCGCGGGTGTTGATTTACCAAATAAAAAGAGAATGGAATATGCGTTAACGTATATCTTCGGAATCGGATTACATAATTCTAGATTAATTTTAGATGCAGTTGGAATTGATTACAACAAAAGAGCTTTTGAATTAACAGAAGACGAAGCAGCAATTATCAGAAAAGAAATCCAAGATAACTATTTAGTTGAGGGTGATTTAAGAAAAAAAGTTGCTATGGATATTAAAGCTTTAATGGATTTAGGTTCATATAGAGGGTTAAGACATAGAAAAGGTTTACCTTGTAGAGGGCAAAAGACTAAAACTAATGCTAGAACAAGAAAAGGTAAAAAGAAAACTGTTGGTGCAGCAACTAAATAAGGGATTGTAGATGGCAAAAAGAAAAGTTACTAGAAAAAAAATTGTAAGAAAAAATATTGCTGACGGTATCGTACATATTGCTGCAAGTTTCAACAATACAATGGTTACAGTTACAGATAATGCAGGAAACGCAATCGCATGGTCAAGTGCTGGAAATTTAGGATTCAAAGGTTCTAAAAAATCAACTCCATTCGCAGCTCAAGCAGCAGTAGAAGATGCTATGGCAAAAGCAATGGAACACGGAATCAAAAACGTAGGAATTAAAATTCAAGGACCTGGTTCAGGTAGAGATACAGCTGTTAAAGCAGTTGGAGCTATGGACGGAATTAGAATTACTTGGTTAAAAGATGTTACACCATTACCACACAATGGTTGTAGACCTCCTAAAAGAAGAAGAGTGTAAGGAGTAAATAATGGCAAGATATAGAGGACCAGTAGAAAAAATCGAAAGAAGACTTGATGCAGATCTTGGACTTAAAGGTGAGAGAAGATTATCAGGTAAAAGTGCTTTAGAAAAAAGACCATTTGCTCCTGGACAACATGGACAAAGAAGAGCTAAGATTTCTGAGTATGGTTTACAGTTAAGAGAAAAACAAAAAGCTAAATTTATGTATGGTGTTTCTGAAAAACAATTCAGAAAATATTTTAAAGAAGCTGCAAGAGTTGAAGGTAATACAGGAGCTAATCTTATTACTTTACTTGAAAGAAGATTAGACAATGTTGTTTATAGAATGGGATTTGCTACAACTAGAGCAAATGCTAGACAATTTACAACTCATGGACATATCTTAGTAGATGGTAAAAAAGTTGATATTCCTTCTTTCGTTGTTAAAGCTGGACAAAAAATTGAAATTAAAGAAAAATCTAAATCTAATCCTCAAGTTGTAAGAGCTTTAGAATTAACAAATCAAACTGGAATGGTTGATTGGGTTAATGTAGATAAAGATAAAGTATTTGGAATTTTCACAAGAATCCCAGCTAGAGAAGAAGTTGTTATTCCTGTTGAAGAAAGATTAATCGTAGAGTTATATTCTAAATAATAAGTAAAAGGTAGTTAATGAAAAAATTTGCAGAGACACCGTTTTTACCAACTGAAGTTGAAATAGAAGCTATCAGTGATAATGAAGCTAAAATATCAGCATATCCATTTGAAGATGGGTTTGCTATTACTTTAGCACACCCTTTAAGAAGACTTCTTTTAAGTTCTTCAGTTGGTTATGCACCAATTGCAGTAAAAATCGAAGGAGCTTCTCACGAGTTTGACTCATTAAGAGGTATGTTAGAAGATATAGCTATTTTTGTTATAAATTTAAAGAATATTAAGTTTAAAATAAATGGTGATAAAGATCAAGTTACTGTTGAATATTCTTTCAATGGACCAAGAGAAATTAAAGGTGAAGACCTTGTAAATTCTGATGTGGAAATTGTATCAAAAGATGTTCATTTAGCAACTATAAATAGTGACTGTAACTTAACGTTCTCAGTTGTTATTCAAAAAGGTATTGGTTATATGCCATCAGAAGACATTAGAGATATTGTTGGACCTGATTTTATACCAATTGATGCTTTCTTTACACCTGTTAGAAAAGTGGTTTATGATATTGAAAAAATGTTAGTTGAAGATAATCCTAACTTTGAAAAAGCTGTATTTACAATACAAACAAATGGACAAATTTCTCCAATTACTGCTTTTAAAGAAGCTGTATCTGTTATGTATGCACAAATGTCAGTATTTAACAAGGTATTTGATTTATCAGAAGTAACAGTAAGTGAAAGTGGTGAAGAGCCAGTTGAACTTAAAGAGTTAGTTATTAAAATTGATGATTTAAATTTAAGTGCTAGAAGTTTCAACTCTTTAGATAGAGCTGGACTTAAATTCTTAGGTGAATTAGTACTTATGAGTGAAGTTGAAGTTAAAAATATTAAAAATCTTGGGAAAAAATCTTATGATGAGATTGCTGAAAAGTTAGAATCACTAGGTTACCCAGTTGAAAATACACTTCCAGAAAATGTTGCTTCTGCATTAAGAAGAAAATTAGAGCAACTAAAAGCATAATTAAGGGTTTAATATGAGACATAAGCATGGATATAGAAAGTTAAGTAGAACTTCTTCTCATAGAAAAGCATTGTTAAAAAACATGGCAATTGCGATTATCGAAAGAGAAAAAATTGAAACAACTGTTCCTAAAGCAAAAGAATTAAAAAGATATATTGAAAAATTAGTAACTGTTGCTAGAGACGCTGATTTAAATACACATAGATATGTATTTGCAGCTTTACAAAGTAAAGAAGCTACTAAGAAATTAATTAATGAAATTGCACCAAAATACCAAGGTAGAAATGGTGGATATACTTCAATAGTTAAAACTAGAATTAGAAGAGGGGATGCTACTCCAATGGCATTCATTTCATTCGTATAGTATTTAGTTAGTATACTTTTTAAAGGGGATAGAACAAATGTTCTGTCCCTTTTTTTATTTCAAAATAAAAATAAAACTCCCTTAAAAAATTAAATTATAATCTTTTTTTAATCAACTTTTTGATAAAATCCAGCGTAATACTACAAGCGTAGAACATAGGAGAAGCGATTGATAACCCTAAAAGAAGCACTAACTTTAGCTAGTGATGACATAGAAAAATTACGAAATGAATTAAATCAAAAAATAAAAGAAAATAATACTGGCGCTTATGTTGAACAATTAACTTCAACAGATATTTCACAATCAGGTTCTGGAATTCCAATAGCTATTAAAAATAATATTAATGTTAAAAATTGGGAAATTACATGTTCAAGTAATATTTTAAAAGGATATATAAGTCCTTATAATGCAACAGTAATTAATAATTTAGAAAAAGCTGGATTAAGCCCTTTTGGTAAAACAAATATGGATGAATTTGCAATGGGAAGTTCTACTGAATCTTCTTGTTATGGAAAAACATTAAATCCTCTTGACAATACAAAAGTTCCAGGTGGAAGTAGTGGTGGAAGTGCAGCTGCTGTTGCTGCAGGAATTGCTATTGCTGCACTTGGTACTGATACAGGTGGAAGTATTAGACAACCTGCTGCTTATTGTGGTGTTGTAGGAATGAAACCAACATATGGAAGAGTTTCAAGATATGGAATTACAGCTTACTCTTCATCATTAGATCAATGTGGACCAATTACTCAAAATGTAGAAGATGCAGCAATTTTATATGATATTATTTCTGGATATGATCCTTTAGATTCTACATCTGCTAATGTTAAATATGAAGCAATAACACCTAATTTAAATTCAGACAGAAAATTAACTATAGCAGTTATAGATAACTTTGTTTCAGAAGCTAGTCCTGCTATTCAAAAAGGTTTTGAAAAAGCAGTTGCTGCTTTAGAAAAAGCTGGTCATAAAATCATTCACAAAAATATGTTAGATACTGATAAAATTGTATCTACTTATTATATTGTTGCAACTGCTGAAGCATCTGCAAATCTTGCAAGATTTGATGGTGTTAGATATGGAAATAGAAAAGGTGATGCTGGACTTAAAGATATGTATGTTCAAACAAAATCTCAAGGTTTTGGGGATGAAGTACAAAAAAGAATTATGTTAGGTTCTTTTGTATTAAGTTCTGGATATTATGATGCTTATTATATTAAAGCCCAAAAAGTAAGACATTTAATTAAAGATGAATACTCAGAAATATTTGAAGAAGCAGATTTGATTTTATCTCCCGTTGCTCCAACAACTGCTCCAAAATTTGGTTCATTTAAAACATCTTTAGAGATGTATTTAAGTGATATTTATACAATATCAGTAAATCTTGCAGGTCTTCCTGCTATTTCATTACCCGTAGATAAAGATGAAGAGGGTATGCCTGTTGGTCTTCAATTTATTGCAAATGCATATGAAGAACAAACTCTATTTGATGGTGCTTTATCTTTAGAAAAAGCTATTAACTATAAATAAATATTAACTAGGATTATAAAATGAGAATTAGAAAAAGAGCATTAACATTTGAAGACGTATTATTAGTACCAGCTAAATCAGAAGTACTACCAAGAGATGTATGTATTAAAACAAAACTTACTAAAAAAATAGGATTAAATATCCCTTTCGTAAGTGCTGCTATGGATACAGTAACTGAATTTGAAGCTGCAATTGCAATGGCAAGACTTGGTGGAATTGGAATAATTCATAAAAATATGGATATTGATACTCAAGTTTTACAATGTAAAAAAGTAAAAAAATCTGAATCAGGAATGATTATTGATCCAATTACTATAAAACCAGATCAAACTTTGCAAGATGCTGAAGATATTATGGCTTCTTATAAAATCTCAGGTGTTCCTGTTGTTGATGATAATAATATTTTAGTAGGTATTTTAACAAATAGAGATATGAGATTTACTAAAGATTTTACGCAAAAAGCTATCGATAAAATGACTCTTATGCCTTTAGTTACAGCAAAAGAGGGTACAACATTAGAAGAAGCAGCTGAAGTTATGCATGCAAATAAAATTGAAAAATTACCAATTGTTGATTCAAAAAATAAATTAATTGGTTTAATTACAATTAAAGATATTAATAAAAAAAGAGAACATCCAAATGCAAATAAAGATGAATTTGGAAGATTAAGAGTAGGTGCTGCTATTGGTGTTGGTCAGCTTGATCGTGCAAGAGCTTTAGTTGCTATTGGTGTTGATGTTTTAGTTTTAGATTCAGCTCATGGTCACTCAAAAGGTATTTTGGATACTGTAAAAGCAATTAAAGCTGAAATGGATGTTCAAATTATTGCTGGAAATGTTGCAACTGCTGAAGCAACTGCTGATCTAATTTTAGCTGGAGCTGATGCTGTTAAAGTTGGAATTGGACCTGGATCTATTTGTACAACTAGAATTGTTGCAGGGGTTGGTGTTCCTCAAATTTCTGCTATTGATGAATGTGCTGCTGAAGGTGCTAAAACTGGTACTCCAATTATTGCAGATGGTGGAATTAGATATTCAGGAGATGTTGCAAAAGCATTAGCTGTTGGTGCAAGTGCTGTTATGATGGGATCTGCATTAGCAGGAACTGAAG
>CBFHMY010000078.1:0-10431 GCA_965657055.1 uncultured Aliarcobacter sp. | reverse complement strand
ATCTCATTTTCTTTGATTTCAATAGGGTCAGTGTATGCTTCGTCTTCTTGGGTTGAATTAGATAAATTTTCATCTTCTAAAAGTTCTTCATTTTTAACACTATTCTCTTTTTTCTTTTTAAAAAAACTAAACATAAATTACCTTTATTTTTGTAATACTTTTTTAATATCTATTTCCATCATTTCATTTGGAACTATTCCAACATATTTTTGGAAGATATTTCCTTCTTTATTTAATAAATACATAGTTGGAATAGATTTAACTCCACCAATTTCTTTTGCAAATTCAAAACCATCTAGACTATTTGTAACTGTATAATTTATATTATATTCTTTTATAAAAGCTAAAATATCTTCATTTGTTTTCATCTCTTCTAAAAGTATAGAAACCACTACTAAATCATTTTTATAATCTTCTTGTAATTTAATAAGATTTGGTATTTCAACTTTACAAGCTGGACACCATGTTGCAAAAAAAGTTAAAAGCACCATTTTATCTGGATGTTCTTTTACAATGATTTTATTTTTTTCTAGTTTTATATTTATTATTGAATTATCAGTTGCTTTTAGTTGAAATTCTGTTTTTTTTTCAGCTTTCTCTACTTTTTCTACTTTTGACTCATTTGTATCTTCTTTATTTTCTTTAGAATCACACCCTGCAAAGAATAAAATAGATAAAATTGATAAAAATGCTATAGTTTTAAACTGCATTTTAATTCCTTTGGGTAAAATTATTTGTTGGGTAGGAATTTTACCCAAGTGAGGCTTAAATATGAAAAACTATCACAAAAGTGATTTTAGAAAATCGTGTATAAAAAGATTAGAATTTACAAGCCTCTTTTTGAAGTATTATAAAAATAAAATTATTGTTAGAGAATTAAAAAAATTTATACAGCGAAGTGGACCAAAAAATATTTTATTATACATACCTTTGGGTATTGAAGTTGATGTTAGGCCATTAATCGTAAGTTTAAGAAAATTGAAAAATAAGAGTGTATATGTACCATATATGCAAGGGGATAGTTTTAAAATAGTAAAATATAGACTACCTTTGTATAAAAAAAAGTTTGGAATTAAAGAACCAAACAATTCTTTTGTCAAACCTGCGAAAATTGACCTTGCAATAATTCCCATCGTAGGAGTTGATGCGCTGAATAAAAGAATAGGTTATGGAAAAGGCATGTATGATAGATTTTTCGATAGATTAAATTATAAACCAACAATGATTTTTACGCAATTAATACTTTGTAAAAGTGAACATGTTCTATCTGATTGTTACGATATTCAAGCTGATTATATAATTACAAATTAAGGTTTTTGAATATGGAATACATAATTGTTAGTGTCGTTGTAGGAGTTATAAGTTCTGCAATGAGTATATTTGTTGTAAGAAAATTAGATAAAGCTAAATTTCAAGTTTTTATTGAACAAGCAAAAGCTAAAGCAAAAGTGATTGAGCATGAAGCAGAGGTTTCACTAAAAGATGCTCAACTAAAAGCTAAATTTGAGTGTGATAAAGAGTTTAAACACGCACGTCGTGAGTATGACATAATGCTTTCTAAGATTGAAAAAAAAGAGAGAGAATTAAACGAACACTTAGAATCAGAATTAAGAATTATTAGACTCGAGAAAGAGGAAATAGTTGAAAAAAACAAAAAAATAACAACTCTAAAAGAGGGGATTGAACAACAAAAAAGAACCTATGAAGAGAAAACTTACGAAGCTATAAAAATACTTGAAAATGCTTCTGGACTAACTTTAGTCGAAGCAAAAGATTTAATGCTTAAAAAAGTAAAAGAAGATTCACGTGCTGAAATAGCATCTATATTTAGAAAAAAATATAAAATTGCAGAACAAAACACTAAAAATGAAATTAATAATATGTTCTCAATGGCAGTTACTAGATATGCAGGTG
The DNA here is from genome assembly GCA_965657055.1 of uncultured Aliarcobacter sp. GTDB lineage: Bacteria > Campylobacterota > Campylobacteria > Campylobacterales > Arcobacteraceae > Aliarcobacter. The sequence continues at coordinate 8,517 of CBFHMY010000078.1, read as the reverse complement.
AGTTTGCAGCTGAAAGACTTATCAATAATGTACCAATTAATGATGAAGAAACAAAAGGTAAAATTATTGGTAAAGAAGGAAGAAATATCAAAGCTCTTGAGATGTTGTTAGGAGTTGATATTATTATTGATGATACTCCAAATATGATTACTATCTCATCTTTTAATTTATATAGACGTGCAATTGCCACAAGAACTATCCAAGAACTTTTAGAAGATGGAAGAATTCAACCAGCAAGAATCGAAGAAATTTACAAAAAAGTAAAATCTGAATTTGATAAAAATATCCAAAAAGAGGGTGAAGATGTTGTTCTTGAACTTGGAATTAAAGCTATGCATCCAGAACTTATCAAACTTGTTGGACGATTAAGATATAGAGCATCTTATGGTCAAAATGCCTTAGCTCATACACTTGAAGTTGCACATTTAGCTGGATTAATTGCTGCACAAATGGGTGGAGATGCGATACTAGCTAGACGAGCAGGACTTTTACATGATATTGGAAAAGCTTTGACTCATGAAATGCCTGGTTCTCATGTACACTTAGGTGCTGATATTTGTAGAAGATATGACGAGTGTGATACTGTTATCAATGGAATTTATGCTCATCATGGTCATGAAGAACCTATAAATGTAGAATCAGCTTCTGTATGTGCTGCTGATGCATTAAGTGCAGCTCGTCCAGGGGCAAGAAGAGAAGTACTTGAAAGCTTCTTAAAAAGAGTAGAAGAAGTTGAAAATATTTCAACAAGTAAATTAGGTGTTTTAAATGCTTATGCAATTAATGCAGGTAGAGAAGTTAGAGTTATTGTAAAAGCTGAACTTGTAAATGATGATGAAGCTATACTATTAGCAACTGAAATTGCAAAAGAGATTGAACAAAAAGTACAATATCCAGGTGAAATAAAAGTAAATGTTATTAGAGAATTAAGAGCAGAAAGTTATGCTAGATAATCAAAAAATCTTAAATAAAGGACTAGTTTATGGCAAATGATAGACCAACTACAAAAATAATTGCAGGTAAGTATAAAGGAAAAATTTTAGAATTACCTTCTTTGGATGTAACAAGAAGTTCAAAAGCTAGATTAAAAGAGTCCTTATTTAACGTTTTGCAGTTTGATATAATTGATAAAGTTTTTATTGAATCTTTTGCAGGAAGTGGTTCTATTGGATTAGAAGCAATAAGTAGAGGTGCAAAAAGAGCTTATTTTATAGAAAAAGATAGAAACTCTTATCAAATTTTATTAAGAAATTGTAAAGCTGTAGAAATGGAAAAGTGTCAGACAGTTCAAGCAAATACATTTGTTCAAACTCCATTGATTTTAGATTTCTTGAGAAATTCAAAAGATGAAATTGTTTTATATGTAGATCCTCCTTTTGATTATAGAGATGGAATGGATGATATATATGTACAATCATTTGAAATGATAAAAAATATCGAATTAGATAATATTTTTATTGTAATAATTGAGCACGTAAGCTCACTTGAAATGCCAGAAATTTTAGGAAGATTTTCACTAAATAAAACTAAAACATTTGGTAAAAGTGCACTTTCTTATTATTTATATACACAAGAGTAGAAAATATGTTTAAAGTAGCTTCATATCTTTTGATAACAGTTATTTTAACTATTTTTTTATTGCCATTTTTTTATACGGTATCTCCTTATCAGTTGGATCCTAGTAAAATATTAGAAGCTCCAACTTTTACTCATTTATTTGGAACAGATAGACTAGGAAGAGATATGCTAGCTAGAGTTTTACAAGGTGGTCAAACTTCATTGATTATTGGTTTTCTTGCAGCTTCTATTTCATCTATCCTTGGATTAGTTATAGGAATTACAGCTGGATATTTTAAAGGTAATACAGATAGAACCATTACTATAGTAATTGATTTATTTTTAACATTTCCTACTTTCTTTTTATTATTGGCTTTAGTTTCTTATATTCAAGCTTCTTCTTTGATTTTAATTATTGTGATTTCAATTACAGGTTGGATGGGAATGTCAAGATTAATTAGGTCTGAGAGTTTTGCAATTGGAAATAAACCTTTTATAAAAATATTAAGACTTTCAAATGTTTCTACATTTAAAATTATATTTAAATACTTCGCACCAATTTTAGCACCAATTTTTTTAATATCATTTACTTTTGGTGTAGGTGGTTCAATATTAGCTGAATCAGGACTTTCTTTTTTAGGACTTGGAATAAATGCTCCACAAATGTCTTGGGGGAGTTTATTAAGTGATGGTAAAGCTGTTATTGATATAGCTTGGTGGGTTAGCTTTTTCCCTGGTTTAATGATATTTTTAATTACCTTTTGTTTAATACAAATATCTGATTATCTTCAAGGTCTTGCAAACTCAAAAGAAATGATAAAAAGTTAATAATTTTGAAGCTTTATTTTAAAGCTTCAAAAAATCATAAACTATTAAATTTTATTTAGTAGTTTATCCATTAGAGAAGTTGAAAGAATTCTTTTTAAAAATCCTAAGATATAAGTAGCTTTTGTTACATAGTATCTAGGCTTTGGTTTTGATGTTTCCATGATTTTTAAAACTACATTTGCGACACTTGAAGCTGGTAGATTAAAAGGTGCATTATTGTCATTTGATTCAAGTCTTACTTTTAACTCTTTTTTATAAATTTTTTCGAAAAAACTTCCTTCTATTTGAATATTTTTATTAAATTTCTTTAAAGCATTTTCTCTAAATTTTGATGTAACGGGTCCTGTATTTATTGTACTAATAAAAATATTGCTTCCTAGTACTTCTTGTCTTAAAGTATCAGTTATTCCTTCTATCGCATATTTACTTGCATTATAGGCACCTCTATATTTTAAAGAGATAATTCCAAGAACTGAGCTGTGTTGTATTATTTTCCCAAAGCCTTGTTTTCTAAATAAACTCATAGCTTGTAAGGTAACTTCGTGAAGGCCAAAGAAATTTGTGTTAAATTGTTTCTTAAGTGTTTCAACGCTTAAGTCTTCAACAGCTCCTGGTTGTCCATAACCTGCATTATTAAAAACTGCATCTAATTTTAAATCATTTTTTATAATTGTTTCTATGGCATAGGTAATATCTTCTTTATTTCTCACATCAATTTTAAAAGTTTCAAATCCTAACTCTTTTAACATTTGAATATCTTTTTCTTTTCTTGCACTTGCATAAACTTTATAATTATTTTCTTTTAGTGTAAGTGCTGTTTGTAGCCCAATTCCAGAAGAACAGCCTGTTATTAATATATTTTGCATAATTTTAATCCATTTTACTTTTTTGAAATGCTATTATAACTAAAAATATTTGTATAGAGATTTTAGGAAAGATATGACAAAACGAGATAAAGAGATAAAAGAACTTTTAGATAATGAAGTAAATCAACGAAATAATAATTTAGAATTATCATACGATAAGCCAGATCCCCTTTTAGTAGCAAGTAGATATGATGATGAATTTATTATTCTTTTATGTGCTTTATTTGCCTATGGAAATGCCAGATTAATAGTAAAACTTTTAGATACTTTTGACTTTTCACTTCTAGAAAAAAGTGATGAAATAATAGATAAAGAGTTAAACTCTTTTTATTATAGATTTCAAAATGCTCAAGATATAAAAACAGTTTTTAAAACTTTTAAAAGATTAAAAGAAAATGATAGTTTAAATAGCATATTTGTAAAAGCGTATAAAAAAGACAATAGTGTTTTAGAAGGTATAGATGCTTTAATACAAACTATTCACGAAACTGCAAACTACAAATCACAAGGTTTTACATTTTTGATTTCAAGCCCTTTTAAAAGAGATAAACAAGGAATAATAAAAGAGTTAGGAAATGCTCCATATAAAAGATGGAATATGTTTTTACGTTGGATGGTAAGAGATGATAATCTAGATCTTGGACTTTGGAGTGGAGTTGATAAAAAAGATTTGATTTTACCCCTTGATACTCATACTTTCAAAGTTTCTCAAAAATTAGGACTTTTAGATAGAAATAGTTATGATTTAAAATCAGCACTTTTGATAACAAAAAAATTAAAAGAGTTTGATAATCTTGATCCTATTAAGTACGATTTTTCATTATATAGAATTGGACAGGAAAAGAAACTATAATTATCCTATTTTTTCTTAATTTCTTTATTGTATTTGATTTTATCTTTAGCAAGTTTATTTATTACTCTTGCTTCTTTTAAATCATTTAGATTATCTTTACCTTTGCAATTTCTCATAGTTTTTTTAGATGTTGCTTCTAATTTTCTAAGTTGATAATCATTACTTTTTTCTGAATATAAATCAGTTTTTTCAAGTTGATTAATCATATCGTCTTGATAATCACTACAATCTTTTGCAGCTAAACTACTAAAACTTAAGCATATTAATAATATTAAATTTTTCATCTTCTTTTTTCATCTTTCTTTTAGAAATTATACTATCAATTTTTAATTAATTGCTAATTATAAAAAAGTATTTGTTACTTTCAAGTTATATACAAGTGTTATCGTTCCTCATCTAAATAAAAGTAGGGGAAAACATTATCAAAAGGTTATTCTAGTAGGAATAATATTTGCTTTGTGTGTTAATTCTTTATTTGGTTTTGATGCTAAATTAAGGCAGTATATTTAAATATACTTTTATGCTAGTTTGATATATTTTTAGTTTTTTGAAGTGTATTTAGATAATCAAATTATAAGCAAATAAAGGGGAAACCTTTATTTACTTGCTTGATTTTCATTAGATAGTTTTTTTAATATAACAGAAGAACCTGTACACGTACAAGTATCATCTACAGTTTCTGAAGTTTCACCGATCTTAGAAACAATTTGCCACTTAGTGTCTGTCGCTTCTTTTAATGTTGTAAATCCAGTACTTTTTTTATTGATACTTTTACATTTAGTAGAACATAATGGATCTACTCCTGTTTGTTTCCAAGTATCAAAAAATGTCATAGTTGTTTGATCTTTTTTATCGAATAAAAGCTTAGTTTTTTGTTCTCTAGCTCTTTGTCTTTTTTCAATTTCTTCTCTTTCTTTTTTACCATCTTCAGCATTTTCTTGACTTGGAGGCGTTGATTCAAATTTTGGTCCTGATGTTGTTCCTGTTGTTGTTTCAAGACTTGATTCAAATTTCATGTCATTTTCTTTTGCCAAATACTCTTTTTTTATGTTTTCATCTACGCTTATAGATAAATAACTATTAGTATTTTGACTTGCCATATGAGCAATAAAATAAGGAGCATTATCTACTTCACAAATATAAGCTTTATTATTAGCATAAGAATTTACATAGCTTTTATTAATAAAATGGTTTATATAAACTAATTTACCTTTTTTATCTGAACAAAGATTTCCAAATCTTATTAATAAATCATTTCTATTTTTCTCTTGAGTAAACTTGTTTTTGTATAATTTCAGTCTAGCATCATATTCAAATAATTTTGAATCATTTAAAACATCATTGATATTTTTATCTTTTGCTTTCTCAACTTTTTTAACATTTTTATTAGGTGCTTTACTTGCGCATGCTGTAAATAATACAGAAGTAGCTGCAATAAACAATACTATTTTTAAAAATTTATTTATTTTCATCTTAGATTAAATTTCCATCCCATTTTCTAAAGTAATTTTATTTCTTCCATTCTCTTTTGCTTGATATAGAAGCATATCCGCTTTTTGTAGTGTATTCTCATATGAGTCATAACTACTTCGTAGTGCTACTCCTGCACTAAAAGTAACCTTTATTTTTTGATTCTTATATAAAAAGCTATTTTCTGTAACTATTGTTTTAATACGTTTTAAGAACTGTAAAAGCTCTCTATTTAAATTAAAGTGAATAATAGCTACAAACTCTTCTCCACCATATCTTCCAACGATATCATGGTCTCTAATACTTTTATTTAATATTTTTCCAAAAGTTGATAAAACAACATCTCCACACTCATGTCCATAAGTATCATTTATTTTTTTAAAATGATCTAAATCAAAGAAAATAACAGCATATTGAGTATTTATACGCACATATGAGCTTTCTATTCTTGTTACTTCATCTGTAAAAGATTTTCTTGTTAAAAGACCTGTTAGTGGGTCTTTCATATTTTCTATTTTTGTTTTATTTAATTCATCTTCTAATGTTGTTATTTTTTCTTCTAATTCTTGAACTTTTGTCTTACCTGTTTCTAATTTACTTGTAACTGTGTTCATTTCTTTTTCAATAGAAACAGCAGCTTTAACTAATTCATTTTGAAGTTTAGTAAGTTCTTCTAAACCATTATTACTTATATTTATTGATTCTATTTCTTTTTTTATGTTTAAAACAATTTTAGAACCAGAACCATTACTTGAAATAGCATCATTTAGATACTCTTCCATAAGTAATACAAGTTTTGAAATATCTGAAGTTCTCTCAATAACAACTTTTTTATCTCTTTCAAATCTTTTGCTTATAAATTCTTCGATTTTATCTTGATACTCTTTTTTAAATAAAAGATTTGGATCTTTTTCTATTTGAGTGAAAAGTTCATCAATTTCATCATTTGTTTTAGAACAAATTGAAGGAAGAACAGATTTTTTAATTAAAGAAGCTAATATTTGAACATTTTGTGGACTCACCCTTTTTAGTAAAAGAGGTATTAACTTCAAAGGAGTATCTATAGCATTTGTATTTACAAACTCTTTTTCTTTTGTTGTTAATTGTTCTATAATGTCTTTAATGTTTTCAATCATGATAAATTCCCTTCATTATTGATTTTTTAATTATGCTAAAAGTTTTTTAACCATTTCATTTATTCTTTTTCCATCAGCAACACCTGCAAATTTTTTACTTGCAGCTCCCATTACTTTCCCTATATCTTTCATAGTTGTTGCACCCGTTTGTGCTATTATTTCTTTCATTCCAGCTTCTAGTTCTTCATCACTTGCTTGTGCTGGAAGATATAACATAAATACATCTATTTGCTCTTGCTCTTTTGCTACTAAATCATCTCTTGAAGCTGCACTATATTGAGTAATAGCTTCTTCTCTTTGTTTAATTCCTTTTTGGATTAGCTTAATAACATCTTCATCGTTAAGCTCTTTTCTTTCATCTACTTCAATTTGTTTAATCATTGTATTAATAGCTCTAATAGAGTCTCTTTTTACAACTTCTTTTTCTCTCATTGCAGTTTTTAAATCTTCTTTTAATTGCTCTTTTAAGCTCATATAAAGTCCTTGTATTTATAATTAATTGGGTGATTATATCTATTTAAGAATTAAAGCTTTCTATTAATTCTTCTAACTCTAAAAATCTTTCAACTTTTGCTTCATAAATCTCTTTTGTTTCATCTAACTCTTTAGACATGGCAACAATTCCTTTTTGTTCATAGCACTTAGGATCCATTAAACAAGCATTTATTTCTTCTAGTTTTAATTCAAGTTTTTCTAATTCTTCAGGTAACATATCATATTCTCTTTGATCTTTGTATGATAGTTTTGTTTGTTTTTTAACTGTTTGTACTACCTTTTGAGAGCTTGTTTCTTTTTCAATCTCTTTTTCAAATGATTCTAAGTCTTTTATTTCTTTTTCTATTTCTAGGTATTCAGTATATGGTTGATGACTTTCCATAATTTGTGCATTTCCTTTAAATACAAAAAGTTTTTTAGCAATTTTATCAACAAAATATCTATCGTGAGAAACAAATATTAAAGCACCTTGAAAGTTCTGTAAATATTCTTCAAGGATATTAATTGTTGGAATATCTAAGTCATTTGTAGGCTCATCTAAAATCAAGCAATCAACTTTTCTAGTAAAAAGTAAGGCAAGTGCAACTCTGTTTTTTTCTCCCCCACTTAATGTTCCAACTTTTTTATCAAGATATTCCCTTGGGAATAAGAAGTTTTTTAGATATCCAAAAACATGCATATTTCTTCCATCATCTAAAATAACCCTATCTCCACCATTTGGACAAAAAGTCTCTAAAAGATTTCTTTCATCATCCAAACTATCTCTTTGTTGGTCAAAATATCCAATATCAAAATCACCTTTTTTAAAAGCCCCACTATCAACTGTCATTTTTTCCATAAATATTTTTAAAAGTGTTGATTTTCCACTTCCGTTGGGACCTACAATTGCAATAGTGTCTTTTTGTAAAATTCTAGTTGTAAAATTTTTTATAAGCTCTTTATCCCCAAGAGTTTTACAAATATCATCTAACTCATAAAGCATTTTCTTTTTATTTTTTTGATTATCATCTGTATTAAATGACTTTTGTTCCCTTTGAAGCTCTAAGCTCATTTTTCTTATTTGTGCAGGGTTACTTCTAGCTTGTTTTTTTAAATCAAAATACTCTGATTTTCTTCTTTCATTTCTTTTTCTTCTTGCAGTTACTCCTCTTTGCATCCAATGAGCTTCACGTTTTACAAGTCTTAAAAGATTTTCATGATCTTTTTGCATATTTTCAAGAAGTTGAGTTTTTTGTTCAAGATAATCTGAATATCCACCGTTAAATTTTCTTAGAACTCCACCCTCAACTTCAACAACACTAGTTGCGATATT